>NZ_JACHIG010000008.1 GCF_014203095.1 Prosthecobacter vanneervenii | reverse complement strand
GCGGTGGCGCAGCTGGACCACCCTGACATCGTGCCGATCTATGAGAGCGGTGAGGAGGAGGGGATGCCGTATTTTACGATGAGGCTGGCGGAGGGGGGATCATTGGCGGACCGGCTGAAAAGGAGAGGGGTGATGGCAGAGAAGGAAGCGGCGGGGCTGATGGTGAGGATAGCGCGTGCGGTGCAGTATGCGCATGAGCACGGGGTGCTGCACCGTGACCTGAAGCCTGCGAACATTTTGCTGGATGTGGGAGGGAGGCCGATGCTGTCGGACTTTGGGCTGGCGAAGCTTTTGGATGCGGAGTTTCAACTGACGAAGAGCCACGCGTATGTGGGGACGCCGCACTACATGAGCCCGGAGCAGGCGGCGGGGAAGGCGAAGGAGGTGACGACGGCGAGCGATGTGTGGGCGCTGGGGGTGATGCTGTTTCAGATGCTGACGGAGAAGCTGCCGTTTACGGGAGGGAGCGCGGTGGAGGTGATGAGGAGGATCACACAGGAGGAGCCTGAGATCAGCTCGTCGGGGAAGCTGAAAGTGAGGAAGGGCAAGCCTGCGAAGAAAATGCCTGTGCAGGAGGTGTCTGCGGCGTCGCTGAAGCGGGTGCACCCGGATCTGGCGACGTTGATTTTGCGCTGCCTGGAAAAGAGGCCTGGGAGGAGGCTGCCGAGCGCGGGGTTTCTGGCGGATGAGCTGGAGAGGTTTCTCAACGGGGAGCCGATCGAGAGCCGTGCGGTAAGTGCTGGTGAGCGAGTGTGGAAGCTGGCGAAGAGGAACAAGAAGCTGACGCTGGCGGTGGTGTGTGCGGCGTTTTCACTGATCGCTGGGACAGGTGTGTCTATGTACCAGGCGGTGCAGGCGCGTGCGGCGCAACGGGTGGCGGTGAAGGAGAAGCAGGAGGCGCAGAAGGTGGCGGAGATCGTTCTGGCGACTCTACGTGATCTGGATGAGAGGCACACTGGCAGCGACATTGATCCAGAACGGATGAAGCAACAGATGCTGAAGAGGCTGATGGAGTTCCGGGGCGACCCTGTGCGCAAGGCGAACATGCTGGCGGAAACGGCGACCATGTTTGAAAACAAGCAGTGCCTGGAAAACTACAAGATGGCCCTGGCGCTGGTGGAGCCGGTGCTGGATGCCGACGACCCCCAGGTCTGGGACCTGAGATTTTGCGTGGCGGGACAACGAGCGGTGATGGAGAACTCTTCTGACGGATCGATGGAAGAGTTGAAGAAGGTGCTGGACTGGCAGCGCGAGCACCAGGGGCCGAAACACTCGCAGACACTCTTCACGATGCTGACGCTGGGAAAGAACTACAACATCCGTGGTGAGGGAGTGGAGGCGGAGGCGCTGCTGTCCGAGGTGTGCCGCGAAGTGGATGGGAATGACCTTTACAGTCACCGGCACCAGGCGCTGTGCCGGATGGAGCACATGACGGCGGTGTTTAATGCAGGAAGCCAGGAACGTGCGCTGGCACTGGGCCGGGAGTACGGGCGCAAGGCCCTGGCAGAACTGGGGGACGGGCACGTGATGACGGCAAGGAGCCTTGGCCGTCTGGCATCGTGCTACCGGAAAGCGGGCCTGCTGGATGAGGCGGAGGTGGAGGGGCGCAAAGCCCTGGAGATCTACTGGCGATCCGTAGGGCCGGACAATGTGTATGCGAAGGACTGCCTGAGCGAGCTTTCGGGGCTGCTGGGCAGGAAAGGAAAAAAAGCCGAGCGTCTGGCGCTGGTGCGCGAGGCGGTGCAGATCTGCGACATGCGGCTGGGGCCCGGGCACAGCTTCTCATTGTACCGGGTGGAGTGCTGCCTGTATGTGCAGAATGAGATGAAGCTGCATGAGGAGTCTGTCAAAATGGGGGAGGAATGGCTGCAGCGGGTGCGAACAGAGAACGGAGGCCTGCCCGCTGATGCTGACGGGGTGATGCGCGAGCTGGCAAAAGCCTATGCCGCCCGCAATGATCATGTGAACGCGGAGCGCATCCTGCGAGACCTGGTGCAAGTGATGCAGAAACACCAGCCGGAGGACGTGCAGCACTATGCCGACCTCTCCAATCTGGCGGATGAGCTGACAGACCAGAACAAACCTGCCGAGGCCGTGCCGCTGCTGAAGAAAGCCATCCTGGGACTGGAAACGGCCGGCGATGCGAAACCCCAGTTGAGCGGGATAGCCCTGCCCAAGGCGAGAAAGAGGCTTGCCAGGGCGGAAAAGGAGCTGGCGAAGGAAAAATCTGCGGTGAAGTAAAATTTTCTTCACCTGTGAGGTAACACATGGGCCGGGAAGCTGTGGATGCCGGATGCACGACTCCGTGCATACCCATGAAAACACAACATCCCATATACCGAAAAGTATTCCGTAAGGCGCCGCGAGCGGCGCTGGCGGCGATCACATCGCTGTCACTGTTTATGAAACCCGCCTACGCGGTGGACGCCACCTACGGCAACATCATGAATGGTGGAGCAGGTGTAAACTACACCTACGACGGAGGAGGTGCCATCATCAATGGCAACGGCAGCAACGGCTTTTTCCTGCAGTCAGGAAATTTGAACCTGAGCAACGTCACTCTGCAAAACTTCGCCGTCAAAGGCGGTGATGGCAGCGGCGGTGGCGCGGGCATGGGCGGGGCGTTGTTCATTAACTCGGGTACTAATGTCGAGCTTAACAACGTGAACTTCCTCTCCAACAATGCGGCTGGGGGCAACGGGGGGGTGGGAACGACCGGCGGCACGCTGAACAACCTGTTCAGCAACACCACCAAGGCAGCCAACGGCTCGGATGGTCGTGAGTTTCTGGACACCTTCCTTGGCGTCCGCATCTTCATGAATGACGGCAATGGCGGCAACGGCTTCCATGCCTCCAACGGGGCCAACGGCGCTCCCCAAGTCGCTGGCGGCAATGGTGGCAATGGCGGCAATGGCGGTGATGGATGGGATATCGATCCGATCAACACGGCGCTGGCGGCCTTTTACACGGCCAGGGCGGTGATTGAAGCCCTGGGAGCCTCCAACCCTGTCACCGAACCTGCTGGCGCCACGAAATCGGGCGCGGAGGCGGCTTCGAGCAGTGCCCAGGCGGTGACATACGGATTGCAGGCGGCAGCTTACATTGCCATGAATCAGGCTGGCTATGTCGGTTTTGGTGGTGATGGTGGCAATGGTGGTGTCGGTGGCAACGGCGGCGATTTTAATGGAGGTGGCCGGGGCGGTGATGGCGGCAATGGCGGCAATGGAGCCGGTGGTGCTTCAGGAGGCGGCGGCGGTGACGGCGGGCCTGGTGGTATCGGTGGCTTCGGCGCTGGCGGTGGCCGAGGTGGCAATGGTGGGGCCGGCGGCGCTCCGGGCAGCTCCTTTGCCGGTCTTGCTGGTGGTGGCGGCCAGGGCGGAGCTGGTCCTGGCGGTATGGGTGGCTTCGGCGGCGGCATGGGTGCCACCGGCCTCGATAACCTCACTCCCCAGGGCGGTGGAGAGGGAGGCAATGGCTTTGGGGGCGCGATTTTCATTCGCACTGGCGGCTCGCTCACCATCACGGGCAACACTTTGTTTGATGGAAACGGCATCCGCAGTGGCAACGGCCAGCCACGGTCGAGTGGTGCTACCATTGGCCAGAGCGGCATCGGGGGAGGTTCCGACTTGTTCTTGATGAAGGGTGCCACCCTCATTCTCGACGCCGACAAATACAGCACCGGAAACGTGATCACCTTCAACGGCAACCCGTACGGGACCGGCATTTCCGATGACGCCGCGGCTTCCATCATTCCTTCGGGTGGCCCTACGGACACTCCTTCCGGCAGCGGTGCGGACGTAGTCATCCGGAGCGGTCTCGTTCAGTTTGTGGGTGCGAACCTGTATTCCGGCCAGACGAGGATCGAAGGTGGTACACTGCAGGCCAACGATAGCGAAGGCATCTACTGGGACAGCAACATCAACTTTGCCGGCAGCCTGACCTCCAACGCGGTGCTGATGTCCGACGGGACTGTTGCCGACTTCACACGCTACGTCGGCGCACAGAGCAATCGAGTGCAGTGGACGGGCAGCGGCGGTTTTGCTGCTGTTGGTGGAGATCTGACGGTGAACCTCAGCAACAACCAGACCCTGAAGTGGGGAGAGAACGGGTTCGTGTCCAGCGGCAATGCATTGGTGTTTGGCGCCGATCAGGCGACCAACAATGTCATCTTCCAGAACAACATGGATCTCAAAGGCGGCAACGCGACAGTCCTTTCGACGACATCCAGCGCGGCTTCTGGCACGAATGCTGACGGCACTCCAGCCGGATCCACGGTTTATCTGAGCGGCAAGATCTCGGATACAACGGGCGGAGCTTCGTTTAACATCAACGATACCAATCATGATGGCACGGTGGTGCTGCAAGGTGCAAGCACGTACACCGGCATCACGAACATCAACAACGGCAGAGTGGACCTGACGGGCAGCCTGGCGAGCAACACTGTCAATGTGTCCGCGACCTCCACGCTGAACAGCACAAACGGCGGTCTGGCCTCAGTCTCGACAGTGACGAACGCCGGCACGCTGAACCTGGGATCCGTTAACGACACGATCACCACCCTGAACAACAGCGGAAACATCAAAGGCACGGCAACTCTGACGGCAACGACCTACAACCTGAACGACGGCAGCATCCTGGATGCCAAGCTTGGCACCGGCACCATCGTTGTTAACGGCAATGTCACGCTGAACCAGTCTGCTGAAGCGAGCTTGGTCACGGTGAACAGCGGCGGTACTTTGAACCTCGGCGGCGCTGATCTGCTCTCCCACACGGCGTCAGTTAACGTCAACGGTGTTCTTAATCTCAATGGTGGCGGAGCAACCTTCCAGACCCTGTCTGGCTCAGGCACCATCCATACCAATGGCTATGCACTTGTCGTGGCTGATGGCGGCAACTTCACAGGCACCTTGGACGCACCCGGCTCTTCTCTTAGCACAGGTGGTGGTACTGGCGGTGGCGGTGGCGGCGGTGGTTTGACTCTGGGCGGTGGCACCACCACCACGCAGAGCACCAACGTTGACAGCGGTCTCACCATCGGCAGCGGCGCGACGCTCAACAGCGGCACGATCACGATTTCCAACGGCAGCACGCTGGATCTCAGCAGCGGTGGCACGATCACCTTCACGACGCTGACGACTCCTAGCGGCAGTGCTCCTGGCATCATCAACATCGGCAGCCATGATTTCATTGTGCCGGTGGGTTCCACGATTTCTGGTGACATCAAGTTCGTCGGCACTGGCAACGTCATCATCCTGGGCACCATTGCTCCAGGACATTCTCCTGGTGTGATCGATCTGACCCTTGCAGGCCTGAGCCCTTCCCTTGGCGGCGCGTTCAAAGCTGAACTTGCCGGAACCGGTGGTGTGGGCGGCACGGACTTTGACCAGGTGCAGCTGGCCACTGGAGCAACGCTGACGATCAGCAACGCGCTGAATGTGGCTAACTACAGCGGCTTCATGCCGAAGCAGGGCGAGTCCTTCCAGATCATCTCCGGCCCTGCCGGTGCCGTGCCGATCAACCATCTCACGGGAACCTTCTCGACGGTGACCTATGATGCCGACGGCATCGCCGGTCCTGGAGCTCCGGTGGTGAACGCCGCCATGGTGTTTGATGTGAACACCGGCAAGATGACGGCCACCGGCCTGAATGATGCAAACAGCACCATCTCTCAGCTGGGCAACAACTCAAACCAGAGCGCCGCAGCTGCAGCGATCTTCAATGCAGCCTGGGTGGGGCAGAACCAGATCGACTCGTCCACCACGGCGGGCAGACTGGCGCTGCAGATCACGGACGCTGCGGGCAGCGCCTCCGGTGACCTGGCGCGCTACACGCCTGAGTATTATGGCTCCCTCTCTGACTATGCCTTCATGGGCAACCAGGTGCTGGTGCGCAGCGTGCAGGACCGTGTGTCCCCGATGAGCTATGTGCCGAGCCAGCTGGACGAAGACCGCCTGAGCCAGGTGCCTGAGGTGATGTCGTTCTTCACGGGCTACACGTATGCGAACCTGAACACTGCAGATGCAGCCAAGGGAACACGCAATGACTACTATGCAGGAGTGAACCTGCTGGCGTCTGAGGATTATGTGTTTGGCATCGCGGGCAGCGGCAGCTCCGGCAGCATCAAGGCTGCGCTGGGCAGTGCGAAGTCTGATGGCTGGGGATTGATGGCATTTGGCCGCTATGTGGTGGCGAAGAGCTTCACGTTCTTTGGCAGCTTCGGCTTCAACGAGCAGACGATGGACACGACGCGCCAGACGGTGAACGGCACGGTGAAGGGCGGCACGGATGTGTCCAGCTACGTGGGCTTCCTGGGTGTGCAGTACAAGGGCTGGCGAGTGGGTGGTGTGTCGATAGCACCACGTGTGTCGCTGAGCTACTCTCACACGAGCGTGGGCGGCTTCTCGGAAACGGGAGCAGTCGATGCACTGAATGTGAGCGGCTATCACGACAATCGCTTTGTGGCCGAAGCTGGTGCCTCCGCGCTGTGGAGCACGGACATCGGTGGACATGGGCTGAACGTGGAACTGGCTGCCTCGGTGCAGCAGTATCTGGTGAACACGAAGAGCCAGATGGGGCTGAGCGTGGCGACGGTGCCGACGGCGAACTACGGGATGAACTTTGCGAAGGTGGGCAGCACGCAGGCCGTGCTACAGCTGAACGCAGGGTATGACATCACGAAGGTGCTGACGGGCTACCTGGGCTACGAAGGCCACTATGGCAGCCAGACGACGCAGTATGCGAAGGCTGGCATCCGGGCTAATTTCTAAGTGGTTTGAAGAAACTTCAGCATCAGCCTAGGGTGGAAGCTGATCTCCATCCGGCGGGTGCTGAAGAAAGTCTCGAATTGCTTTGATCAACGCAGGCGCGATCTTTTCATGGGGGTCGCGCCTGTTTCTTTGTATTTATTAGAATTTAAGGGGTTGGGGGTAAGCTATTTAGGGCAAGAGCAGCGCCACATGTGGGATGGCGGGCTGAAAATAAGGTGTGTCATAATCAATTCATAATGAATTGATTGATTGAGTTTTGGCTCAAATCCAACCGAGCACGAAGCTATTGCCTTCCCGACTGTTAGGTAAGCTAAGCCTTACGGGATGATGAATTTTACATTTATACGCATCTGTTAGAACAATCATAATGTCAATAATTGACATAGTCACAAGTTCAAACACTGCGCATGAAACGAAAACACTCGCATTATAAAAAAATCCCGCAAGCAGTGCTTGCTGCGGTTTTGTCACTGCACCTAGCGCTACCGCCCAAAACGGTGGCTGATGTCCTTCCAGGGACGATCCTGAACGGCACGAACACCATCACCAGCGCCAATGCGGACAGCAATGGCATCATAGATGGGAACAGCGGGACTGGCTACTTTGTGAGTTCGGGTTCCCTGAACATCAGCAACGTGACGCTGCAGAACTTCTCGACCCGTGGCGGGGACGGCAGCGGGGGTGGGGCTGGGATGGGGGGAGCGCTGTTCATCAACACTGGCGCGACGGTGACACTGAACAATGTGAACTTCCTGTCGAACAACGTGCAGGGGGGGAATGGAGGAGTGGGGCAGTATGGAGGCTCCCTGAACAATCTTTTCAACACCGGCAGTGCAGCGAACTCCGGCAGCAATGGCTACACCCCCCCGTATGACATGCTGGCGGACATCAACGGGGCCAATGGCAGCCGAGGTGGCAACGGAGCGAACAGCACGGTGGGCTATGGTGGAGCAGGTGGAAATGGCAGTGACGGCACGCACGGGGGCAGCAGCAGTCCGCTGCTCCTGGCGGCTGTGGTGGCGGCGACGATCGACCTGACGGCGGGAACCACCCAAACCGCGGCTGATGCAGCGAACCCGCTGACCGCAAATGTGGCGGCAGGTGACGCAGCCGACGTGGCCGTGAAAGTGATCAATCTGGCGTCTGCGATCGCCGCAGTGGTGTCGTTTGATACCGCGCTGGCGACCGGCCAGATCGGGTATGGTGGCACGGCGGGTTCCGGCGGCCAGGGTGGGAGCAGCGGTTTTGGCTTTGGTGGTGCACCCGGCGGCAGTGGTGGCGACGGGGGCTCAGGAGGACAGCCTGGATTTGGCTCCCTGCTGGCGGGGGTGGGTGGTGCGGCCGGTGGTGACGCCGGCTCTGGTGGCTCCGGCGGCATGGGCGGATTTGGAGCCGGTGGTGGTGCAGGTGGAAATGGCGGCACGGGCGGTGCGGGTGCGACTTGGGGACTGCCAGCAGCACTGGTGCCGGTGACGGGTGACCAAGGCTCTGTGAGCACGACACCTGGCTACTATGACCAGGTGCAGCGCTACGCCGGGCAGGATGACCAGGGGAATCCGGTGCAGAACACCAATCCGCTCGGGGCAAACTATAATACGACAGCGTCCTTTTACACTGACCGCATGGTGAACGGAACGTACCACCCGGCAGTGACGACGGTGACGAATCCGACGCCGAGCTTTTCCGGATGGAGCGAGCTTTCCGGCAGCCGCCCGAACGGCCTGGACGGCAGCGGGGGCACCGGGGGAGCCGGAGGCTTTGGCGGTGGTGCCGGAGCCAGCGGCAGCGGGTACAACACTTTGTCTGGCGGCGGCGCAGGCGGCTCAGGTTTTGGTGGAGCGATCTTTGTGCGGAATGGAGCGACGCTGCATATCACAGGCAATGCTTTGTTTGACAACAATGGCGCCCGTGGCGGACAAGGGCAGAACGGAACAGGAAACAATGCGACGGACGGCGCGAGCGGCATCGGCGTGGGCACAGACATCTTTTTGATGAAGGGAGCCACTCTGAGGCTGGACCCGGGTGCAGGGAACAAGATCACCTTCAACGGGAACCCGTACAACACGTCGATCGCGGATGACAGCGCGTCCTCGATCATCCCCTCCGGCGGTACAAGCAGGATTCCCTCGGGGTCTGGTGCGGATGTGTACATCCAGAGCGGGCTGGTGCAGTTCAACGGAGCGAATGTGTACTCCGGGCAGACGATCATCCAGGGTGGCACGCTGCAAGCGACTGACGGCACAGGCATCTACTGGGACAGCAACATCAACATCGCCGGAACGCCGACGTCTGATGCGGTGCTGATGGCGGACGGGACGGAGGGGAGCATCACGCGTTTTGTGGGAACGCAAAGCAACCGGCTGCAGTGGACGGGGAGCGGTGGTTTTGCCGCGGTGAACGGTGACCTGACAGTGAACCTGAGCAACGGCCAGACGATGAAGTGGGCCGCGAACAGCTTTGTGCCGAACAACAACGCGCTGGTGTTTGGGTCTGTTTATGCGACGAACAAGGTGTTGTTTCAAAACAACATCAACCTGAACAATGACAACCGCACGATCCTGGTGATGGCGAATGACGCCACGCTGAGCGGCACGACCGCGAACGTGGACTATGCAGTGCTGGGCGGAGTGATCTCCAGCGGATCTCTGACGCTGGGTGATGCGACGCACAAAGGCACCGTGGTGCTGACGGGCGCGAACGCATACACCGGCACGACAACGGTGAACGGCGGCGGACTGGCGCTGGCTTCCGCGGGCTCTCTGGTGAACACGATGGCGCTGACTCTGGCGAATGGAACGAGCTTTGATATCTCGGGGCTGATCGCCACGGGGCAGACGCTGGCTTCGATCAGCGCAGGGACGAGCACCACGGTGAGCCTGGGTGCGAAGAACCTGACGGTGGGTGACAGCAACAACACGACGGTGGCGGGTGTGATCAGCGATGGCGGCATCTATGGTGGAACCGGCGGCTCTCTGACGAAGCAGGGCGGAGGCACACTGACACTGACAGCGGCGAACACCTACACGGGTGGCACGACGATCAGCAACGGCACTTTGGCGCTGACTGGCAGCGGTGCGCTGGCGGATACGTCTGCGGTGAACCTCACGGGTGCGAGCAGCACGTTTGACATCTCGGGCATCAGCGCGAGCGGCGAGACGGTTGGCTCGATCTCGGGTGTGAGCGGATCCAAGGCTGTGCTGGGCAGCAAGAAGCTGACGGCAGGAGGATCGAGCGACACGACGATGGCGGGCGTGATCAGCGGGAGCGGCGGCTCCTTTACCAAGACTGGCAGCGGCAAGCTGACGCTGACCGCAGCAAACACCTACACAGGTGCGACGACGATCAGCGGAGGCACTCTGGCGCTCTCCGGCAACGGATCGCTGGCAGACAGCAGTGATGTGAGCCTGACCGACAGCAGCAGCGTGCTGGACATTTCCGCGAAGAGCGCGAGCGGCGAGACGGTGGCGGCGCTTTCCAGCGTGGCCGGCTCCGCCGTGGTGCTGGGCGCGAAGAACCTGACTGCAGGCACCAGCACCGATACGACGGTGGCGGGTGTGATCAGCGGAACAGGCGGATCGTTTACCAAAACGGGCAGCGGTACGATGACCTTCACGGCGGCTGACACTTACACTGGAGCGACGACGATCTCCGGCGGCACTTTGGCACTGTCTGGCGATGGCGCACTGTCTGATCTGAGCGCGGTGAACATCACCAGCTCCACGGGTGTGTTTGACATTTCTGGCATCACTGCCGTGGGTGAGACAATCGCGTCTATCGCAGGAGTGGCGGGCAGCCAGGCGTTTCTGGGTGCGAAGAATCTGACGGTGGGCGACAGCACGAACACGCTGATGGCGGGTGTGATCAGCGATGGCGGCATCGCGGGTGGAACGGGCGGCTCTCTGACGAAGCAGGGCAGCGGCAAGCTGACGCTCTCCGGAGCGAACACCTACACAGGTGACACGACGGTGAATGCGGGCACGCTGGAAACCTCCGGCAACGAGCGGATCGACAACCTCTCGGATCTGATCGTGGCCTCTGGCGCGACCTTCCGTCTGGGCGGCAACGAGACGCTGAGCAGCATCTCCGGAGCAGGCAGCATCGACCTGCAGTCCAACACGCTGGCGACGTACTCGAATGTGGACACCGTTTTCTCGGGTGTGATCAGCGGTGCGGATTCCTCGATCTTGAGCAAGACTGGAAGCGGGAAGCTGACGCTGTCTGGCGCAAACACCTACACAGGAACGACGAACTTCAACGGAGGCAACATCGACCTGAGTGGCAGCCTGGAGAGCAAGACGGTGAACGTGGCTGCAGGTGTGATCATGGACAGCAAGGCGGGCGGACTTTCCTCTGCGGCGAACCTGTACAACAACGGCACGATCAACCTTGGCAACACGGATGACACGGTGAACACCTACACGAGTGCGGGAACGATCAACGGCCCGGGCAAGCTGAACGCGCTGACCTACAACCTGAACGACGGCTCGGTGGTGAACACGAGCCTGGGCAGCGGCACGCTGACGACGAACGGCCTGGTGAACCTGAATGCGACAAGTGCCGCAGCGAATGTGGTGATCAACGCGCTGAGCACACTGAACCTGAATGCGCCTGAGCTGATCTTAAACACTGCCACTGTGACGGTGAACGGGATACTGAACCTGAACTACACCAGCGGTGCGGAGACGATCCAGACGCTGCTGGGCTCCGGAACGGTGCGCACAAACGGCAACCAGCTGATCGTGTCCAACGGCGGCAGCTTTACCGGTGTGATTGATGCACCCACCACGAACCTCACCATCGGTGGCGGTGGTGGTGGCGGCGGCTCGCTGACGCTGGGAAGCGGCACGACGACGACGCAGAACACGGAGATCGACAACGGGCTGATCATCGGCAGCGGAGCGACGCTGAACAGCACGACAATCACGATTGCCAACGGCAGCGTGCTGGATCTGAGCGGCGGCGGGACGATCAACTTCACCACACTGACCAGCCTGGACAGGACTGGCGGCGTGATCAACATCGGCAACCATGACTTCATCCTGCCGGCGGGATCGACCATCTCGGGGAACATCACGTTCATCGGCACGGGTAATGTGATTATCCTGGGTACGGTATCTCCTGGTTTCTCGCCGGGGGTGCTGAACATGACCGGCTTTGGCCTCAGCCCGGCGCTGACTGGCACGTATAATGCACAGCTGGCCGGACTCGGCGGCGTGGGCGGCACGGACTTTGACCAGGTGCAGATCGCCGCAGGTGCGACGCTAACCATCGGCGGAACGCTGAATGTGAGCGGCTATAGTGGATTCATCCCGAAACAGGGCGACTCCTTCCAGATCATCTCCGGTCCTGGCGGCGCGGTGCCGATCAATCATCTGACGGGCACTTTCACGACGGTGACGTTTGACCCGACTGGCAGCGGTCCGGTGAATCCGGACTCGGCGGGCTTTGTGTTCGACGTGAACACAGGAGCCATGACTGCGACGGGCCTGAACAGCACGACGAACACGATTGCAGATCTCGGCAGCACGGCGAATCAACGTGCGGCTGCGGCGGCGATCTTCAATGCAGCGTGGGTGGGACAGAACCAGATCGACTCGTCCACCACGGCGGGCAGACTGGCGCTGCAGATCACCGATGCGACGGGTGGCTCCTCCGCCGATCTGGCACGCTACACACCTGAGTACTACGGCTCCCTGGCCGACTATGCTTTCATGGGCAACCAGGTGCTGGTGCGCAGCGTGCAGGACCGTGTGTCTCCGATGAGCTATGTGCCGAGCCAGCTGGACGAAGACCGCCTGAGCCAGGTGCCTGAGGTGCTGTCATTCTTCACAGGCTACACGTATGCGAACCTGAACACTGCTGATGCAGCCAAGGGAACACGCAATGACTACTATGCAGGAGTGAACCTGCTGGCATCGGAGGACTATGTGTTTGGCATCGCTGGCAGCGGCAGCCAGGGCAGCATCAAGGCTGCGCTGGGCAGTGCGAAGTCTGATGGCTGGGGAGTGATGGCGTTTGGCCGCTATGTGGTGGCGAAGAGCTTTACGTTCTTTGGCAGCTTTGGCTTCAACGAGCAGAACATGGACACGACGCGCCAGACGGTGAACGGCACGGTGAAGGGCGGCACGGACGTGACGAGCTACGTGGGCTTCCTGGGTGTGCAGTACAAGGGCTGGCGAGTGGGCGGTGTGTCGATAGCACCGCGTGTGTCGCTGAGCTATTCGCACTCGCATGTGGCAGGCTTTACGGAAAGCGGAGCGATCGACGCACTCAACGTGGGCGGGTACAACAACAACCGGTTCATGGGAGAAGCGGGCGTGTCTGCGCTGTGGAGCACGGACCTCGGCGGTCATGCGCTGAACGTGGAACTGGCGGCCTCGGTGCAGCAGTACTTCATCAACACGAAGAGTCAGATGGGGCTGAGCGTGGCGACGGTGCCATCAGCGAGCTACGGGATGAACTTTGCGAAGACGGGCAGCACGCAGGGCGTGGTGCAGCTGAACGCAGGGTATGACATCACGAAGACGCTGACGGGCTACCTGGGCTACGAAGGCCACTACGGCAGCCAGACGACGCAGTATGCGAAGGCTGGCATCCGGGCGAATTTCTAGCCGTGTGTGCCTCTCCGCCGCTGTGCGAGGATGAGCTTCGGATCATCTGAGCTGCGGCGGAGAGAATGGCAGAACATCAACAAACGACAGGCGCGGCTTATGTTGGAAGCCGCGCCTGTTTCATTTGAAAGAGAAGCTATTTTTTGAGGAGCTTCTTCACGGCTTGGGCGATCTTTTCCGCGCCGTCTGACTCGTAGCCGGTTTTGATGTAGGCGATCCTGCCATCGGGACCGATGACAACGGTGTGGGGGATGCCTTCGACGCCGAAGCTCTGGCCGACGCGCTGGGCGGCATCGAGAGCGACTTCGAACGTCCAGCCGCGAGTTTCGAGAAAGGCTTTCACGGTTTCCTTGTCTTCGGCCTGATTGACGCCGATGAAGCGGACCAGCTTTGAATCGAAGGGGGACATGGAGTCGATCAACTGGGGGAGAGACTTGATGCAGGGGCCGCACCAGGTGGCCCAGAAGTCGAGGACGATGACCTTGCCCTTTTCCTGGGAGAGATCGAAGTCGCCGCCTGAGAGGAGGGGGAGCTTGAAGGGCTTGGCCTCCTGATTGAGCAGCGGGGAGCTCTGGCCGCCAGACTCTGGAAGGACGGGCTCCGGGGCGAATTTGAGCTTCCAGTCGCGGAGGGCGAGCATGGCGGAGCTGTCAGGAGGCGTGGTGCTGCGGATGCCATGAATCTGTGGGAGAGGCACGTGGCACTCTCCGAGAAGGGGGCTGGTGCCGAAGACGGAATCTTCGGCAAAGCGGGTGACTTTGAGGCCGAGGCGGCCGCCATTGTTGAGCAGCAGCCAGTGGGTGATGAGGGGTGGTGATTGCTCCTTATCACGTGCTTCGAAGGCGGCATTGATGTCGTCGAAAGGCTTGACGAGCCAGACAGCGGCTTTGACCCGATCGCGGGGAACCTGGATGTTTTCGAGGCCGGAGCGTACGGCGAAGTGGTCTGCCGTGGCGGCTTCGATCACGCCACGCAGGATGTCGCCATTGGCGGCGAGGAGAGCATGGCGTGGAGGGTCCTCCTTGCGGAAGCGTGGGACGGTGAGCGCGTGCTCTCTGGCGAGAGAGTTGACGACGGGTGCAGCGACACGGCCCGGGGTGATGCGAGCCGTGAAGGAGCTGATGCTGACCTTGCGCTCGCCATTGCCCCAGAGGTTGAAAGGCTCCAGCACGAGGCCGAGGCCAGAGCGCATTTTGGTGGAGAGGGTGATCTTGCGAGCGGAGACGCCATTGAAGAAGACTTCGACGGCGTTTTCCGCAACGGCGATGCGAACCGGCATGGCGGCTTTGGTGCGAATGCGGAACTGGCGATCCATCTGATTGCCGGAGGATTCGAGACCGAAGCAGACCTCGCTGCCCATGTGGGCGAAGAGGAGGTTGGTGCTGGGGGAGGTGGTGCTGAAGCCATCGCAAAACAAACGGAGACGGAGGGCGGAGAAGCTGTTGTTGTGCAGCAAGAAGCTGAGCTCATGCACCTGCATGAAAGAGGGGTGGCCCCATGAGCCGCCGGGTTCGAAATCGATGGCATCCTTGCCTTTGCGTGTGACGGTTTTGGAGTCGCCACGCACCTGCTGCCAGCCCGGGTCTTCGAAGCCTTCGAGCTTCAAGGATTCGCCGCCGAACTGAATGGCCATGAGCCGCTCGGCAGGAAGATGCCTGATGGAGGAAAACTGGGAGTCGAGGTCGATCTGCCTGGAATCGATGGCGCGCAGTTTGCCGGGAAGAACATCTCCGTCCTGAAGATAGAAGAGGGCGTCGGTGGAAGTGACTGCGGGCTCGGCCGGGGCCGCGCGGGTGATTTCGATCTCGCCAGCGGTGACAAGAGGGACGGGCTTGAGGCCACCGACGGGTTTCCAGCGCGGCTGGGCTTCGCCACCTGCATCGAGAGTACCATGAAGGGAATTTTTGCTAATGGTGAGCTTGTCGAGCGAGGCGAGGTCGGTCTTGTCTTCCGCAGGAGATTTGAAGCCGCTGAAGTCGAGATGGTGAAGAGCGGAGATTTTGAAATGCACGGGCTCTTCAGAGAAGGTGGTCTTGAAGGAGGCGACTTCGTTGCGCACGTGGAGCAGGGTGCCATTGATCCATTCGCCATCGGTGAACCACATTTCCGTAAGCGGGGGAGCAGCCTGATGGAAAGGCGAGGACTCTGTGACGAGTTCCAGAGCGAGGACTTTGTCCCAAGGGAGACGGGTTTCTTTGCCGCCCTGGCCGCGAACAGTCACGGAGTCTGAATCTGCGCGAACTGGCGAGGCTTTCAAAATGCGGCCATCTGTGAGCGCGATCTGCGGGCGGGACGTGATGATGTCGGAAGGAAGACTGCCATCCCAGGAGCGAATGCGCAGGTCTTCGAGGGTGAGATCGGGGCCTTTGTTGAGCAGGGTGACACCCGGGGAAGCGGGGGATTCCTCGTCGGCAGCGGGAGTCTCGCGAGGCTGCTGCATGGCCTCGATACGAGCCTGCGCCGCCTCCTTTACGACGCCGAGCAAAGCACCGAAAATGCCGCCGCCTTCTTCGGCTTTCTCCTTCTGAGGCTGCTTTGCCGCCGCTTTCTTTTCAGGCTGCTGCCTGGTCTCGTTCACAGGCGGCTTGCTTGTTTCGAAAATTTTACGACCCTTTGAGTCATAGACTGCGCAGAGGCCGGTGGTGCGGTTCCAGAAGAGAGTCAGTTCCAGGCGGTGGTCATTGTCGCCTAGCGTCTGGAGTTTTTCGAAAATTCGTCCCTGCAGCACCACATCGTCGATCCAAGTCTCCACGACCATGCGCTGAGCGCCGGGGGCACTGAGTTCGATTTTGAATTCCGGACGCACGGAGGAACGCAGGCGGATCTGCATCTCCAACTTCTCCGGGAGCTGGAGAGGGAGGGAGGCGCTGCGATTCCAACCCACCTGCTGAAGGGAAGCACCGGGGACCATGCGCCAGAGCTTCTGGCTGGTGGATGAGTGATTGGGCGAAGGGGGCTCGGTCCATCCGCTGGTACCTGCCAGGGCGGGCAGGGGCGCGTCAGGAACTTTGAGGTGATGGATGCTGACAATGGTATCCCGGAGCACCTGGAAGCTGCCAGCACGTGCGGATTTGATGCGAAGGGTTTTGGCATCAAGGCCGGTGATGGAGCCGTAGAGGCAGCTGCCGTCGGCGAGGTGGATGCTGAAGGGCTCGTCGGTTTTGGAGTCGGTCTTGAAGCGGTTGATGCGTCTGAGGGCGTCGATGCGTACTTCAAAGTCCTCGCTGAACATGGGGGAGCGCCAGGTGACGTGGCCGTCTTCAGCGCCGACAAAATGCCCGCCGAGCCACTCGCCATTCTGCCAATGCAGCTCAGAAGCGCCGAGGGAAAGCGCCGAGAGGATGAGAGCGAGGATGGAGGGCCTAGCGTTCATAGATGGGCAGGAAGCGGAAGTTCAACCCCAGGGCGAGAAGCGACATGCCGGTCTCGTATGGACTGCCGGCAAAGCTGCCATCAGAGCCCTGGGTTTCCCCCAAGGTGCGCGCAGTGGCGGCATTCCATTTCTGCCAGGAGGCGTAGTCTCCCTGAAAGAGCGCCTGGGCCATGTAGTAGCGGAAGTATTCCTTGTAGGTGCCCTCGCTGTGATCAAGGCGCTCGGTGATGTGTTTGAGGGTGGCGGAGAACTCCTCGGAGTCCTTGTGCTTGGAAACGGCGGCGACGAGCGTGGCGATGGCGCTGCGGTTCATGGACTCGCCAAAGCCACCGAAGCCGCCGGTATAGGCGACGCTGCCATCCCTGCCGGTGCAGCGTTTCATGTATTCGAGGGCGGTGTCGATGACTTCATCCGGGACAGCCATGCCCGCATTGCGTGCAGCGAGCAGGCCCATCAGAACCGCGCCGGTGACGGAGGTGTCTGCATCTGTGGAGTTCGGGGTGTAGCGCCAGCCGCCCCAGCGGTTGGCCTTCTGGGCGTTGCTGGCACAGCGGATGGCGAGATCGAGCGCCTGGGCGATGGTGCGCACAGAGCTGCCGCCTTCCCAGAGCAGGGACTCGTCAACCGCGCCATAGGCTTCAGAGAGAGAGAGCATGGCGAAGCCGTGGTGGTACATGCTGTTGGGGAGGTAACCACTGTTTGCATCCTGACTGCGGATGATGGCGCGGAGGCCGCGGCGGATGTTGGGAGCGTAACGGCCGAAATTGGGATCTTCGCCGGAGGCAAGAAAGGCCATGAGGCAGATGCCGTCGATGCCGGCTCCGGTATGGCCGCCCTGCCAGCTGCCGTCCTCGCTCTGCTTTGAGGCGAGCCAGGCGAGGCCACGCTCATAGACGGTCTCCACCTCCTGTGGAATGGCACCACCGAAACGGAGGGCGGGATCCTGAGCAGAAGCAGCCGCAGCGAGAAGAAACATGAACAGCGCCAGAAGGCCCGGGGTGCATGAAAGCAGGGGCTGGAAAACACGGCCCATGCAGGAGTGGTGCGGGATCATGGGGGCTTGTTCAGTCATTGTTGAAGATGATTGCGTCATTGATCACACGCACATTGCCACCCGCCTGACCGCCGCGCTTCATGCGCTGTTCATGATTGCTTTTGATGCCTTCCCAGTACTGGAGGGCGTCGGGGAGATCGCGGTCCTTGCAGAGCTTCCACTGCTCTGGGGTGAGGATGGCCTGAAGCTCCTTTTCGGGGACGCCCGCCACGGGAACCAGGGCATGGTAGTACTGAAGGAACCACTGATTGGTCATGTAACGCTCCATGTCCGGCAGGTATTCAGCGAGCACCTTTTGGACGGCGGTCTGGACCTTGGCGGACTGATCTGCGGTGAGTCTGCGGCGGCGATCAATCTCTGAGGTGCTCATGGCAGCCATGGCCTGAAGGCGATAATTCTGGCGCTCGTCTGCCGACTGCTGGAGTTTTTTGAGCTGAGCTTCGCTGAGAGCCGAGTGCAAAAAAGACTTCCACAGCACAGTGTTCTGGGGACGGGTTTCTGTGCGGCCACCGGAATTGGAGCTCTCCGTGCCTGCGAGGATCTGAAGGATGGTTTTAGGCGTGGCGTTCTGAACGGCCTGCCAGACGTAGCTTTCGGTCGTCTGGCGCCAATACCCGAGGCTGGACTCCACGGCACCCTTGGCCACAGTGGTAAGTTTTGATACAACCGTGTCGGGCAGGGAGAGCAGGCGGGCGGCCTCCTCGACCTGAGGCATCATGACCTCAAGAGTTCTGGTCCTCTCGGCGATAAACATCTTGTAGAGATGGCGGGAGGTGGCCGCCTCCATGTCCTGCACCTCAGCAAAGGAGGCGCTCATGTCTGGCACAGAGCTGCGCGCCGAGTTTCTGCCCTGCTCTGCCATTTCCTTCCAGCGGCCGCGCTGCACCTCATCGAGGATGCTGCGGAGATCTTCGGTGCTGACCTTGGCGGCGGTTTGGAACAACTGGTAGGAATTGTAGTTCCAGTATTGCTGCCTGCGCTGCTCCATGAGCGGCTTCATGCTCTCCATGACGAGAGGTTCGAGCTTGTGGCGCTGCTCCTGAGTGAGCATGAGCGTCTGGTCCATCTCCGTGAGACAAGCGCGGGCGAGGGCCAGAAAAGTGCGATGGTCACGCTGGGTGTTTTCCACCGACATGAGCTTGAATTCGGCATCGGAGAGAAGTTTTTTAAGGCCCTCGGTCCACGTCTTTAGCTTGAGGGCCTGGTTATCGTCATTGATGCCGAAGAAAATTCTCCCCCGGAGGCGCTTGCGATCTTCAGGAGAATAGCTTTTCGCCTGCTGGAGCCAGCCTTTGCGGGCCTGCTGCAGGGACTCCTGCACGGCTTGTTTTGACAACTGCTTGAGAGCAGCCGTCCGCTCTTTGGGCAGATTCAGAGTTTGTACAATCCCATCGATCTCCGATTCCATTTCCATCTGCATGCGCTGCTCCGCCTGCTGCTCGGAAGGCTTGATCATGATGACGTATTCGTTTTCATCCTTGGCGCGCTCCTCCTTGTCGATCTTCTGCCAGGTGGCGACCAAGTCTGCAGGAAGAACGGAGGAGGCTGACTTGATCCATGACTGGTTCCAGGCCTCGGAGGACGGGCGGTCAAAGCTGATGTAGAAGGAACTGCGGTCGAGGATGTAGTCGCGAGCGGCGGGCGTGAGGGTGAGAAGCATGGAGGTGGCCCGCTTTTTCTCGGAGGTGCAGAGCTGGTCGAGCAGGCTTTCAGCGGCCTTGTTTAGAGCAGCGATCTGGGACTCTGAAAGCTCCAGCTTCTTTTGCATGAACTCGATTTTGTTCCTGAGGTTTTCGTTCAGGGGAGCGCGCGCCTCCCGCAGCCAGCTTTCGAGCGGGGCAGAGAGGGCGGTCTCCGCCTGCTGGCGTGCCTTTAAATCGGCCGCATGCCAGACGCCGAAGCGATCGGTGCCAAGCGTGGCCTTCAGAGTGGAGA
This sequence comes from Prosthecobacter vanneervenii, assembly GCF_014203095.1. Lineage (NCBI taxonomy): Bacteria > Pseudomonadati > Verrucomicrobiota > Verrucomicrobiia > Verrucomicrobiales > Verrucomicrobiaceae > Prosthecobacter > Prosthecobacter vanneervenii. The sequence continues at coordinate 318,478 of NZ_JACHIG010000008.1, read as the reverse complement.
GCCAGGTGGCGTCCTCTTCCGGAGGAGTCCAGCCTTCGACGGGTTCATTGGGGCCAGCTTTTTCAGGCTGCCACATGCCGATGTGACGGATGGCGGCGGAGTCCGAGGTGCGCGAGAGGTAGGTGCGCATGGCCTCCTGAGCCTTGGGCCGCCACGTCTTGACAGTCTCCTCCACGGCCAGCTTTGCGGCCTGCTCCAATGTGCGAGTTTCCTCGGGCGTGAGCGTGACTGTGGAGCCGATGGTTTTGATGACATCCACCATGTGAGCGGTGAGCTGCTTGTGCTTTTCCGGAAGGCATGACTGGACAAATTCCGAGAGGACTTTTTCAACCGCCTCCGAGAGGGGCTGTTTACGCTCGGCAAGCGGCGATGACGCTGAATGAACCACGGTGGCGGTGGCGAGCACCGCCATGAGAAGGATGGGTCTGATCATCGTGAGCCGCCTCCTTCCTCCAGCTTGTTGAAGTAGGCATCGAGGCCGGTCTTGAACTCCTCGGGTAGCTCGCGGCCTGCCTTGCCCGTGGCCTGGCCGACGGGGCGTGCCTGGAGACTGGCTGCGGCGTCCTGGCCGGAGCCGAGCTCTGCGAGAGCGGCCTCTCCGCTGGCAGCACCGGAGCCGCCACCTCCAGGATTGGAGCCACCGCCGCCGCCACCTTTGCCCTGGCGCTTGGCCTGAAGGAGGAGCTCGATGGCCTCAGTCTCTGCGGCGATGGCGGGTGCGCCTGTGTCCGGCTTGTCGAGGATGGCGGCGGATTCATTCATGACGTGCATGACGGCATCGAGCAGCTTGAGTTCTTTGCCAAATTTTTCATTGCCTTGGGGAAGCTGGAGGATGTCGTCAAAAGCGCCGCGTGTGTTGGCCTGGATGCCGAACTGCTTGGAGGCGAGGTCGGCGGATTTTTTGGTGTGCTCTTCTGTCTTGAGCGCGGGTTTGGCATTTTCCAGCTCGCGGGTTTCATCGCGAAGTTTCATTTCATCGCGGAGGGATTTCATGACCTTGAGCACGATCTCGGGGGGAAGGCTGTCGGCGCTGCAACTGCTGCAGGATTTGCACTCGCTGGCGGCGACCATCTCCTCGGCCCAGCGGTCAAGGGTGTCGGCCCAGAACTCTGCGCCAGACATGCTGCTGCCGCTGAGATTGATGGCGGCCTGATCTCCGAGATAGGCGATCATTTTCACGGCCTGAGTGTCCTTCATCTGGCCGATGATGTTTTTGAACTGCATGTCGGGCTTGCGGGCGAAGTAGGCTTCGAGATCGCTCTGGATGAGGCGCACGGTTTCGCTCTGGGTCTTTTCGTGTTCGGCGATTTGAGCGGCGTCCTTCACCGGCTTACGGTCGAGGCCAAAGGCGGAGAGGGTCTTGGTATTGAGATCCTTGGCCACGACCATCTGCTGGCGGGAGGCGGCCTTGAGGCGCTTGACGAAGGTGCTGGCTTCCAGACTGGCGAGGATGGCGCCGAGCTCATCGGAGACGCGTGCGAATTCGGCGAGGAGAAGTTTCTGCTCCTCAATGGCGTCCTGCATCTTTTTCTGCGCCTGGGATGCAGGTGGCTGCTCCTGTGGTTTGTCCTCCTCCTTGTCGTTCTTCTGTTGTCCCGGAGCGGCCGCCATCTGGGTGGTGGGCAGCTTCATGGTGCTGGGCTTGGGAGGAGAGGGTTTGGCATTGGGGTCCGCAGGCTGGGGCTCGGCCTTGCTCATGGAACCTTCCTTGTCGGAGATGGAGGGCATGTTGTCCTTCTTCTGCTCTTCGTCGGAGGCTTTGCCGCCTTTGGTGGCTGGAGGGAGATCGGGGCCGTTGGCGATCTGCGGAGCGCTGGGTTTGCCCTGGCCGGACTTGCCCTCGCCTTGTTTATCCGACTTGGATAGTGATGAGGATGACTTGGAGGGAGTGGATGCCGTGGACTGGCCGGGCTTGCCGCTCTGGGCATTGGCGCCCTGCTTGAGGAGATCTGCGACACTGGGCATGCGCTTTGCGGCGATGTCCTGCATGGACTTGAGCATGGTGGCCCAGGATTCGAGACGCTTGGCATCGAACTCGTCATTGCGAGTGGCCTGCTCGACGAGGCTGCGACCGCTTTGATTGAGCATGCCAAGACGGGATGCATTAGCGTTTTCGGCGCTGGCCTGCTGGGCGATCTTGCGGCGGTTCTCAGGGCGGTCGAGCTCTGCGGCGCTGAGGGCGCGCAGCTCTTTGTTGGTGGCGTGGAGCTGCTGCTCGCGCTCGTAGCTTTCGCGTGCGGCTTCGAGCCATTTGCCAAACTGCTCGGTGAGCCAGAGGGCGTGGTCGGTTTTGTTGAGCACGTGAAGGAGGAAGGCGCTGGAGTAGGCGCGCTTGCGGCCGGGCAGGTAATCTTCGGCCCAGGCGCGGATCTCGATGGACTGCGGAGCAACGCCATCGCGGCTGGCGCAAAAGGTGGCCTTGGCGGAGAGGGTTTTCTTTTCGGGCTCGCCAGCGGCGGCGATTTTGTCGCCCTTGGTTTTGTCGTCGTTGACGCTGCGCCATTCGAGGCCAGTGCGCTGGATGCCGAAGTCGTCCTGCACATCGAGATCGAAGCCGACGACTTCGGAGTCGAGCACGACCTGCTCCTGGGTCTCACGCCGGGCGGCGAGACGCGGGGCTTCGTCTGCGATGGCGTTGATTTTCAGGACAAGGGGCTCACGGGGTTTGAGGCCATCGCGATCCTGCCACATGACGTGCTTTTCCGTGTCTGCAGTGACGGGGTGAAAGGGCGTGGTGACTTTGGCACCGGAGACTTTTTCGGCTTCGCCATCCACCTGAGCGGACGCGAGGTCGCGAGAGGCGGTGGCTTCGAGTGATGCCTGTGCGCCTTTGAGCACGCTGACGGAGCCGCCGCGTACTTCGACCGTGGGCTCGGTCTTGTACTTCAGGTATTCCGGCAATCGGGTGCGGATGGAGAGGGCGGTGAGTTCAGGGCGGGTGCGAGGCTGGACGCTGACGGTTTTGCGAACGTCTCCGAGAGAGAGGGACAAGGCGGCGTCATCCTTTTGCGGCGGGAAAGCCAGCGGGTAAGTGCTCTGGGCGAGGATGCTGACGATGACGGGCTGTGCACCGATGCGTGCCTGTGCGGCTGCCGGGGACCAGCGTGTGTCTTTGCTGAGATGGACCTTGAGATCAAAGGGCTCTGCATAGGGGACAACGAGCCGGTCTGGCAGCGCGTCGATGCGGGCGAAGGTGTAGCGCTCGACATCGCGCCAGGGGGTGGCCCAGCGAGCGAGGGCATTCCAAGAGGCGTCTGGTACGAAAGCGAGAGCGGCAGCGGCGAGCGCCGCCACGGCTGCTGCGGCCCAACCCCATTGGACGTGCCTGGCGCCGGGCACGGCGTGGGAGAAGTCCTTGTCCTTCACGGCCTCTGCGGCCTGATCCATGGCGGCCTGGACGAGGCGCTCGCTGCGGCCAGCGGTGCCGGCCTCCATGTGGGCGAGCTCGACGATGCCGAGAAGCTGATCGCCCAGGCGGGGAAAGGTACGACGGAGAAGGCGTGCGGCGTCCTCAAGGCGGCGCTGACGCCAGACCCAGCGGTGCCATTTGAGCGGCAGGCCGAGGCCGAGCACGGAGGCACCGGAGATGAGGAGCGTGGCGCGCAGCCAGGCGGGCGTCTCCATGAAGCGATCCAGCACGAAGACGACGATGTAGGAAAACACGATGCCGAAGGCCGCAGCGAGGAGGCCCTCGGTGAGCTTCACGACCCAGACGCGCTTGCGAAAATCCGCGAGCTTGGCTTCGAGGATGGCCGGCAGGGCTGTTTTCATAATGAGCTAATGTTATCCTGATGAAACGTGGCTGACGAGCTTTTGATTGGTGTTTAAAACACTTTGGGCGTCATGTTTCGCCGCACTTTCTTAAGGCTGAATCCACCAGAGCGGGGGACAACCAGAAGCCCGCTTCAACGGCCAGCCTTTGAAGCACAGGCTTGATGGCAGAAATCAGTCCCATTTTGCGAGCTTGCAGCAACACTCCAAGAACTCCAATCGCTGGGACACCGAGGAGTTGAGCGGCACGCCTGCCAGCGGCTTCATCCATCAGCACGGCATCGGCATGCCCGCTAAGCGCGAGTGCCAGAGCAGCTGTTTCGCCAGCATGTAAATTAGGCATGGACGCCAGCTCTGCTGAAACCGGGGCTGCTGGCTGAATGAGAATCCAGTCTGGCATTAGCAGGCCGTGGAAACGCGGCTGATGAAAGCTGAGGCGTTCAAACTCAAGCCGCACTTGATCAGGGACCCATACTTCATGAAACAAGGCAGGAAGCAGATGGGCCTGCTGAACGCAGCAGAGATTGAGAATCACGGAAGTGTCCGCGACAACGATCATGCCGGGAACAGCTTGTCCAGAGCCGCTAGATCATCATCAAGGTCTTCCACCGAGTACTGCCGGGGAATGTTTCTTTCCTGCAGGGCCTGCTGAAAAGTGATCAGGTCCAGACCTGACAAATCTGCTCCAGAGACGGCGCTGACACGGCCCCGGGCATACAGGGCACAAGCCAGCTCCAGCCGAAGATCTTCGGCAGTAAAACGCTGGATGGCGCTGATGTCCGGAAGTTCCAATGTCATGTGCGAAGTCTATTCATCGGCGGGCTGAGTGACAAGCCGGGATTTGGAGGGGATCAGAACGCCCCGGCGGCCTTTCTTCCGACCCAGAAGATGCCGAGGAGGAGGACGATGAGGCCGGCCCAGGCGGGGTGGGACCAGATCTGGAGGCGGCGCTCCTGCTGGGCGGGCTCAGGCATGGCGGAGACGGCTGCGACGATGGCGGAGGGGGAGGAGGCATCGAGAACCTCGCCACGGGTGAAGCGGGCGATCTCGCGCATGACATCGAGCCGCGCGGGCTGGCCGCGTTTTTCACGGCTGGTGCCCTGGATGGAGATCTTGGTTTCTAGAGAGGTGCCTGCCTCGGCACAGCTGAGCTGGACGCGGTGCTCTCCGGGCTCCACAGGGCTGAAGGTGCCGGTGAAGAGACCCCAGGCCTCCGCGCCTGCGGGCATGAGGCGGATGCTGCTGACTTTGCCACTGGGAGCGGCGATCTGGGCGATGACGGCGCCGTCCCGCAGTGGCTCGCCGGTGAGGCTCATGACGTTGGCGTTGAGAGTCAATACATCGCCTGTGCGAGGACGGTCGGGGGAATAGAAGAGGCGCATTTTGTCGCCGCTGCTCATGTTCCGCTGATAGGCCATCCAGCGCACGACCTGGCCCCAGAAGCGGTAGTGGTATTTGTCCTCGACGCCTTTGCGCCAGCGCCAGGCGCCGTCGGTGCCCATGAAGAGGATTTTGCCCGCGCCGTAGGTCTTGGTGACGATGAGTGGGACGCGGCCAAACTGATTGGACTCGGTGCCGTGGGTGGCGAGGATCTCGGTGCCGGCCTTGGCGCGCAGCGCAGGGGCGTACCATTGAAAACCGGGAAGAGTGCTCCAGACGCGGGCGCTGGCTTCATCGCTGTCTTCGAGCTTGGTGAGCAGGCTGTGCGTGCCGGCCTCGGTGAGGGCGAATTTTCCGGGTGCGGAGGAGCCCCAGCCACGTGGCTGGGCGGCATCCCAGATCACAGGGAGGAGATCGGCGAGGGGAGTCTCCTGCAGCGTGGACTGGAAGCCGTGGAAGCCTGGCATGAAGACGAGGCCGCAGGCCTGGTCGCGCACGAGTTTTTGCAGGGCGATGCAGTTTTCGGCTGTGAGCTGGTCTTTGGCGAGGCCGACATCGCCGAGGAAGACGACGTCGTATTTGGTGAGCTCTTCGTTCTTGGGGAAGGTCTTTAAATAGCCACGACCTTCGCCGACTTTGCCGAGTCCGGGATGGAGCAGGAGGCAGCTGACGTCCACGCCGGGATCGCGCTCAAGGGCATTGCGCAAGTAGCGGTACTCCCAGCGGGGGAAGGACTCGATGACGAGGACGTGGAGCTGCTCTTTGCGGATGGAGAGCGGGGCCTCCTGGGAGTTGTTTTCGGGATAGCGCTCTCCGGGCGTCTTGGGGATGGTAAGGGTGAGCTTGACCTCGCCGGGTTTGTCGGGCTTCCAGGCGATGGCGTCCTGAAGGCGGCCCATGGCTGGAAGGGTGACCTCCTTGGTGATTATCTCGCCGCTGGAGGACTGCATTTCGAGGACGACAGATTCATCGCGCGGGAGGGAGCTTTCGATGGTGAAGGGAATGCGCAGGGGCTTGCCCGCGACGGCGAAGGCGGGGACATCGAAGCTGGTGAGCTCGACATCGGGGAGGCGTGTCTCTGCGCCGACGGGCACGGCGAATACGGGGACCTCGCGCATGCGCAGGCGGGTGGTGGCCTGGGAAGGGGCGGCGCCGGTGTTCCAGTCGCCATCGCTGATGAGGACAACGGCTTTGAGATTGGGCTGCTTTTCGAGGACATTGGACAGTGCGGCCTGGATGTCTGTGCCTTCGGTGGGTGGGGTCTGGGAGGATGAGAAGGGCTCGATGACGACATCCATGCGCTGCCGGAGTGGCTCCCAGAGTTTGGTGTCGGTCAGGGGCTTTGCTGCGGCCTCGCGTGCGAGCGGCTCGGCGTTGGGCTTGGATTTTTCGACAATGTCCTTGGTAGTCATGCTGCCGGAGACATCGTGAAGTACTGCAAGGGTGGGGCGTGTCTGGGGCTTGAAGGTCTCCAGCCACTCCGGCTGCATGAGCGTGATGGCGATGGCCACGGCGATGATGAAACGCAGCAGCTCAAGCCAGCCCGTGCTGGCGCGCCAGCCGCTGCGACGCCAGGCCATGAATGCGAGACCCCCGATGGCGACGACAAACGCCACGCCGATGCCGAAGGAGGCAGGCGTGGGAGTGAAGACGAGCTGGGAGGTGGTGGGGGTCATGGAAGCGATGGCGTCGTTATCGTCCTCCTACTCGAACTCGTCCTCGATCGATTAAGTTCACGCAGGTCGGTGGAATGACCGATTTTATCCAAGCCTTCTGCTGGTGGTGATTGGATGTGGTTCGTGAGTCCACGAGCTGTCGAACTCGATGGGATCGAGGACGAGTTCGAGTAGGAGGACGAGGACGAACAACGGGGAGTCATCGGGCAAGAGAAGGTTGTGGGTCGCGCCTGGCTGGCATGCAGAGGAGGGCCTCGATGAGGAGGGAGAGGGCCATGATGAAGAGGAAGGTGCGCCAGATTTCGCTGGCGAGGCTGGATTGGTTTTCGACCTGGTCTTCGATGATGTGGTGGTCGAGGCCGGCGAAGAGTTCAGCGAGGGCGGCGGGGCCGAGGGTTTCGGGGGAGTCTTCGCGGAGGGGGCGGTTGAGGGCGACGAGCTTGTCGGCGTTTTCGAGGATGCCGGCGCGGAGGGGTTGCTCGGTGCTGAGGATGGTGGGGCCGTGTCGCTTCCAGAGGGTGAGGTCGCCAGTGCCGAGGGCGGTGGCACCGGCCTCGCGCTGCTGGGCCTTGCCGAGGCTGCGTGCGCCTTCATTGAGCGCGCGGTGAAGCATGGCAAACATGACGACGCCATCACGGGCGAGGCTGGAGGAGCCGGAGCCGGGGAGGGTGCCGAGGAACCAGGCATTGCCATCGCCTGGTATGTCGGCGCGCATGAGCAGGGGGCGGCTGCCGGTGAGGCGGGCTAGAGGGGTGCCCTCGCCGAGGATGTCGCAGCGGCGGGTGACTTCGAGTTCGCCGACAGGGAGGGCGGTGCCGTTGCGGGTATTGGCCAGGAGGCCGGCGTCATTGCGCCACCATTCGAGGGTGGCGGGTTTGCTGCCGGTGGTCCATGAGCCCCAGTGGAGGCCGCCGAAGGCTTCCGCGCTGGAGGATTCAACCGGGAGGAAGAGGATGCTGCGGCCTGCGGCGAGATGATTCATGAGCTGCCGGGAGATCAGGTTGTCCGTCTTTGGCAGAGGGGCGTGCCAGAGGATGAAAGCGGTGTCATCCCAGGGAATCTCCGCAGCGCGGGAAGGGGGCAGCAGAGTGGAGGTGTATTTGCGGGTGGGATCGGCGGCAGCCTCCAGTGCGGCCTGCAGGGGACGGGCCTCGGCCTCGTCATCGCTGATGATGACGGACTGCATCACGGCGGGTTCGTCGAAGACGAAGTGATAAACGTTGTCTGATGGCGAGGTGTCTGCGGGAAGCTCGACACGGCCGGAGCCGCGTTTGGTGGTTTTGTCGATGGGGATGGCGTGGCCCTGCAGCACGAGCTGGGAGTCCTTCATCTCCATTTTGACCGTGGTGCTGACGTCATTGACCACGAAGCGCAGCGGCAGCTCCAAAGGCTCGTGCGAATTGGAGCTGCGAGTGACGCGGAGATCGAGCAGGAGCTCAGCCTTGTCTGCGGTTTCGTTGCGGACGATGCGCTGCACCGAGATGGAGAGATTTCCTGCAGCAGGCTGTGCGTAGGTGAGCAGGTGGAAGCGCAGGCCCTTCAGAGAGGCGAAGGCGCTGCGGAGTGAGGGCCAGCGGCCGCTGGCGGCATCCCAGTCGCTCTGGCGGAGATCGCTAAGCACCCAGACATCGGTGCGGCCGGTTTGATTGCGGCTGATGTAGTCGAGCGCGCCTTGGAGCAGTGCGGGCACATCGGCGGCGGTGTCGGTGGGGCCGGTGAGCGGGAGATCGATGAGAGATTCGGGCTTGTCGAGGAGCTGAGGCTGGAGGCGGGCGTTTTCGATGAGGACGAGCTTGGAGCGTGTGCCGACGGTGTCGCGCAGGGCCTGGGAGAGCTTGGCGATGCTGGCGGCGCGCTTGCTGGTGCCAGTGGCGAGGTTCTGCTGCTCCATGCTGGCGGAGCGGTCGAGCAGGACGATGACGGTGTCCGGCACACCGCCGGTGAGGCCGAGCAGGCCACCCGCCATGGGCCGGGTGATGACGAAGAGGATGGCCGCCACGGCGAGCACGCGGCAGGTGAGGATGAGGATCTGTCGCAGACGCGAGAGACCTTTGTTCATGCGCTGCGCCATGCGCAGGAACATCATGGCCGCCCACTTCACCTGACGGCGGCGGTACAGGTGGATCAAATGAATGACCACCGGCAGCGCAGCGAGCGGCAGGGCGAAGAGGAGCGCTGGGACGAGGAAGGTCATTTATTGTGTCAACGGAGTGGAAAACGTTGTTGCCCTGATTTGGGCGGGTTGTTGTCCGGATCAGGCCCGCGGACTCCAAGGCCCAATGCTATGGTCAGCCTGCCAATCTCGTTAAAATTCGTGTGCCACCAGATCGCCTTGTTTTCCGGCCAGGATTTTATACCCCAGCAATGAAAACAAATCTCAATGGCACCTACCGGATTGCCTTCGGAGTAGAAGACGACGATGTGATGTGGATCGTAACAAAGCATGCCACCCTGAGGGGCTTCAGTTTCGAAGGCTGCTTTTAGAAGTGCTGTTGATTGATCTGCATCCAAGACAGATTCCTTGCGCTTCAGTTTTTTCAGATCTTCGAGAGCAAGAATGCCGTCTTTAATGAATGAAACATGATCGGGATTCGCGAATTGATAGCCAATAACCTTGTCATACGGCTTGTGCGGCCAGCCGTTGATGCCTGCTGGAGGCGGGACGAATTTTGCTTCATCGCACCACGCAAGACCTGCCCACAAAAAAAGAAGGATTCCAACTTTGAAAGTCGTGACATGAATGGTTGAGACTTTACGAAGAACTGGATTCAGCATGATCACCGTCCCCCTTTCTTCTCAAGCCGAGCCAGGAGGAAGCGGGCGAGCACGTCGTCGTATTTTTCGTGGAGTTTGACGCGGTGGTAGTCCATGCCGGTGGTGCGGACGAGGTCGTCGATTTCGTGCATGTACTGGCGGACGGCTTCGCGGTAGTTGCGGGCGATGAGGCTGGGATCGGCGAGGACGGCTTCGCCGCCTTCGAGGTCGATGAAGCGGGCGGGGCGGTCGAAGTCGAAGTCGAGTTCCTGCTGGTCGAGGAGGTGGAAGACGGCGATGTCGTGCTTGCGGAAGCGGAGGTGCTGGATGGCGGGCTTCAGCTCGGCGGGTGGCACGAAGAGATCGGAGAAGATGATGACGAGGGCGCGCTGGCGGATTTTTTCGGCGGCGTCGTGCAGGGCGGTGAGAAGCGTGGTGTCTCCGACGGGCTGAAGAGAGGCCATCTGATCGAGCACGAGGCCGAGGTGTGAGGCGCCGCGTTTGGCGGGGATTTCGACGGGCTTTTCGGCGAGGCTCCAGAGGCCGACCGCATCGCCCTGCTGTGCGGCGACGTAGCCGAGGGTGCCGGCGAGTTTGCGGGCGTAGTCAAAGCGGGTGGCTCCGGCGGGGCCGTAGTTCATGCTGCCGCTGGTGTCGATGAGGAGACAGAGGCGGAGGTTGGTGTCGGCTTCGAACTCCTTGATGTAAAAGCGGTCGCTGCGGCCCCAGGTACGCCAATCGAGGCGGCGGGTGTCGTCGCCAGGGACATATTTGCGGTATTGGGCGAACTCGAGGGAGGAGCCGCGCACGGGGCTGCGGTGCTTGCCGGAGACGCTGCCGAGCATGGCATGGCGCGCGTTGAGGGGGAGCGCCATGAGGCGGGAGAGGACCGCGGGGTCGAGGAAGGTGCGGGTGTCAGAGGGCATACGTTTCGCAAATGAATCCTCCTCTTCCTCCTACTCTTTCTCTTCCTCTCTGGAGGATCGGGATGCAGATTTAAGACGTGTTCCTGTCATAGGAACACTGCGGCATGATTTGACCGGAACTCCCTCAAAACGAGCGATGAGAGAACTCAAAATCGAAACCACACTTAACAGCATGTCTTTTCCCCTCATAACTCTTTCTTTTTTACATGCTTTTTTTGCAACGATCGCATCCAGACATGCAGCACATTCAGTCGCAGAACCACGTGCATCATCGAAGAACCGCACGCGCTGCTGAGTGGCGCGGCGGCCGTTGCCTTCCGCTGTGTTTAAAAGCGCTGAGAGGCTGGCGCGGTCGAGTTGGTCCAACACTTCAGCAAGCCGCGGAGTTTTGGAGGCTTGAATTTCAGCAAACAAGTCAGTGAGCCAGGCTATGAATTCCAGCTCAAGCTGGTACACCTGGAGCTTTTCGTGATCGAACTGGCGTGCAGCGGGCATGAAGTTGAGAAGGTGGAGATTGAGGGCTGCGTCAGAAAAGGGAGGAGGAGTATGAGTAGGAGGAAGAGGAGGATTGTATTCACCCTGCCTTGGCGAGCTCATTCACCAATCTCTTCGTCACATCGCAGCTGCTGACGCCATCGCTCTCAGCCGTGAACGTGGTCATGACGCGGTGGCGGAGGACGGGTTCGGCGACTTCCATGAGGTCTTCCAAACGGACCATGTAACTGCCGTGGAGTGCGGCGCGGGCTTTGGCGCCGAGGATCAAATACTGCACAGCACGAGGGCCTGCACCCCAGCTGACGAGGGGTTTGAGCCATGAGGGGGCTTCGTGGCTGGCGGGTCTTGTTTTACGGACGAGATCGACGGCGAACTCGTAGAGGTGATCCGGCACAGGAACGCGGCGGACGAGTTCTTGAAAGGCGAGCACCTTGGGGCCATCGAGGATGTGTTCGAGCCTGGGCAAACTGGTACCGGTGGTTGTGCGGGCGATGGCGATCTCTTCTTCGCGGGTGGGATAGTCCACGCCGATCATGAACATGAAGCGGTCGAGCTGGGCTTCGGGGAGAGGGTAGGTGCCCTCCTGCTCGATGGGGTTCTGGGTGGCGAGGACGAAGAAGGGGCTGTCGAGGGTGTAGGTGCGACCGGCGACAGTGACCTTGTGCTCCTGCATGGCCTCAAGCATGGCGGCCTGGGTCTTGGCGGGGGCTCGATTGATTTCGTCTGCGAGGACGATGTTGGCAAAGACGGGGCCTTTGGCGAACTCGAAGGCGCGTTTGCCGCCGGGAAGCTCCTGCAGAATGTCGGTGCCGGTGATGTCCATGGGCATGAGATCCGGCGTGAACTGGATGCGGCTGAAGCTGAGGGACATGGTCTCCGCGAGGCGGGAGATGAGCAGGGTTTTGGCCAGGCCGGGCACGCCCATGAGAAGGGCATGACCGCGTGCGAAAAGGCAGATGGCGAGCTGCTCTACGACCTTCTGTTGACCGACGATGATCTTTTTCAGCTCGTCGCCCAGCTGGACGTAAACCTTGCGAAGCTCATCAATAGCGGCGACGTCGTCCTGCGGAAGCGGGGAATGAGGCATAAGGATTTTTAGGAATGTGTGTACATGCCATCAAAAAAGCGGGTCTATGACAAGGACAGCTTCTGTAAATAAACTGTCAACGCCGCCGAAGCTTGGGTTTGTTTCCTATTCCACCAAAGTCCGTACGTGGTGGGTCACGGCGCTGGCGAGGCCCTGGATGTTGTAGCCGCCTTCGAGGATGGAGATGAGGCGGTGCTGGCAGTGGGTCCTTGCGGAGGCGAGCAGGAGTTTTGTCAATGCAACGAAGTCGTCGTCAGTGAGGCGGAACTGGCCGAGGGGGTCGTCGATGCGGGAGTCGAAGCCGGCGGAGATGAGAATAAGGTCGGGCTTGAAGGAGTCGATGGCGGGCAAGACGCGATCTGTGAAGGCGGCGCCGATGGTGCTTATGCCGGAGCGGGCAGGGAAGGGGAGATTGAGCGTGGTGCCCAGCCCTTTGCCGCTACCGGTTTCATTGGCGTGGCCGGTGAAGGGGTAGAGAGGGCTCTGGTGGGTGCTGCAGAAGAAGACGCTGTCGTCTTCATAGAAGATGTCCTGCGTGCCGTTGCCGTGGTGCACGTCCCAGTCGATGATGGCGACCTTATGCGCGCCGTGCTTCTGCTGGGCGTAGCGTGCGGCGATGGCGATGTTGTTGAAAAGGCAGAAGCCCATGCCCTGGGCGGGGCGTGCGTGATGGCCCGGAGGGCGCACGGCGCAGAAGGCGTTGGCGGCTTTGCCTGAGAAGACTGAGTCGACGGCATTCAGGACGCCGCCGACGGCCTGCAGCGCCACATCGTAGGAGCGTGAGCAGATGGCGGTATCTCCGGTGCTGAGGTCATCGAGGCCGGATTCCACATCCTTCTTTGCCGTGGCGATGTAGCCGCGATCATGGCAGAGGGCGAGCTCGTCGAGCGTGGCAGCACGCGGGGGAATGTGCTGTGCTTTGGCGACAAGGCCTGCGTCGGTGAGCGCCTGCGTGACTGCGACGTGGCGCCGGATGCTTTCAGGGTGACCGGGGCCGGGATCGTGCTGCTGGTAGATGGGATCGAGAAGCAACGCGGTCATGGGGAGTTTGCAGTGTTGACTGTTGTTTACGATTGTTGTCGGTGGTCTGCCAAACCACTGCCAACTACCTTAAACGAAAGCAAAGTGCTGCAAACTTCTGCGATCAGCGTTTGCCGAAGAAGGAGGCGAGGTTTTGGAGGTCCTTGCTCTGGGCGGGCTTCATGGCGCTGGTGATGGCGGCGTCCTGAATGGCGATGAGTTCCTTGATGCCTTTGCGGCCGTATTCGAGCATGGAGTGGAGCTGGGCCTCGGTGAAGGTGGCTTCTTCGCCGCTGCCCTGAATCTCGACGAATTCGCCGTGCTCGGTGAGGACGATGTTGCTATCCACATCGGCGGCGGCGTCTTCGGTGTAGCAGAGATCGAGCAGCGTTTCGCCTTTGACGATGCCGACGCTGACGGCGGCGATCTTCTTTTTGAGAGGCTGCTGGGTGATCTTGCCTTTTTCAAGGAGACGGTTGAAGGCGACAGCCACGGCGATGCAGGCACCGGTGATGGCGGCGGTGCGGGTGCCGCCGTCTGCCTGGAGTACATCGCAGTCCACGCAGAGGGTGCGGGCACCGAGCTTTTCGAGATCGACGACAGCGCGGAGGCTGCGGCCGATGAGGCGCTGGATTTCGGTGCTACGACCATCGGGCCTGCCGCGAGAGCTTTCGCGGTCTTTGCGCTCCAGCGTGGAGTAGGGGAGCATGGAGTACTCGGCGGTGAGCCAGCCGCCTTTGACGTTCTGGACTTTCATCCAGCGGGGCACCTCTTCATTGATGCAGGCGGTGCAGATGACGCGGGTGTTGCCAAAGGCGATGAGGACGGAGCCCGCGGCGTGCGGGGCGACGTCGAGGACGTAGTCGATTTTGCGGAGCTGGTCAGGGGTGCGGCCGTCGGTTCTGGGCATGGGTGTGATTAGCACGAAGCGGGGGTGCGCCAAGGCATTTTATGGGTTCCTGAGCGGCGATTGAACAAAGCTGAAAGCCCCCCGTCAAAAGGATTAAAACCAACTGGCATTCGTTATGCTAAAGGTAGAAGACAGTTCACAACTCATCTCCATGACGCGCTTTCCCCGCCCTGGCTGCTGGTTCCGTTTCACCCCGACGGATTGGAATTTCATTCGAGACACCCTGGCGCTGGATGAGCGCGGACGAGAGGGCTTCAATGCGATGCTGGACGACCCCGACGCGGTGCCGCTAATCCTCGACAATGACAAGCTCTTTGACGCCGCGATCCTCTCCCGCAAAGCGGCGATGCTTTCACCGGAGCTGTTCTTTTTCATCGTGGTGCGACACTCGCTGAAGGAGTTTGGCATCCAGGAGGTGGCGGTGGCGGACTACATGGCGGTGGTATGCGCAGACTTTGGCTGCTCGCCGACGAAGGGACCGAACGACATCAACCACGCGATCGACAGCCTGTACAGCGTGGACTACCTGGAGGCGATCGAGAATGCGAGCCGGCACCACAAGTTCTTCCTGCATGTGCAGTGTGCGAACCAGTTTCTGGTGCTGACGTGCCTGTATCCGGATTTTCTGCACCGGCGTGCAGCACGGCGAGGCGCGCCGGATGTGGACTACTACGAGCAGGTGGTGGTGAGCCACCTGGAGGCTGCTCGCAGGCATGTGCTGGCGGACGAGTTTGCCATGGAGGAGACCTTTGAGAAAGTGGCCGAGTGCTTCCCACCGGCACGCCGGGCGATGAACCACACGGTGCGCGAGTACCTGAGCCTGGGTCAGTAACCGGTTTTTTAAAGCGTGGTCTTGCGCGTGGGGTCCACGCGAGGAGGGTGCGCTGTGTCCGGGCTGGTGAGGAGGATGGCGATGTCCTCGCGGCCTTTCCAGGCATAGCGGCACCATTTCTTGCTCATGCCCTGCATGATGTCTGCGGCAAGCGCGCGCCTGCCAATGGTGACGGCGAGTATGCCGAGGTCGCTGCGGAGCTCGTAGCTGTCCGGCCAACGGGCCACGGCGTCGCGGATGCAGCGCTCGACGGTGTCGAGATTCAGACGTGGCTGGATGGCGGGCAGGTCGCCATCGAAATAGATGCGGCGCAGCATCTGGGCGGCCAGTGCTCCTTTGGATGTGGACTGCAGTTGTTCGATAATCTCGGCACAGACCTGGCGACCAGTCTCGCCGCCATTCACGAAGCAGCGACCGAGTGCGACGGCGTAAGGGGTGTAGTCGGGGTATTTGTCCAGTCCCTGTTTGAAGACTGGAGCGATCTCATGAGCGGGCCGACCGGCGACGGCCTGAAGGCGAAGCATGGTGTCGTACCAGGCAGGGCTGGTCTTGGGAATGTCCGGCATCAACCCCAGGCCGCGCTCGGAGGCATCGCGGATGAGGGCAAAGGTGGCGCTGTGCCTGGCCTCGTACATGGAGTAATTGTATAAAAAGCGGGCCTCGGCGAGGCGGGCAAAGATGGAGGTGGGCTTCTGCTTCTGCCAGATGAGGATGGCGTCGTGGATCTCCCGCCAGGCTTTCTCCGTCTGGAAGTCCTGGTCCAGCGGGCGCATGGCGTTCATGATGATGTCCAGGGCCCAGTCGCCGCCTGAGGTCTGGAGTTCGCTGTGATTGATGGCGGTGAAGAAATGCTCCAGGCGATCGACATTGCCCTCGCGCAGACGGAGCACTGCCATGTGTTCCAGGGCCTTGCGCTGCTGGCGTCCGTCAAACTCATCGCGCTCATGGGGGAAGTGGATTTTGCCGACGACCTTCAGGCTCATGGCGGCATAGAGCATGCAGCAGTGCTCATGGTAGCGCAGATTTTCACGGACCCATTGGAGGCCACGATCTTCCTGCAGCAGCATGGCATAAGGAAACTTGGTCTCGATAAGCTCAACGGCGGGTGCGGCTTTTTTGACGTCGCCGTAGTAGAGGCAGGTGTAGGCCTTGGCCAGGAGCACGGCGCCAGCATCGTGGTAGGGCTTGTATTTCTGCGCCTCCTCCCAGCTGTGGAAGTTGTCGATAGCGGAGGAGAGCTGGGTGGCGCTAGGGAGCAAGTCTGCAAGCGCCTCATCCATATCCTCCAGGTGCTTGGGGTTGCGACTGGCGTACCAGTATTTGGCGGCGGCCTGGTAGTTGTCGTGTTTGGCGCGCTTTTCTGCAGGCAGGGACTCACGCCTGGCCTGCTCAATGACCTGAGGGGGCAGCTGCTGGGCCTGAGAGGCTACGGCGGCAAGCAGGATAGGCAGGAAGCAGATGAGGCTAAGAAATTTGGGGGAAAGTGGTAGAACAATCTGGGTGTTCATTATGAAAATTATAACCGACAGCCAACAGGGGTGTCAAACTACAGAAGCTTCAAAAAAAGCTCACTCGTGGGGCAGCTTGCTGCGCTGCTCGGCCAGCCGTGCGCGCATCTCTGCCAGATCCTCTTCGAGGTCGGCGATGCGCTTTTCCAAAGCAGTGCAGTATTTTCTGGGGTCGCGCTGCTGG
The DNA here is from genome assembly GCF_014203095.1 of Prosthecobacter vanneervenii. Taxonomy (NCBI): domain Bacteria; kingdom Pseudomonadati; phylum Verrucomicrobiota; class Verrucomicrobiia; order Verrucomicrobiales; family Verrucomicrobiaceae; genus Prosthecobacter; species Prosthecobacter vanneervenii. The sequence continues at coordinate 301,935 of NZ_JACHIG010000008.1, read as the reverse complement.
AGGCGGTCGATGAGCTTGAAGAGCAGAGCGAGGCGCCACAGGCGAGTCCAGAGACCGCGAAGGCGGTAGGCGCGGAGGAGCTTGCCAGCGCGCAGCATGCGGGTGAAACGGAAGATATTCAGCACCCGAAGGAAGGCCACGAGAGGCAGGAGGATGATGACGAGATTGACCCAGTTTTTGAGGCAGTAGCCCAGCTTGTCTGGAGCCGCGGCGACCATCCAGAGGAACTCCATGGTGAAGCCGATCCAGATGATGCAAGTCATCAGATGCGTGGCCAGGGCCATGCGCGGGTGGTTTTCGAGGGTCTCACCACCAGTGAGCTCGGCACCCAGCACGGGGAGCACGAGGAGGGTTAGGATGAGCATGGGCAGGGCCAGCTTTTGCTCCAGCTGCTCGGACGTGGCCTCTCCGGGAGTCTTCCAGCCCATGCCAGGGAGCCAGAGCCAGCCGCCGGGCTTGCTGCTGGCGGTGATCATGCGCAGAGGAGGAAGCAGCGAGGTGAGGACTAGACGCCGGAGACGTGAGGGCCAGGGTGCAGAGGAGGCAAACAAGCCTGCGAAGCCCTCGATGATGATGATGGCCCAGAGGATGACGATGACCGGACGGAAGAAAAGGTGGGTCATGAACCACTGGCGGAAATCTTCGCCACTGTCTCCATGCGGCAGGACGAGGCCGACCAAGGTAAGGAAAGCTGTGGAGACGCCGAGCATCAGCCACTGGTGGAGGCTGCTGTCATGGGGAGCTGGGCTGGCAGTGCTCTTGGCGCTCGTCATTGAAAATCAAGGTAGAGCGGGAAGGCGGGGATATGCAATGCCGGGATGCGCGGTGTCAGATTTTCGAGCGGGGGCGACATCAGACGGGCCAGGAATGGCCCGATTACTAGATCTGAGTCAGCCGCCACCGAGGGCGTAACCGACGCCGCGGACGGTGCGGATGAGTTTTTTTTCGTGGTCTTTGTCGATCTTGGCGCGCAGGCGCTGGATGTAAACTTCCACGAGATTGGTCTCTGGGTCCATGTTGTAGCCCCAGACGTGCTCGTAGATCTGCATGCGGCCAAAGACGCGGCCGGGACTGCGCATGAGGTGCTCCAGAAGCTCGAATTCGCGGGTGCTGAGCTCGATCTCCACGCCTGCTCGGCTGGTCTTGCGCTCCAGAAGATTGATGCAGAGGTCATCCACACGGATGAGGTGGCTGGAGTCTCCAGCCTTGCGGCGGACGACGGTGTGGAGGCGGGCGGCCAGCTCTTCGACGAAGAAGGGCTTGGTCATGTAGTCATCCGCTCCGAGATTAAGTCCCTCGATTTTTTCGGGGAGGGTGGAGCGTGCGGTGAGGAGGATGACGGGGACGTTGTTGCGCTTGTCCCGCAGGCCGCGCAGGATGCTGAGGCCGTCGCGGCCGGGCACCATGATGTCGAGCACGAGAGCGTCGTACGGCACGGTGGTGGCCATTTCCCAGGCCTCGTCGCCATCGCTAACGGCATCGACCTGAATGCCCTGCTCCTCGAGCCCCTTTTTGGCAAAGGAGAGGAGCTTGGCCTGGTCTTCGACGAGGAGAATGCGCATGCGGCGGAGATGATGCGGTGAGATGGGCGATTGTCCACCGGGAGGTGAGGGAGTGGTAAGGGGGAATGATGGAGAAACCGAGCAGAGCTGTGCGGTATGATGGAGAGTTTATTTCGTCATTCGGAACTGCAAAGCGGTGAATTTTCGGCTAGGTTTGCAGCATGAAGCCGCTGCTGGCATTTCTGCATTTTTTCACGGCCGCGCCTGCGGTGGAGCCGCTCACAGCGCAGGGGATCGAGGCTGCGGCTGCGTATTCCACCGCGCATGGCGGACACGCGCTGCTGATCAAGCAAAACGGGAAGATCGTGCACGAGTCGTATGCGAACGGGCATGCGAAAAAAGAGCCGCACCGGATCTACAGTGGCACAAAGGCTTTCTGGGGACTGACGGCCTTTGCGGCGGAGAAGGAGGGGCTCTTCAGCTTTGACGAGCGCGTGTCAGACACCATCACCGAATGGCAGGGGGATGCGCGCAAGAGCAAGATCACGGTGCGTCAGCTGCTGGATTTCAGCCATGGGCTGGAGCCGATGTTTGGCCTGCATGAGAACAGCTTTCCAGACCGCACCACGGCGGCGCTGAAGGCCGGGGCGGTGGCGGTGCCGGGGAAGTCCTTCATCTACGGGCCTGCGGCGCTGCAGGTGTTTCATGAGCTGCTGGCGCGCAAGCTGGAAAAGAAGCAGACGCCGATCCGCTACCTGGAGCGCAAGGTGCTGGCACCGCTGGGGCTGGGATCGCAGCGCTACCTGCCTGACCAGCATGGGGCGCCGCTGCTGGCAGCCGGATTCATGCAGACGGCGCGCCAGTGGTCTGAGCTGGGCACGTGGATGCTGAAGCATGAGGAGGTGCTCATGAAACTGCAGGGCAGCAGCGCGAATGCGGCGTTTGCCTTCGGTTTCTGGAACAACCGTGCGGCGGGCACCAAGTCCGGCCACGAGGTGGATGCGGAGTCGATGCTGGATAAAAAGTGGCACCAGCAGTCGTGGCGCAATGCGTGCCTGTGCCGCGCAGCGCCGGCGGATCTCATCGCGTGCATCGGCTCCTACGGGCAGCGGCTTTACATCGTGCCATCAAGGAATCTGATCATCGTGAGGCTGGCGAAGGATTCGAAGCCAAATGACGCGGAGATGCTGAGGCTGCTGTTTTCCAAGGGGCCGTGAATTTCATTGCCGAGGCGCGTTGGGAAGAACAGGAAGAGCTTTTGGAACGGCGGCTGGCTGCGGAGCTGGTGTGATGACGGGTGGAGTGACGGCAGGCTGGGGGGGCACTGGCTGAGCGGCGACGGGTTTGTCGTCATCGACCGGAATGGCTTTGCGGACCATCATTTTTGAAACCCCGTAGATCAGAGTGCTGCTTTTGGGCCGCCACTGGTAGCCGATGCCGAAGGGAAGAGCGGGGACTTCGTTCTTGCGGAAATATTCGTCGAGGTCGGTCTGGAAGTGCTGCTTGAAGAGAGCGATGGGGCCAGGGTACCAGCCGTAGGCTTTCACATCCCAGGAGTCGCGGGGGAAGTCCTTCCACATGATGCCGGAGTCGTCCTGTGTGATGGTGTGGCAGTGGTGCAGGAGGTAGTCGCGAATGGCGTGGAAGTCGCTCATGTGCATGAGGTAGGAGGCGGACTTGGTGAAGCCGTTCATGGTGCCAAGGCCATCGCAGAAGCGGAGGAAGGAGGCATCCTGCTTGAGAGCCCAGTCGGCGATGTTGGTGGAGAAGTAATAGAGCGTCTGATGTTTCCCAGTTGGGCCTAGGAAGGTGATGCGTGCGCCGGAGGTTTTGGTTTCCTTGTCCGTGAGGACCTTGCCCTCGGCATTGAGCCAGATTTTTTCCACGTTTTGAATGTGGCAGCCGCAGCGTGCGAGGAAGACGTAGAGGACGGGCAGGGTGCCGGTGAGCTTGGTGGCCTGCAGGTCCTTCTTCATGTCTGCGGTGATGAAGAAGCTGAAGCTGAGGGAGGCATTGAGAGTGGTGCGGAGATTGCGCAGGGAGGAGCCGAGTTCCCCGGGGCTGAGCTGGGTCACGTCAGGGAGTTGGCCCACGGGCTCCACAGCGGCGAGCACGTAGGTTGAGGCGTTGGGAAAGAAGGTATGGGCGTGGAGGAAGTCCGGGCCGCTGAAAACGTAGAGCAGAGGGGCGGTGTCGTGGACAGCTTCAGGCAGGCCCATGGGCGCCCATTCGCGGATTTTGCTGAACTGGCGCTCTTCGGCATCTGCCCAGGTGGCGTCGAGTTCTTTGGCGTGGGAGTTGAACTCGCCGCGCCTGGCAAATTCGGCCAGTGAGGAGCCTTCCTGGGGCAGGCCGGCGAGGAAGCGCGCCTGCTCGTTGGGGGTGGGAGTCACAGCCGTGGCAGTTTGAGCCAGGGCAACCAGCAGGGCGAGCAGCTTTTTCATGGAGTGCGTGGACTACGCGGTGAGAGGAAATAAATGATCCAACCGAGCAAAATCAACGCCATTCCGGCAAGGGTTTCATCCGGATGTTTTTTGGCGACGAAGATCATCATCCAGAGACTGATGCCGAGAAAGAGGATGGGAGTGACAGGATAGCCCCAGCAGCGGTAGGGGCGGGGCAGGTCGGGCTGCTTGATGCGCAGGACGATGAGGCCGACGACGGTGGCGAAGGAACCGAGCTGAATGCTGAACTGCACGCAGGTGAGGACGGTCTCAAAGCTGGCGGTGAGAAGAAGGGTGATGACGATGGCAAGCTGGACAAACAAACCGGCGACGGGCACCCCGCGCTCGTCACTGGCAGCGAGCGGGGAGAGGATGCGGAGGTCCTGGCCCATGGTCTTCATGACACGCGGGCCGACCCAGGTCATGGCGCTGATGCTGGAAACGAGACCGAGGCAGATGAGGCCGGACATGATTTTACCGCCTGTGGTGCCAAAGATGTGGTCGGCGGCGATGTGGCCGACATCGAGCTTGCCATTGAGCTCGGCCATGGGGGCCACATGGAGGAAGACGGCATTGAGGGCGATGTAGAGCCCTGCGACGAGCAACGTTCCCAAGGCGATGGCGAGGGGGACGTTTTTCTGCGGGTCACGGATGTCTCCGACGATGTAGGTGGCGGCATTCCAGCCGGCGTAGGCATACATGACGTAAACAAGGCTGACGGCGAAGGGCGTGCTGCCGAGCAGGGAAAGGTCTCCTTTGACCGGGAGGAACTGCACGGGCTGGGCTTTGCCAAACCAGAAGCCTGCACCTATGAAGACGAGGATGAGCGCCACCTTGAGCCAGGTGGCGGCGTTTTGAAACCGGGCTGCGGTGTGGATGCCGGAAACGTGAATCAGCGTGACGAGCCACACCATGACGAGGGACCAGGTGGTGGCAGGTGCCGTGGGAAAGATGCCGGAGAAGTATTTGCCGAAGGCCATGGCGGCCAGTGCGATGGGAGCGGCAAAGCCCACGGTGACCGAGAGCCAGCCGGAAAGGAAGCCAACAGAGGGGTGAAAAATCTTGGAGAGGAAATGGTACTCGCCACCCGAGCGTGGCAGTGCGGCAGCCAGTTCGCCATAGCAAACTGCACCGCAGAAGGCGCAGACGCCGCCGACGACCCAGAGCATGAGGAGCACAAAGCCGGAGGGCAGCGAACCCACCTGAAAGCCCAAAGACGTAAAGACGCCGGTGCCGATCATGTTTGCCACCACCACCGCCGTGGCTGTGATCAGCGAAATCCCCTGAGTGCGAGTGGTGCTCATGGGGGCGATGGCTACGCCCTAGGCAGCGGGGCGTCAACTGCGCTTCCAAACGAGAGGCTTGCGGGACACAGGAAAATGAATTCGTTTTCCTCATGAAAACGACATCCTCAAAATTAACCAGGGGGGTGATGTTAATCGCCGCCCTAGCGGTGCCCGCGACGACCTGGTGGGTGAGCGTGCGCTATTATAGTGCGCATCAAGAAAAGCAGGAATCCGCAGCCGCAGACCAGACCTGGAAACCCATGCTCCAAGAACAAAGAAGGCGGATGCTGGAAGATGTCCGGCAGGAAACTACCATCGAGGGCATGCCAGAGGTGAGGAGGGCGTGGAATGGCCCGATGGATCCGGACAACTTCTGGAATGGCCAGATGCAGCAGGCAAACAAAACGCTGATTCTTCATCAGCTGACTGCGCTGAACGCCAGTGATGCCCCGCCTACGGAGCGCCGCCTGCCGGACCGCTGAAAGCAAAAATAAACGCGTATTCATCTTGGCTGCGGGGGTAGGGTTAACCTGCCGGGTTTCTATGTGGTGTGAAGCAATCAACCACCGCCATGAAACTCGCGCCCCTTTCCACCCTGAACCGTCCCATCAGCCAGCAGCAGCTGGAGCCATCTCCCTTCAGGGTACCAGCTACCGCCGCCCGCCCGGCAGTGGACACCTTTGACTTCCAAACCGTGACCTGGCAGGCGGATGGCTTTGGCTTTGATGCGATGAGCGGCGAGTTTTTCACAGCCAGCCCGACGGCGCTGGTGGTGATGCAGGCACTGGGCGATGGCATGACGCGGCTGCAGATACTGGACCGCCTGACCTCACGCTTTGAGGTGAGCCGCAGCACGGCGGAGCGGGACCTGGAGTCCTTCCTGGCAGAGCTGGTCCACCTGGGACTGACCCCTGAGTCGAACTGATCCGCCCTCTTTTTTAACCCTGAAATTCATCCTCCCATGAATGCATCTCCTGTCATCGCCGTCACCGGGCTTCATCGCGGTGAAAATCCCCAGCCGGGTTCTGCTGTGATCCGCAGCCTGCGCCGTGTTTATCCTGAGCTGCGCATCATCGGCCTTGTTTACGACTCGCTGGAAAGCGGGCTGTTCAGCGATGAGGACGCGCCGGATGCGGCCTTTACCATGTCCTATCCCGGCGCGGGTGTGGAGGCCTTCTGGCAGAGGCTGGACGCAATCCGCGAAGTGGAGCGCTTTGATGTGCTGATCCCCTGCCTGGATGCTGAAATGGCTCCGCTGGTGGATGCGCCTGAGAAGCTGCGCGAGCGCGGCATCCATGCCTGCCTGCCAACGGCGGCGAGTTTCAAGTGCCGAGACAAATCCAAGCTGGCCGAGCTGTGCGAGCGCACGCACTGCCGCACACCGAGAACGGTGGCGGTGACGGATATAAGCTCGCTGCACCAGGCGGCGGCATCGCTGGGCGGCAATGTGTTTGTGAAAGGCCGCTTTTATGAAGCCAGGCATGCTGTGACTCCTGCCGCACGCGAGGCTGCCTACTGGCATATGATGGAACAGTGGGGCGCGCCGGTGCTGGTGCAGGAAAATGTGCAGGGAGAGGAGTACAACGTCATTGGGTTGGGAGATGGTTCAGGCCGGATTCTCGGCTCGTGCTCGATTCGCAAGATGCTGCGCACCGCGAGCGGCAAGGGTTTTGGAGGAATGGTGGTTCGTGATCCACAACTGGACGCGATCGCGCAGTCGCTGATCGCTGAGCTGCGGTGGAACGGCCCGTTTGAACTGGAGTTTGTCAAAGAGGAAGGCGCCAAGGGCGAGTACTGCCTGATCGAGATCAATCCACGGTTTCCAGCGTGGTGCGACTTTCCCTCCACGCTGAACTGCAACCTGCCTGCCGCCGCACTGGAGCTGGCGCTGGGCTGGCAGCCGCGCGAACCTCTGCGCCACGCGGTTCCTGGCAAGTTCTTCATCCGTCATGCGATCGACATGACCGGCGACATTCGTGATCTGGCTGCGCTGACCACGAGCGGTCAGTTCTTCCGCCAGCCGCGCGAGATCATTCAGCATCCCGCCGCATCCCGCAGCCTCTGATTTTTTCCAACCCTTTACGGCACCCTCCCATGCAAACGCTTCTTCCTTATTCCCCGCCGACCATCACCCGGCATCTCAGCGGCCAGAACAGCGCCGCCAACCGCAACCGCCATGCGCACGGCCTGAACAGCAACATCTGCGAACGCATCGACGGCGTGCCGGTGGCGGACCTGGCGGCACGCTTTGGCTCGCCGCTGTTTGTCTTCTCCGAGCGCACGCTGCGCGAAAAAATCCAGCGGGCCCGTGAGGCCTTTGAGAGCCGCTATCCGAACACGCGCTTTGCGTGGAGCTACAAGACCAACTACCTCAACGCGATCTGCCGTGTGTTTCACAGCGAGGGCTCGATCGCCGAGGTGGTGAGCGAGTTTGAGTATGAAAAGGCAAGGCGCAACGGCATTGCCGGACGTGACATCATCTTCAACGGACCGCACAAGACGCGTGCGGGGCTGGAGCTGGCGGCGAGCGAAGGCGCGATGATCCAGGTGGACAACTGGGACGAGCTGCTGCTGCTGGACACGATTGCGAAGGAGCAGGGAAGGAGCATCGACATCGCGATCCGCTGCTGGCTGGACGCTGGCATTCAGCCGGTGTGGAGCAAGTTTGGTTTTGGCGTGGAGAATGGCGAGGCATGGCGGGCGATCCGCCGGATCGCTGAAAGCAGGGGGCGGCTGAATTTGCAGGGGCTGCACACGCACATCGGCACCTACATCCTGGAGCCGAATGCGTACAAAGTGGCGGCTGAGAAGCTGATCACGCTGATGGAGCGCTGCCGTGAGAGCTATGGGTGGGCGCTGAAGTATCTGAATCTTGGCGGCGGTTTCCCGTCTCTCAGCACGCTGCATTACTCCTACCAGCCTGCGGAGCAGGTGGTGCCGCCGATCGAAAAATATGCGGAGGCCATTGCGGGTGCGCTGAACACCCTGCCGAGGGATCGCCGCCCGCGCCTGTACCTGGAGAGCGGACGTGCGCTCGTCGATGAGGCGGGGTATCTCATCACCAGCATCGTGGCGGTGAAGCAGACGGGCGCCTCCGGGCCGATCACACTGGCAGGAAAGGCGGCGAAGGCTCCGGCTTACATGCCAGAGTCCACGGGTTCCGCGTATGTGATTGATGCCGGGATCAACATCCTCTACAGCGGGAACTGGTACCGTTTTAATGTGAAGCCTGCGAAGGCGCTGCGTGAGAGCGCGCAGCATCCGGTGAAGCTCTACGGCTGCCTTTGCATGAACATCGACGTGATCCGTGAGCAGGTCTCTCTGCCGGCGATGACCACGGGCGATCATCTGGTGATGCATCCGGTGGGTGCGTACAATTTCACGCAAAGCATGCAATTCATCACCTACCGGCCGGCGGTGGTGATGATCGGGCTGGACGGGCGGGTGGAGATCATCCGTGAGCGCGAAAACCTGGACTACGTGCAGCGGCTGGAGCGTGTGCCTGAGCATCTGCTCTGCGGCAGCCGGGAATGAGGCTGTACGGTGGTCAAGCAGACAGAACGCTCTCAATCCTTCAACCCATGAACTCGGAAGCTCCATCTACCCTCCCCGTGATGGCCATTCTCGAAGGACCCACCACTCGTGTGTCCTCTCTCAAGCAGAGGACTGCGGCACTCGGCCGAGTGCTGCGTCCCTATCTGAAAACATGCGCTGCTCCACTGCAGGAGGCAGCGCGTGCCGCCAGCTCCATCTTTTTGTGCGGCAGCTGGAAAACGGGAGCGCTGCTGTGCGCGGCGCTGCTTTTTATGCCGCGGTACTTTGTGTTTGCCATGAGTGCGTGTGTGCTGGGCGGCTTCATTGCAAAGCTGATGCAGCTGCCCACCGCGATGCGGAAGGATGGCACGCTGCTCTACAACGTGTTTCTGAGCGCGCTGGCAGTGGCGTGGATCACACGCGGCTCCACGCTGGGCCTGGCAGCCGTCTGGGGCATGCTGGGCGTGGTGACAGTGTATACTCTGCTGCTTTCGGCGGCGCTGTGGCACTGGTTTCCACTGCGTGCCGGGCTGCCTCCGCTGAGCGTGGCCTTTGTGGTTTCGTTCGGCACGTTGCTGACGTTTTTCCCGCACTGGGCGGCCAGCACGACGCTGCTGGACATGGGGCTGCCAGAGGAGCCTGCGCTTCCCTTTGTGGCGACAGCCTTCCTGCGCAGCATGGGTACCATTTTGTTTCTGCCCAATGTGTGGGCCGGGTTGGCGGTGACGCTGGCGGTGCTGATGTGGTCCCGGGTGGCGATGATCAATGCCATTGTGGGCTATGCCGGGGGCATTCTTATCGTGAAGCTGCTGGAGGGCTGCGGGCTGCACTGGCTGGGCTGGTTTGCGGGGCACAATTACCTGCTTGCAGGCATGGCTCTGGGGGCGGTGTACTTTGTGCCATCTTGGAGCAGTCTGGCGCTGGCTTTTGTGGCCGGCGGCGTGGCAGCGCTGCATGTGGCGGCGGTGCAGCATTTTCTGCGCGGCTCGGGCTGGGAGTACCTGCCGCTTCCCTACCTGTTGACCATCTGGAGTCTGCTGTGCTGCCTGCGACTGCGTGAGAAGCCGGGCTCGCTGCTGCCGACGGCGGGTGTGTTTGACAATCCGGAAGCGGCAGCCGCCGCACTGGCGCTGGCGAATGCGCGCTTTCCCCACCGTCATGAGACGCATGTGCTGCTGCCCACGGCGCGCGAGGTGACGGTGACGCAGGGATTTGACGACAAGCTGAGCCACCGCGGTGAGTGGAAGCATGCGCTGGATTTTGAAGTGCATGACGCCAGTGGCAACGCCTGCCCTCCTGGCTGTGATGACGACCTGAGCCGCTATTACACGCAGGGGCTGGAAGTGCGTGCGCCTGGTGCCGGTGAGATCCTCCGCGTGGTGGATGGTGTGGCAGACAATGCGCCCGGAGGTTGCAACTTTGCCAGCAACTGGGGCAATCACCTGATTCTGCGCCTGGACTACGGCGGCATCGTGAAACTGGCGCACTTCATGAAGAACGGCATCCTGGTGAAGACCGGTCAGCGGGTTGGTGCTGGAGAGCTGCTGGGCTACTGCGGAAACTCCGGCCGCAGCCCGGTGCCACACATCCACCTGCACAACCAGGTCACGACGGAAACCGGCGCGCCCACAGCGCCCTTCTGCCTGACGAACTTCTTCATACGCAGCGCCGATGGAGTGCGCTGGAACTTTGCCGGTGTGCCCAAAGTGGGAGCCCGAATTGCTCCAGCCACAGTTTCCACCACCGTGCTGGGCACGCTGGCCCACCTCGCACCCGGAGCGGCCACGTATCGTGTCAGCAGCGGAGGGGAGGTCTCGCATGAAACCCTCGCAACTACGCTAGACGAGTCCGGCCGTTACCTGCTGCGCAGTGGAAAAGAAAGCCTGACGGCTGTGCTCGGCCTGCATGCGCTGCAAATCACTCAAAGCAGTCCCGGCGGACATTCGTCGCTGCTGTCATTAATCTCGCTCGCCATGCCCACCGTGCCATTCGCTTATCAGAGCGGCATGAACTGGGAGGATTGTGTCTCTTTGCAGTCAAAGCAGCACGGCCGGGCATTGGCGGGCGTGCTTGCTCCTTACCTGGGACATGCGGGCGTGCGCGTAAACACACGCCATGCGCTGCATCCCACGCCGCAGAGGCTGCAGTTCGTGACGACACTGGGCGAAGGTGGTGAGGACCTGCCACGCGAGATCGAATTCACGCTGGAGCCCATCCGCGGGCTGACCCATCTCACTGCGCGGTTTCAGGATCGCGAAGTGGTTTACACCCAGACTGATTTCACCCCCACCCTGCCAAACGGCGACCTCGAATAGCCCACTACCAACACACACCATGAAAACATGCATTCTCATCCTCGCCTTTGCCTGCGTCAGCGCTGCAAGTGCCGCCGATAAACTGGCCGCCATTTCGGAAGCCTGGCAGAAGTCTCTGACTGAAGAGTCCAACCAAGATTACACCGCTGCGCTGGACAGTGTGATGGCTTTTAAAAATGCCGGAGGAGAAACCTACCTGGCGTCTGTGAGGGCTGGCTGGCTCTCGTATCTCAAGCAGGACTATGTGAAGGCGATTCAATACTACACGACTGCCGCGAAGCAGGAGCCCCGCGCGATCACGCCGCATCTAGGCATGATGAATGTCTATCAAGCCCAGATAAAGCCGGAGGACGTGCTGCGCGAGGCGCGGGAAGTGCTCAAGATTGATCAGTTTCACAGGTCCACGCTGTTGATCGCAGGTGAGATTCTTTTCAACCAGCAGGAGTATCGCAAGGCAGAGGTGTACTTTGAACGCGCCTACAAGCTGATGCCTGAGGAGCCGATCGGCATGAGCTGGTTTGGCTGGTCGCAGATCAACCAAGGGCAGGCAAAGCTGGCGGCACCGGTCTTTGAAAAACTTATGGAAATCAATCCGCAGGGCTACCTGGTGCGCGACGGGTTTGCCATCACGCACCCAGGGCAGATGCCACCGCCAGGGCAGCGCTGAGCTGAGCGAGAAAGGTGCTCCACCATGTACACTCCCACACAGATTCTCACACGCGGGCGTCGGCTGCATGCCGCGCTGGATCAGGTGATCGAGCAGCGTGGGTGGAGCACGCCGAAGCGGCGAGCACACCAGTGGCGCACGCTTCGCGCGCTGGTGAAGCATGCGCACGAGAAGGTGCCGCTTTATCAGCGGCTGTTTGAGCAGGCGGGATTCACACCCGCGATGCTGGATGACTGGGATGACCTTTCCAAGCTGCCGATTCTGACCAAGCAGGATCTGCGCGCAGCCAGCAAGGAGGAGCTGATTTCCAAAGACAATCGCGATGAGGTGAGGTGGATTTCCTCGTCGGGGTCCACCGGCATCCCGGCCAGCATGGCGCGCACGGAGGAGTCTCTCTGGCACTACATGGCGTGGAACACGGCGCTGTTTTATGACTGGTGCCAGGGGAGGCCGATCGGCAACGGGCTGTATCTGGTGGACATGGCGCGGGACAGCATCGACTACGCTGCCGCGGATCTCCTGCGCACGACGGTGCCGGATTCGCGCCTGCTTTCGGTGCATGATCCTGTGGCCAAGCTCACGGACAAGCTGCTCGGCATAGCGCCTGAGTTTGTCTCCTCCTACCCTTCGACGCTGCGAGCCATTGCGCTGGAGCTGCGAGATCAGAAGCGGGTGGTGAAGCAGACGAGAATCATCCACCTGACATCTGAGATGCTGGATGCACACACGAAGCATCTGCTGGGGCAGGTGTTTCCAAATGCGCGGCTGATCGAGACGTACACCAGCACGGAGGGCGGACTGGTGGCCTGGCAGTGCCTGCATGATGCGCGGTGGCACATTGCCGAGACGAATGTGATCTGTGAGATCGTGGATGAAAACGGAAGGCCCACAAACGGGCTGGGTAACATCGTGATCACCGACCTGACAAACACCGCCACGCCTATGCTGCGGTATCGCGGTCTGGGAGATTTGGCACGGTGGGAGACGGAGCCGTGTCCGTGTGGCAGCAGTGCGCGGAGCATCCGGCAGATCGAAGGCCGCAGCGCCGCGATGCTGCGCGCGCAGAGCGGAACGCTGATCTCGCCGTATGTCATCACCAATGCAATTGAAGAGGTGCCTGGTCTGGCGCAGTACCAAGTGGTGCAGAAGCAGCCGGGGGTTTTGGAGGTAAGGGTGGTGATCGAGGACTGTGCGTCGAAAGGCTGCGTCGAAAGCGGCGTGCAGGCGGCGCTGAATGAGGCTTTAGGCGGCGCGGTAGATCTGCAGATGAGCTTTGTCTCCGTGATTGCCGCACCCGCAGGATCGCATAAGGTGCCGCTGGTGATTTCTGAACTTCCCCTCGCCGCATGAAACGCCTGCTGGACCACACCCTGCGTGGTTACGGGCAGATGCTCGTGGCAAACAACCGGATCACGGGCGCATGCGTGCTTGTCGGGATGTTTGTGCTCTCGGTAGAGATGGCGCTGATGAGCCTGGGCGGGGCGCTGCTGATCTCCGCCCTCGCCTTGTGGAGGGCACAGAATGACAGTGTGCTGAAGACGGGGCTCTTCAGCGTGAACGGCGCACTGCTGGGGGCGCTGTGGTATCTCTTTCCGCAGGTGCCGCTGTGGGCGCAGGCGCTCGCCACGGCGCTGGGGTGTGCAGGAATGGTGTTCTTTTTTGTGCCGGTGGCGGAGCGCATGCATGAGGATAAGTCTCCCTATGTGCTCTTCAGTCTGCCGTATGTGGTCGCAGCCTGGGCAGCGCTGACAGCGCTCATCTTCTTCGGCGTGCATGACGCCGAGCTGACACGCGGCTGGCGTGCGCTGCTGGCCAACCGCTTTGAAAAAGCGGAGAAGCATTTTCTCAATACGGAGGTGAGCACGGACATGGCCGAGGCCTACCGCTGCGCGGGGCTGGGCTGGAGCCTGTACCGCCGGGGAGACCAGACCGGTGCGCAGACGGCATTCTCGCGTGTGCTGTCACTGAAAATAGGCGTGGCAGATGCGTATGACGGGCTGGGCTGGAGCCGCTTCCGCCAAGGGCGCTATGATGATGCGGTGCTGGCGTTTCGACGAGCGGTGGCGCTGGATTCCTTTTTTGCCGATTCATGGGATGGACTGGGCTGGTGTGAGCTGCAGGCCGGACACCCTGAGGAAGCTCGGCGGCATTTCACCACGGCTGCGTTGTGTGCGCCGCTGTTTGCAGATGCGTTCAGCGGATTTGCCGCCACGCTTTCTGGTGGCAAGGCGGAGGCGTATGCGAAGGCGTGGAGCGGATTTCTTTCCAGCCATCTGAGTCTAACGGCGCAGTTTACCTCCACACGTGTGCTGCTGTGCTGGCTGTGGTTTTTCATCGGTTTGCTGTTTCATTCGCGCACGAGTGCGCTCGTAGCTCTGGTGGCGGTGCTGGTGTGCATGTTGGGCTCGGCGTGGCGGCCGGTGTTTGGAGATCCTGCCTTTGCCATGAATGTGGTGGTGCTGGCGCTGGCGCTCGGCGGGCACTATCTGCGGCTGAATGTGAAAACGGTGATGTGGATGCTGATGATGACACTGCTGCTGGCGCTGGCCTGGGAGCCGCTCTCCGAGGCGCTGCTGCGTGTGGCCCTGCTGCCGCTGTGCCTGCCCTTCAACCTGGCGCTGCTGGGCAGCCTTTCCTTCTTTGGCTGGCTGCACCGCCGGGGACTGAGTGATGAGCGCATCCCGGTGGACTGGGCCTCATGCACGCCTGCGGACATCCGCTGCTTTTGCGCGCAGAAGGAGGTGGCCGACGGCTGTTGGGAGAGGCTCAAAAAAGCAGAGCCTGGACAGCCGCAGCCGAAGACGGCGCGCTCACTTCAGCTTCCGGCCAAAGTGGACCTCAAAGTAAATGCCGAGTGAATCTGCCAGCGCCACTGCGAAGCGGCGCTGGTTCTCGGGAGTATCTCGCACATTGTTCCAAGGGCATTCCAGCTGAATAGCGCTGACCGTGCCGCCGCTGCGCGAGCCGTGAGCCGCGACATCATACACACCGCTGAAGTAGCCTGCCATGAAGCCGGGGCTGGGTCTGGTGGGGCTGGGCAAAGAGCGGAAGCCGCGAAATTCCAGCAGTCCGCCGAGGCTCTGGGGGCCGCGCAGCAGCTCGGCAAAGGTCTGAGGCGAGCGTTTGTCGAGATCGCGGATGCAGGTGGAGGCGATAAGGGCGGTGTCGGCGTTCAGCTCCGCGTCGGAGTGCTTGAGAATGTCTGCCTTCACGAGGTAGCCCAGTTCCACGCGCTGCTCCAGGTGGCGGTGGCCATGGATGTCGAGAAGGAGACCGAGGCCGCTTTTTTTCATCACAGTATCGCAGGCCTTCTGGGCGCTGTCGTGAAAACGGTGCCAGGCGGCCACGGCAGTGGGGTCTCCTTGGGCGGCTTCTTCGAGATCGCGGTTGGGGTCGAGCCTTGTGCGGCTGAGGCGGGAGATGATGGCGTGAGGTCTGGCGCCGTAGCGAGACTCCAGCTCTTCGATGATCATCTCAGCCAGCGGTATGGTGTTGGAATCCGTGCCTGTCACGCCATAGCGGCGAGCGAGCACATTGGCCGGTTTCAGGCTGCCGCCGTGGGGGACGGTGAGAACGATGGGCAGCGTGCCGTGACGCACCTCGATGTACGTCTCCAGCTCCGCCGTCTGGGCCTGCAGTGCGGCGGCAGAAACAAAAAGAAAAAACAGGATGCGCATGATCGTGGCCAGTGAAAGACAGTTCCCCGCTTGCTGCCACGTTTTTTCTCGCATCATGATGACCCGACTGCTGCCCGCCCTTCTGCTTCTTTCCACCGCTACGTATGCCGGCAACTGGCCCGAATGGCGCGGCCCGTCCGCCCAAGGACATGCCTCTGCCTCAGGTCTGCCCGACACCTGGAGCGAGACAAGCAACGTGGCCTGGAAGACAGGGCTGCCGGGGCGTGGGCATTCGACCCCTGTCATGTGGGGAGAGCAGATCTGGCTGACGACTGCTCTGGAAACCGCCGCCACGGCTGAGGAGGCCAAGCGCAGGCTGGAAACCAACACCGGAGACCAGCCGCTGACGGTGCTGGGCTCAGTGAGCCTGCGTGCGGTCTGTGTGGATCGAAGCAGTGGCAAGATCCTGCATGACATCGAGCTGCTGAATGTGAAGGACCCGCAGTGGGCGCATCAGCTCAACAGCTATGCCTCGCCGTCTCCGGTGCTGGAGGAGGGGCGGCTGTATGCGCACTTTGGTTCGTTTGGCACGGTGGCGCTGGACACGCGCACTCTGAAGGTGCTGTGGAAAAATCAGGAGCTGAACGTGATGCATGAAAACGGACCGGGCTCCACGGCAGTGCTGCATGGAGACAGGCTGATCGCGCATTTTGACGGCAGCGACGCGCAGTTCATCGCCGCCTTTGACAAGAACACCGGAAAGCTGGCGTGGAAGACCCCGCGCAGCGGAGAGATGGACCCGCGCCCGCAGCAGCGCAAAGCCTATGGCACGCCGCTGGTGGCGACGATCAATGGCAAGCCGCAGGTGGTGAGTTCAGCGGCGAACAACATTTATGGCTACGATCCGCAGACCGGTGCCGAGCTGTGGAAGGTGCATTATGGTGAGCTGGGCTTTTCGATGTCCACGGTGCCGGTGGTGGACGAGCAGCAGATCTACTTCAGCACTGCGTATGGAAAGTCGGCGATGGTGGCGCTGAAATACGAGGGGCTCAAGACGCCTGAGGTGGCGTGGCGCAACAACAAGAACGCGCCCAAGATGTGCTCGCCCGTGCTGCATGGCGGCCTGATTTTCTACGTGGATGACGGCGGCATCGTGAGCTGCGTGGACACGAAGACGGGAGAGGCCTGCTACCGCGAACGCATTGGTGGAAAATACAGCGCCTCGCCGATCCTGGCGGATGGCAAACTTTACTTCTGCAGCCGCGAAGGCGTGGTGACGATCGTGAACGCCGCGAAGGAGTTCAAGATCCTGGCGCAGAACACGATGGATGGCGCGATCATGGCGAGTCCGATTGCCGATGGCAGCGCCCTGTTTGTCCGCACAGACAAGGCGCTGTACAAGATCGGGAAGTAATTACTTCAGTGCTTTGCGCAGCACGGGCTCGAAGATTTCTGCCTGGCGGAGGAAGCCGAGATCCGTGCCGTGGGAGGCATCGTTCGAGCCTTCGGCGTCGGTGCCGTAGAGGGCGTCTCCGCCGATGTAGTGGAGGTTGGCGACTTTCTCTTTTTTAAGCTGTTCGTAGGCGGCCTTGAGGGCGGCGTGGTTGTCGTCGTGGAACTTGGCCTTGCCAGGGGTGATCCAGGAGTTCGTGAAGCGGCGGTCCTCGACGAGGATGATGGGTATGGTGGTGTGCTTGGAGCGGAGCTGCTTGACGAGCGGCCCGCATTTGGCGGTGACGTCTGCGGGGCCCATGTTGGGGAGGCAGTCGATGACGATGGCGGCGGGGTCGAGTTCGTTGAGGAGGTCTCCCACTGCGGCGTCCATCTTGCCATTGCCGGAGAAGCCGAGGTTCATGACCGGGCGGTCCAGATGACGACCGAGGATGGCGGTGTGCACCATGCCGGGACGTGAGGCATTGGCACCATGGGTGATGGAGGTGCCGTAGAAGACAATGGGTTTCTGGCGCGGGGCAAGGCCTTCAAACTTTGCGCCAGCAGGGACGCCGATCTCGAGTTTTTCGACGCCGTTGTAGAGCGGCAGATAGGCGGCGAATTCGTGCTCGCCAGGGGTGATGTCGCCGATCATCACGGTTTCGACGTGTTGCTTGTCGGGCTTGGGGCAGGCGACCCAGCGCCACTTGCCTTTGGCATCGCGTGCGTAGAGGTCGAGCCCGCTGACGCCAGTGGCAGGCATGGCGGGGAGAGCGAGGTTGGCCTTGGAAAGATCGTAGCGGCAGTAGATGGCTTTGGCGTCTGTCTTGAAGCGAACCATCATGCCCGCGCTGTCGCGACTGAGGCCCCACACGGCGGGAGTGACGGTTTTTTCCGCCTTGGCGGGGAAGCGGTCGAACCAGCGCTTGCGTTCCTGGTCTTCCCAGCCACGGCCTTCGACACCCCATGTGGTGACATCATGCCACTGGGCATCTGCGGGAATGGTGGGGCCTTTGGGCTTGGCTGGTGTAGTATTGGGGGCTGGGGCGGTAGGCGCCTTGGGGGCGGCGGTCTGGGCTAGCAGGGACGTGCTGGCAAAGAGGGCGAGGAAGAGGGTTGGTTTCATGAGAGCGCTTTTTTACGTTGGGAGGAGGGATGATCTCACGGTAATCACGCGCAGGCAGCAGAGCCTTTTAGCCGCGCACTTTGGCGAGGGCTTTTTGGGTGGCCTCACGGGCGGTCTTTTCCCAGGTGGAAAGGGAAGAGCGGGCGGTGGGATTTTTCAGAGGGGGAACAGGACCAGGAGCTTCGGAGAGACTGGTGGCGACGGGCTTGCCACTGCGGTTGTGGGTGAGGATGCCGACGGTGACGCTCTGGTTGGTGAAATCGGGTGTGACCCAGACGCGAACGACCGCAGTGAGATGATTGATGGTGGCGAATTTTTTGACTTCGGAACGCTCATTGAAGGGCGTGAGGTGACGGGGCACCTGCTGCATCTGAGTGAAGGGGATGTAGCTGAAGGCACGACTGTCATCCAAGGCACGCTCCACGCCACGCTGAACGGCGAGATGAACTCGGAGTTCCTCTGAGGACTCTGGCTTGAGATGAGGCAGCTGCCGATCTTCAGGATGGCTGCCGGTAGGGCCAATGCCGATGGCTCCGGTGCGCACGTTTCTGAGGCGGCTGAGACTGCCTCCGGTGCAAGAAGACAACACGGCTGCGGTGAGCATGCCGACCATAAGGAGAGTGAGATGTTGGCGGATCGAACTCATGGCATGATATGCCACGAGGGGCAGAATTTGTCATGCAGGAACAGGTTCATGCCTTGATGAGAGACCTGCGTCTTATTCCTTATCGTCGTCGTCATGGTCTGAGAGGGAACCCTCACGAGAACGAGCGAGGAGATAGCCGAAGATGCCTTTGAAAAATCGCCAAGCACCCAAGAATCCGGTCAGCAATATGGCTGCGACACCGTGCTGGGAAATGGCACCAGACCCCTCGGCGAGCCGGTTGAAAAGATAGAAGGCAGCCAGCAGCAGGCCGAGTCCCTGAACCGTTTGTTTGATGGCATCAGTTCTGAGCGTGGAGACCCGTTCTGCGAGCGCGCGCTCGTACATTTGCTGCGCCTCGTCACTTGGAATACCATTGACCTCCAGGCGATGAAGGACATCGGCACGGGACTCTCCCCAGATGACCATGCGGCGGGCCCCCTGAAAAATGCGATCCTTGAATTCGTCGGTCATAGACCGGCGAGGGTAGAACAAGGCGTGTTTAACGGCAAAGCAGAAACTCCTTGGCGTTCACCAGGCTCCAGGTGATGTCCTCCAAGGCGAGGCGTCGGTCCTTGGCGGAGGCGAGGAGGGATTCGATGACTTTGCTTTCGTCCGGTGTGGGAGCGCGGGTGAGCAGGGCCCAATAGAGGTCACGGGTGACGGCGGCGTTGTCAGGATTTTTGATGAGAGAGCCGAGGCGGTTGTACTTCTGCGAGACCACGCTGCTAACCACCGGGCCGCTGATGAACTGGAAGATCTGACCGAGAGAGGTGTCGGTGCCGCGTTCGCACTCGCAAGCAAGCTCGCGCTTGGGGCGTCCAAACTGGACGAGGAAGGCCTCGGGAGACATGGGGTCGGGGCTGCCACGGCCATTGGCGGGCCCAGGAATCTGGCCAGCACGTAGGCCACGATCCCAGTCCTTGAACTGCGGGCTGACACGGAGCGCGCCGTAGAGGGAGTCCATGAGCTGCTCGGCGGTGAGGCGGCGCGGCAGGTGGTGGGAGTAGTTGGTGAGGTCGGTGGCGTTGGTCTCGTTAGGCGTGCTCTCCAGCTGGTAGGTGTGGCTGAGCATGATGGTGCGCACGATGTGGCGTAGGTCAAAGCCGCTGCGGACGAGGTCCTGGGCGAGCGCATCGAGAAGCTGCGGATGGCTGGCGGGATTGGTGAGGCGCATGTCATCGACGGGATCGACGAGGCCGCGGCCCATGAGGTGGTACCAGATGCGGTTGGCCTGGGCTTTGGCAAAGAGCGGATGCTGGGCGCTGGTGAGCCATTTGGCAGCGGCCTGCAGTTCATCTTCCTTTTCGAAGAGGCTGGGCATTTCAGCGCCGAGGAAGCGGGCTTTGGCGGTGTCTCCGGTGCGCGGGTTGGTGATGTTCAGCTTGGCGTTGAGGAAGACGAGCTGTTCGCCGTTGAACTCATGCTTGTCGTTCTTGTCCCTGGGTTTGATTTCTTCGAGGATCTTGTAGTCCACCTTGGCGAAGACGGCGGACCAGTTGTAGTAGTCGTCCTGCGTCCAGCGGTCGAAGGGGTGGTTGTGGCATTGAGCGCACTGGAGGCGTGTGCCGAGGAAGACCTGGGCCGCCGTAGTGGCGCGGAGTTCGGGCGTGCGGTTGGCGCGGTAGAAGTTGGACTCGGGCTCGTGGTAGGTGCTGCCACGAGAGGCGATGAGAGCACGCACCATTTCATTGATGGGACGGTTCTGCGAGATGCAGCTGCGGATCCAGCTGTGGAATGCCTTTGTGCCTTTGGTGTCGAGCGTGCGGGATTCGACCTTGAGTACATCGGACCACTTGAGCGTCCAGTAGTCGGCGAATTCGGGGCGCGCCATGAGGCGGTCGATCAGGCGGGAGCGTTTGTCGCGAGCCTTGTCGGCCGCAAAGGCACGGGCTTCATCTGCAGGTGGTATCATGCCGCAGAGGTCGAGCCAGGCGCGGCGGAGAAAGACCTCGTCGCTGCACAGGCCACTGGGGTTCATGCGCAGGGTCTTGAGCTTGCTGAAGACGTGGGTGTCGATGTAGTTGCCGCGCGGCGGGTTGCTCCAAGCGAAGGCAGCGTTGCTCTTTACGAAGGTGAGGCGAACGGGTGCCGATTGATTGAGGAAGCGCACGAGGATGGCGGGCTCGCCAAACTGGAGGCGTTTGACAAGGCCGCTGCGGCTGACCTCGACGAGGCCGTTTTGCAGAGGCTCGTAAATGGCGCGCTCGGTGACATCGCGCTGAGTGCCGTCTGAGAAGGTGGCCTTGACGGAGATCTGCATTTTGTCCTGAGGCTCATCCAGCACGAGCTCCGCGGGCGAGACGGTGAGCTGGGTGACCTGAGGAGCTGTTTTTTCATCGCGCGGCAGACCGGCAGCGATCCACGAGCGCAGCACCTGGTACTCCCAGTTTTTTGGGTCGAGACGCTTGCCACCTTCATGAGCGATCTGGTTGGCGCCCTTGACCAAAATGAGGCTGCGCTCCGGAGAGAAAACATCCACGCGGCGGCCCGAGCTTTCGCGGGCGAGCGCTTTGAAATCAAGTTCAGGGTCCTGGCCGCGTAGGGAGAGCTTGAAGCCGCCTTTGCCAGTCGCATTTCCATGGCAGGTGCCCAAATTGCAGCCTGCCTTGGAGATGGCAGCCATGACGTCATTGCGGAAGGAAACGGCATCGGCGGCAAACACCGAGGACCCGGCAACGACTGCAAGGGAGCCAACAAGACTGGAGACAAGGCGATTCACGCGGTCGCAGATTACGACCTGGAAGCAGGGTCTCTTCCAAACGCGCAGGGCTATTTCACCTGCGGTGGGAATCAAAACGGAATGTCGTCGTCTTCCATGCCGTCGGTGATGGGGCCTTCACCGAAGTCATCGTGCTGCGGCTGAGGAGCCGGAGCGGGGCGTTGCTGAGGACGCTGCTGCTGGGGAGCGGGGCGCTGCTGGGGACGCTGCTGAGGGCGATTGTAACCGCCGCCGCCACCTCCTCCGCCAGAATAGCCACCGCCGCCGCCACCACCGGAGTAACCGCCTTCATCATCGCCACCACCGCCGCCGCCTGCGCGGTCACCGCCGGGGCTGCCGAGGAACTGCATCTGCTCGCCCACGACGCGCATGCGGGTGCGCTTCTGGCCGGTCTGCTTGTCCTCCCAGGAGTCCATTTGCAGGCGGCCTTCGATGAAGACTGGGCGGCCTTTGTGGAGATATTTGCCAGCGAGTTCAGCCATCTTGGACCAGAGGACGACATCCACGAAAGTGACTTCCTCCACCTTTTCACCACTGTCGGAGGTGTACACGCGGTTCACGGCGAGACCGATGTCGCAAACTGCGCTGCCCTTGGGCGTGTAGCGCACTTCGGGGTCGCGGGTCAGATTGCCGATGAGCATGACTTTGTTATAGGAGGCCATAATGGGCCACCATTGCCGCCCCCGGTGCCGGAGGGCAAGAATTTTGTCATTCTCGTGACGCGCAAATCCGTGCGATGCTGGGGGGGTAATGCAGGAACTGATTGACGGCTTCATCCTCCACCTGGCGACCGAGCGGGGTCTGTCCACAAACTACCAACTGCTGGTGCGGCGGGTGTTGGAGGCGTTTGCCAGCTGGTTCAAAATGAAGCACGAACTGACGGCTGCCGAGGCGGTGACGACGGAGCATGTGAGCGGCTTCTTTTCTCAGCGGAAGAAGGACGGGATCGCGGCGTCCTCGGCGCGGGTGGAACTGATCGCGCTGAAGATTTTCTTTCGTTGGCTGCGGGCGCGCAAGGTCATCGCCACCGACCCAGCGGACCCGATCCTGCCGCCCCGGCAGGAGAAGCACCTGCCGGACTCGCTGAACGAGCAGGACGTGCGGCGGCTGGTGGAGTCTGTGAAGGGCAGCGCGCCGCTGGACCGGCGGGACCGGGCCATTTTGGAGCTGTTTTACGCGAGCGGGGTGCGGCTCTCGGAGCTGGCAGACGCGCGGTTGGAAAATCTGAGCCTGGAGGAGGGGTGGATTCGGGTGACGGGCAAGGGAAGCAAGACGCGGCTCTCGCCCGTGGGCGGAGCGGCGCGGGAGGCCATCGCGGCGTATGTGGAGCATGCGCGACCGGAGCTGGTGGGGCCGAAGTCGCAGAGCCACATTTTCCTCTCACGCAACGGCACGCGGCTGACCACGGCGCGCATCCAGCAGATCGTGAAGGAGCGGGCAGCGCTGTGTGGGCTGGACCCCGCACGGGTGCATCCGCACCTGCTGCGGCACAGCTTTGCCACGCACCTGCTGAACAACGGGGCGGACCTGCGGGTGATCCAGGAGATGCTGGGGCATGCGGACATCTCCACCACGCAGATCTACACGCATGTGGACCAGGCTCGGCTGAAGGAGGTGCACCGCAGGTTTCACCCGAGGGCGTGAGCCGCTACATCGCCCATGCGGGCATAGACTTCGCGGCCTGCGCGGCTGTGTTCGAGGAGGTCGTCGGTGAATTGGATTTTGCCGGGCTCGAAGAGGGTGATGAAGCAGGAGCCGCCAAAGCGGAAATAGCCTTTCTCCGCGCCTTTTTCGACCGGTGTGCCGGGGGTGTAGGTCTGGACGATGGAGCCGACGCAGGTGGCGCCGACCTCCAGCAGCAGGACGTCGCCGAGGACCGGAGTGTGGAGGAGGGTGATCTCGCGCTTATTTTCCCAGTGGATGCTGGCGCGGCGGCGCAGGGCGATGGGGCTGACGGAGTAGAGCGGGCCATTGATGAGGCGGGAGGGCCCGGGTGTGCCTGCACAGGGGAAGTGAAAGCGGTGGTAATCCACCGGGCAGAGGCGGGAGATGAGCATGCTGCCGTGGGCAAAGCGCGCAGCGAGGGACTCATCACGCAACAAAGCGTGGAGGTCGAAACGGGTGCCTTTGACGAAGAAGTCGCCACAGGCTGCGACGTCCGGCAGGACGAGGTGGCGGCCGTCCGCAGGGAAGGTGATCACGTTTTCACCAGGGAAGATGGGGCGGGCCTGGGGTTTGAGCCTACGGTAGAAAAATTCGTTGAAGGTGTGGTAGGAGTCCGGGGACTCGGCGAATTCCGAGGTGTCCACGTCGTAGGTGGCCAGGAAGGGGGCGATTTTAGCCCGGCTGGCCGGGGAGTCCATGCGACTGCCGTACCAACTGGAAAAAGCGGCCCGTTTCACCAAGGAATGCAGCGGCAGGGCACCGAGGGGACTCTCATAGGTGAAGCGCAAAAACCCCTCCCCATAAACCGCCTCGGTTTCGAGACGCCGGGTGATGCGGTTAAAAAAAGTGATAGGGGCGGCGGACATGGACTTGTTCACATAATGCCAAGATAAGAAAACGCTACACGAACAAAAGTGGCGACAAACCCGATTCGAGGCATAGTCGCGACCCTTTCCTGACCGATTCTGTATGACCGAAACCGAAGCCAACCCTGAAAACCAGCCGCAGATCTCCAGCGGACTGGTGGACCTTTCCGACCTGAAATTGATGCCTGCCTGGGTGGGCGAATTCGGCAAAGAAGAAAAGATCAAACAGCGCTACGCGGATAGCGAAGAGCGTCCGCAGCGTGGCGGACGCGATGACCGCCGTGGTGGTGGATTCGGAGGTCGTGATGACCGCCGTGGTCCGCCCCCGCGCCGTGACGGCCCCGGAGGCGGCGGCCCGCGTCAGGGTGCAGGCGGCGGATTCCGCCCACGTGGTGAAGGTGGCCCGCCGCGCCGTGATGGCGATGACCGCCGTGGCCCCCCGCGTCGTTTTGGAGATCGTGACCGCGACCGTGGCGGCCCGCCGCAGCGTGAGTGGGTGGAGATCCCAAAGGATGTGCAGGTGACGATCTTTCCGGATGACAAGTCTGTGGATGCGCTGGCCGCGCACGTGCGCCAGACGGGGCACGCCTTCAGCATGTTTGACGCCGCACGTCTGGTGCTGGCGGGTGGTGACCGCTTCATGGTGCGCTTCCGCTGTGCCGAGGAGCGTGCCACGGGCCTGTATCATGTGTCCGCAGACGGCGGTCTTTTCCTGACACGCGATGAAGCGCTGGCGCATGTGCTGCGCAGCGCCGCACTGGACGAGTACTACCGCGTGGAGGAGATTGAGCTGGAAGCACCGAAGGGAGAGTTTGCCTCCGTGGCTGTGTGCGGCCTGAGTGGCGAGATCATCGCCCCGCCAAGCCACCATAGCTACCAGACAGGTGTGATCCGCATGCACCGCGAGAGGTTTGCGAACATGTCCCTGGAGGACTACAAGCGCCGCATCCGCGTGGAAGCGAATCCGGAGCTGGTGGCCAAGTGGAAGGAAAACATGAGCAAGGGCCGCCGCTGGGTGTGCCTGAAGGGCGAAGTGCCTGAGGGCGGCGAGCCGCTGGCGCTGAGTTCACGTGCCGACATGGAGGCGCATTTCCGCCGCACCTTTGGCAATGATGCCGTGATCGAAGTGCGCGAGGCCGTGGTGCCGGGCAACATCGACAAGCAGAAGCTGGCCCACATCTTCTTCATCATGCTGCGCCAGGCGGTGGACGCCGCGCGCAAGCACCTTTTTGAGATCTCGCAGAAGCTGGGTGCAGGTCTTGAGCGCCGCGGCCTGAAGCTTTTCAAGCGTCGTGCGGGCAAGCAGTTCGTCTGCCGCGTGAAGCCGCGTGCAATCGAGTCCGGCATGGTGTTCTCAGACCGCCTGGCACAAATCGTGGAGCAGCTGAAGATCAACCATGGCATGCCGATGCAGAAGCTGGTGGAGTCAATCGTGCCTTCGCCTGAGGTGCCCGAGGGCACGCCTGCGGATGCGCCGAAGCATCCTACGGAAGAACAGATTGCGGTGATCAAGGACATCCGCTGGCTGGCGAATGAAGGTTACGTGATCGAGTACAGCGACGGCATGGTCTTCCTGGGGGTGCAGGGAGAGCCTGTGGCTGCGAAGAAGGAAGGCGCTGCTGAAAAGGGAGCCCCTGCTGCTGAAGCTGCGCTGCAAGGAGCTCCGGTGGAGGAGTCACTGGCGGAAGAAACGCTGGCTGAGGAGGCTGAAGTGGCGCTGGCATCTCCGGCTGCTGAAGAGCCTGCCAAGGCCGAAGTGCGCGAAGAAGAATCCGCACCAGCAGAGGCTGAGTCCACGCTGAAAGAACCTCCGACGGAAGAATCCATTGAAGAAACAGTGCTGGCGGAAGAGGCCGAAACAGAACTGGCAAAATCCTCGACGGAAGAAGGCGCTGCGTCCTAAGCGCACGTTTTCAAAGATCGAATCTGGCAAAGCCGCGCGGTGAGCGCGGCTTTGTTTTTGATGCGGCGTATGGGCGTCTTTCCCAGAGCGAGCTAAAGCTCGCGAGTACTTTCGACGGCCCAGAGCATCTTGACGGTCTGCACGGCGGCTTTGACGTTGTGGACGCGGAAGATCTGCGCGCCACGGGTAATGCCGGCGGCGATACAAGCCTGGGTGCCGGGATCGCGCTCCAAGGCGGGGACGCCAAGGACGTCTCCGATTACCGTTTTGCGTGAGACGGGAAGCAGGATGGGGCGCTCAAAGCGGTGCAGGCGTTGGAGATCGCGGTAGATGGTGAGGTTGTCATCCCGCTGCTTGGCGAAGTCGATGCCGGGGTCGAGGATGATGTTCTCGCGGGGCAGGCCAACGCTCTCCGCCAGCACAAGGCGCTGGGTGAAGAAATGGTCCAGCGTGTCCATGATGCTTTCATACTGCACGTGGGTGTGAGGCACCTTGGGCTGGCCGACGCTGTGCATGATGAGCAGGCCGGCATTGTGCTCGGCGCAGAGCTTGGCATTGAAAGCATCCGGCAGGCCGCTGATGTCATTGATGAGGTCGCCGCCATGAGGGAGCACTTCGGCGATGACATCGCTGCGCCAGGTGTTGATGGAGAGCAGCGGTGCGTTGAAGCGGGAGCCGAGCTCAGGCCATTTTTCGATGAACGGAAGCAGGCGGTCGATCTCCTCCTGCACGCTGATGGCCTCGCGGTTGGTGCGGGCGCTTTCGGCGCCGATGTCGATGATATCGGCGCCGTCCTGAAGCTGCTGCCTGGCCTGAGCCAGTGCCTGTGTGGGATCGAGTGTGCCGTCTCCGCAGAAGGAATCGTCGTTGATGTTCACGATGCCCATCACCAACGGGCGTCGGGGGAATTCGATGCGGTGCTGACGGGCCTGGAAGATCATAGCGGCCAGGCCTCCGGAAGGGGCACCACTTTGCGCTGGCGTTTCTCAAAGCGGACGGTGGTGGTGTAACCGACACTGCGGACAAGATCGAGGGCCTTGTTGAAATCGACACCGACGTCCGTTGGGATGTGGGCGTCTGAATTGATGACGATGGGGACGTTGGCGGTGAAGGCCATCTCCAGCATCTCGCGGGCGGGATAGATCTCGCGCACGTCTTTGCGCAGGCCGGCGGTGCTGACTTCGAGGATGCCGTTGGTGTCCACGAGCGCCTGGATCACGGGCTCGTAGTAGTGGCGCAGGTCGCCGGAGGGGCGGAGGCCAAAGCGCTTGGCGAGGTCTGGGTGGGCGTGAAAGTCGAACTGGCGGGTGCGGATCATCTGCTCGTAGAGCTTCCAGTACATGCCCCACATGTGCTCGATGTCGGAGGCGGTCTCCCAGCGGGAGACGTGCTTGGGGTCGTCCACGGCGATGCCGTCGTGGATGTAGTGGACGCTGCCGATGAGGTAGTCCCAGTCGGCCATGCCAGCGGTTTCATCGATCCACTTTTGATACCCCTCGATGTGGTCGCATTCGAGGGCGAGGCGGATGGGGAAGTCCGGGAGCGCGGCGCGGGCCTCCTCGACGAGCTCAAAGTAGCGCGGCAGGTCGGAGAGCGGCATGCGCCAGTTGTCGTAAGACTCCGGCATGGGGTTGTGGTCGGAGAGGCCGATCTCCCCCAGACCGATGCTCTGTGCGTGCCGCGCGTAGTCGATGGGGTTGCCCTCGGCATGCAGACAGAGCGGCGTGTGCGTGTGGTAGTCGGTGAGCATGGGAGTTTTTCGCTGCATTGGGCGCGCTGGCAAGTTGATCGCGCCGCATTTCGCGGGCATGAGGGAGATATGGCCAAACTCCAAGCCTTCATTTTTGACCTCGACGGCACGCTTATCGACTCGCTGGCGGACATCGCGGAATCCATCAACCGGATGCTGGACGCCCGGGGGTATCCGCGCTGCGAGAAGGAGGTGTTTAAGCAGATGGTGGGGGATGGGATGGAGAAACTGGTGGAGCGGGCGCTGCCGGAGGCGGTGCGTAGCGAGGCGCTGATCAAGGTCTGCACCGAGGAATACCGTGCACAGTATGATCTTCTCTGGCAGGAGCAGACGCGGCCGTACGAAGGCATCGTGGAGATGCTGGCGGAAATGAAGCAGCGGGGGCTGAAGCTGGGGGTGATCTCGAACAAAGCGCACCGCTTCACCGTGCCGATGACGGAGCATTTCTTTGGCAAGGGGGTGTTTGACCACATCCTGGGCCAGCGCGCGGAAGTGCCGCGCAAGCCGGATGCCGCAGGCGCGCACGAGATGGCGGCCTTTCTGGGCCTGCAGACGGATGAGATGGCGTATGTGGGCGACTCAGGCATCGACATGCAGTTTGCCCGGAACAGCGGGATGCGCGCGGTGGGGGTGCGCTGGGGATTCCGCAGCGAGGCGGAACTGCGCGAGTGCGGGGCTGAGCTGCTTATTTCCCGAGCTGCGGAATTGTTCGATCTTTGCTGAAAATATAGTTTCCGCTGGTACTTGAGCGTCGTGGGAGGTCCGTTAGTGTCGGGGCGCTGTGAAATTTCAAACCTCCTTTTCCCCGATGCGTGCCGGGCTCCTTCTCGGCATGGCGCTGCTGGCCGCCTGCCAGTCCTCACGCAAGCCGCCGCCTCCGCCGCCGGCACCGATCAAGGAGGTGTGGAAATACCCAGGCGAGTGGAAGGGCGGTAACAAGCCGATCACGCGCATGGTCATCAATGTGGATGTGCAGCGCGCGATGTTGTACAGCGGCAAGCAGGAGGTGGGCTGGACGTATTTCGCCAGCGGTATTCCATCCTTCCCGACTCCGACCGGAGAGTTCAAAATTTTGGAGAAGGTGAAGGACAAGGTCTCGAACTTGTACGGCAAGGGTTTTGACAAGGACGGCAAGGTGGTGAACTCCGACTTCAAGCAGGGACGTGATCTACTGCCTGAAGGCGGGCACTTTGAGCCGGCAAAGATGACCTATTTCATGCGCCTGACCGGCGACGGAGTGGGCATGCATATCGGGCCGATCCCTCGGCCTGGACGCCGTGCCTCGCATGGCTGCATCCGGCTGCCGAGCAAGATGGCGCCGATCCTCTTTGAGCATACTGCGGTGGGCACGCCGGTGACGATCACGGGCAATGGCCCTGATTACCAGACTTACCTGAAGCAGTCTGCAGAGAAGGCCAAGGCCAATGCCGAGAAGCTGGCGGCAGCGAAGAAAAAGGCGGCAGAAGCGGCTGCTGCTGCGACGGCGGCCACGACACTGGCACCGGATGATCCAAACGGGCCGAAGGGTGCTGTGACGACACCGCCGCTGGGAGCACCACCCGGAACGCCTGCTGTGGAAGTGAAGCCTGCTGAGCCGGTGAATCCGCCGCCTGCGAACAACTGAGAGTGCGGAGAGATTTGTGAGCGAGGGGCGGCTGAGAGGCCGCCTCTTTTTTGTGCGTGGGAAAGGAGGTGGCGGCGCTGGGCGGGGCGGAAATTTTGTCACTGCTACGCGGCTGAATGAAGCTACGTCCGTCACCGAAGGACTTATACCACGATCAGTTAAAAACGGGTCTGAAGGTGGAGGCACGAGCTGACGGAGGGGGATCATCTTGATCCCCCCACCTGCAGCGGCTTCGCGGATGTGCGATGGCGCTGGATGATGAGGGAGGCTCGGCTTTGTGGAGACGCGAGAATGCAGGGCGATGCAGGAGCGTGTGGGATCGGGACGATCCCACTCCGCCAGAGCGCGGGCTGGCCGCATGGAATGCTGGCTTCCACCCATGAGACCCGTTTTCAGCTGTGCGTGGTATTATGGGAAACCCGGCATGAAACAAAAAGGGGAGAGCGGTGAAGCTCTCCCCTTAGAGTGAAATGAGATCCGGTCTTTGGAGACGGGATTACTTCTTGCCGCCGCCGGCTGCGGCAGCTGCTGCAGCGATGGCCTGCTGGGCTTTCATCTGCTCGATCTGGGCGTCGAGCACCTGGCGCTTGAGGCTGGTGCCGGACTTCTTCGCGTACCAGAGCACCAGCGGGGAGGCGATGAAGATGGAGGAGTAGGTGCCGAGAAGCACGCCAATGGTGATCGGCATGGCGAACTCGAGCATGGCAGGATTGCCAAGGAAGAGAAGCACGACCATCGGAGCGAGGGCGGTGGGGCCGGTGAGGAGCGTACGGGAGAGGGTCTTGCAGATGGCCTCGTTCATCAGCTCGCGCATGGTGGAGCCGCTGCCGTTCTGGATGGTCTCGCGGATACGGTCAAAGACGACGATGGTGTCGTTGATGGAGTAACCAGCGATGGTGAGCAGCGCGCCGACGTGGATGACACTGAGCTCCTGGCCGAAGAGAACGCAAAGGCCGGGGACCATGAGCACGTCGTGGAAGAGGGCGATGATGGCACCGAGGGCGAAGGCGAACTCGTAGCGCAGCATCAAGTAGGCGAAGATGGCGACGAGGGCGACCATCATGGCCCAAAAGGACTGCTTGGCGAGCTCGGAGCCGATGACAGAACCCACGGTGGCGATGCTGGTGCCTGCGACGGTGTCGGTCTTCCACTTGGCGGTGATGGCATGCTGGATGGCGGGGCCGCTGAGCTCTTCACAGCGAATGCTGATGTTGAGGGCTCCGGTGGCGTCGTTCTTGCGCTGGATGTAGTAGCTGCCGAGATCCTTGCCGCCATCCTGCTTGAGGTTCTTGAAGAGGGCGTCGAATTCGCCATCGGCGATGTCCTTGCCTTTGGCGAGGGTGACGTCCACACGGCTGCCGCCGCGGAAGTCGATGCCGAAGCCAGCGCTGCCTTTGACGGCCAGGGTGCCGAAGGAGATGGCGGTCACTACAAGGGAGGCGATGATGAACTTGGGAGCCGAGGAGAGGATGTCGAAGACCTTGTCCGGGATGATCTTGGTGGTGTGGATCTTGTGGAGGAGGTTCTTGTCCACCACCCACATGAAGATGACGCGGGTGACGATGAGTGCGCCGATCATGGAGGAGACCAGACCGATCATGAGGGTGACGGCGAAGCCTTTGACCAGACCGCCGGAGATGACAAACAGGATGAGGGCCGAGATCAGGGTGGTGATGTTGGAGTCGGCGATGGCGGAGAAGGCCTTCTCATATGCGGCCTCCAGGGCTCCAGCGAGGGTCTTGCCGGCCTCCATTTCCTCACGCAGTCGCTCGTAGATCAGAACGTTGGCATCCACGGCCATGCCGATGGTGAGCACGACACCCGCGATACCGGGCATGGTGAGCGTGAAACCGAAGAGGGCCATGGAGCCGAAGAGAATGGCGATGTTGATGACCAGACCGACGATGGCCACGATGCCGGCCAGACGGTAGATGAACATCATGAAGCAGGTGGTGATGATGAGAGCGGCGATGCCGATCCACTTGCCCTGGTCGATGGAAGACTGACCATAAGCCGAGGAGACGGAGCTTTCGGAAAGGATGATCATCGGGTTCTTCAGCGGATTGCTCAGAAGGGTGGCCAGGGTGTCGGCTTCCTGCTGGGAGAAGCCTTTGCCGCCACCGCCGGAGATTTCGGCACGACCACCATACTGACGGGCCTGAAGGCGGGGTGCGGAGTGGATCTGGCCGTCAACGATGATGGCCATTTCCTTCTGATAATGCACGGCGGCGAGATCATCGAAGAGCTTGGCACCTTCGCTGTTGAACTGGAGGGCAACCTTGTTGCCTTCGGCATCGACAGTGCGGTAGGCCTGGGAGACGTAGCTGCCTTCGATATCAGGCGTGTCGCGGACGAGTTCGGAGCGGTTGATGACGGATCCATCCTTCGCAGTGATGGGTGCGCTGTATGGCATTTCGATCCAGCCGGGCTCTTTGATGCCGCCACGAGCTTTGATCTGCTCCAGCTTGGACTGGCTTTCAGGGTGGACGCGGCGGAATTCGAGGTGGGCTACGGTCTGGATGGCCTTGCGGACTTCCTTGATTTCATCCTCGGTGATACCTGGCATCTGAATCACGATGCGGTCGCTACCCTCAGGCTGCATGGTCAGGTCTTTGGACGCATCCGGATTGAGACGCTTTTCCAAGATGGCGATGGCCTGCTGCACATCACTGCTGGTCACCGCTTTGGGAGTGCCGTCTTCGTTTTTGCCGGGGGCAAGCTGAACGATGAACTCGCTGCCGCCTTGAAGGTCGATACCGAGGGGGATGCCCATGGAGCGCACCGTGTAGATGGCGGAGAGGGCAGTCAGGGCGACGAGGATGGAGCCCACCCAGCGCTTGGTCTTATGTACAGCAGTGCCGACATAGACGAGGAGCATCATCAAGATGGTGGCACCGACAAAGAAGGTGGCGAAGGGATTCATGAACTGGGTGGCTGGCTAGTGGGTTGGGAAAATCAGAAAGTTGCCTGTCTTATTAGGAGGCGGTCGCATCGACGACATCAGACTTTTTCGTCACGGCGGCAATCTTGGAGCGTTCGAATTGCACTTTGACGTTGTCGGCGATTTTGACCATCACGGTGCGGTCCTTGATGCTGGTGATGATGCCATGCACGCCGCTCTCCATGATGACGTGGTCATCCACAGCAATGCTGGAGACGAGCTTCTGGTGCTCCTTCATGCGCTTCTGCTGAGGGCGGAAGATGACGAAGTACATGAGCACGATCATGAGCACCGGGAACATCAGCGGGCTGCCAAAGGGGCCACCTTGGGCGCCAGCAGGTGCGGCCTGGGCCAGGAAGAGGGTGCTTTCGAGAGAAATGGGGGTCATGATTCGGAGGCTGAGGGATGGGAATTGTACTTCGCGACGACCTCTGCCCGGAACTCGGCGAAACAACCCTGTTCGATCGCTTGACGTGCCCTGGACGTGAGGGACGCGTAGAAATGCAGGTTATGAAGAGAAATCAACCGCAAACCCAGAATCTCCTGAGCCTGAACCAGATGGCGGATGTAGGCGCGTGAAAAGCCCTGGCAGAGGGGGTGGGTGTCTTCGGAGATGGGGCGGAAGTCGCGGGCGTAGCAGGCGTTTCGGAGGTTCATCATGCCCTCGTGAGTGAAGGCGGTGCCGTTCCGGGCCAGGCGGGTGGGCAGCACGCAGTCAAACATGTCGATCCCCCGGGCGATGAGCTCGATGACCTGGGGGGGGGTGCCGAGGCCCATGGCGTAGCGGGCCTGATTGGCCGGGAGGTGGGGCGTCGTCCATTCGGCGATGCGCATCATGTCCTCCTCGGGCTCTCCGACACTGAGGCCGCCGATGGCGTAGCCGTCGAAGCCCATGGCCACGAGTTCGCGGGCGGATCTTTCGCGCAGCTCTTTATAGACACTGCCTTGCACAATACCGAAGTGCTGCTGCGCCCCACCGCCCGTCTGGGGGCGGTGTTCATCGATCCAGGTACGGCAACGCCGGGCCCAGCGGAGGGTCAGGTCGAGGCTCTTTTCCGCCTCTTTGGCCTCGCAAGGGTAGGGGGTGCACTCGTCAAAGAGCATGGCTACGTCTGAGCCGAGGGTGGCCTGGATCTCCATGGAGGTCTCCGGGCCGATGAACATGGGGGTGCCGTCCAGATGGTTCTGGAAGTGGCAGCCTTCTTCTTTGATTTTCCGTAGCTTAGCCAAGGAGAAGACCTGGAAGCCACCGCTGTCTGTCAAGATCGGCCGGTCCCAGTTGGCAAAGGCGTGCAGGCCCCCCGCCTCCTTCATGATCTCCATGCCGGGACGGACGAAGAGATGGTAGGTGTTTCCCAGGATGATCTGGGAATTGAGCGCCTTGAGCTCGTCCGGGTGCATGGCCTTGACCGTGCCCTGAGTGCCCACCGGCATGAAGACGGGGGTCTCCACCACCCCATGGGGCGTCGTCAGCCGCCCACGGCGGGCGTGGGAGGAGGAATCGGTGGCTAAAAGCTCAAAAGACATGGGTGGGGACCGTAAAAAGGGCGCGGAGTCTCGCCGATATGCGGATCGGACGCAACGTCGCCTTGCTCATTTCTCATTCCGCCCTACTCTCGCGGGCCTTATGCTCAGAGCCGGAATCGTAGGCCTCCCTAATGTAGGCAAATCCACCCTTTTTAACGCCGTCACCCGCACCCGCAAGGCGGAGGCTGCCAATTATCCATTCTGTACCATCGAGCCCAACACGGGCGTGGTGACCGTGCCGGATGAGCGCCTGGCGGCGCTTTCCAAGCTCTCCGGGTCCTTCAAACTGGTGCCTGCCGCGATTGAGTTCGTCGATATTGCCGGCCTGGTAAAAGGGGCTGCGCAGGGCGAAGGGCTGGGGAACAAGTTCCTGAGCCATATCCGCGAGGTGGACGCCATCGTGCACGTGGTGCGCTGCTTTGAAAATGGTGACATCACCCACGTCAGCGGGACGATCGATCCCGTGACCGATATTGAGGTCATCAATACTGAACTCATCCTCGCCGACATGGAGGCCGTGCAGCGCCGCAAGGAAAAGGGCGAAAAGAAAGCCAAGAGCGGAGACAAGGAGGCCAAGGCCGAGATCGCCCTGTGCGAAAAGCTCATTCCCCACTTTGACGCCGGCAAGCCCGCCGTAACGCTGGAGTGCACGGATGACGAGCGCAAGCTGCTGAAGAGCTTTTTCCTCATCACCTCCAAGCCCTGCATCTTTGCCTGCAACGTGGCGGAGGACGAACTGGCATCAGCTTCCAACGACCCGGACAACCATCCCTTTGTGGGCAAGGTGCGCGAGTATGTGCGCCATGCGCATGAGGCCACCGCCGTGGTGGTCAGCGCCGCCATCGAGAGCGAGCTGATCGACCTGAGCGAGGAAGAGGCCAAGGCCTACCTGGCGGACATCGGTGTGACAGACAGCGGTGTGTCACGCCTGATCAAAGGCGCCTATGACCTGCTGGGGCTGCAGACCTATCTGACCACGGGCGAGAAAGAAACCCGCGCCTGGACGATCACGAAGGGTATGAAAGCTCCGCAGGCGGCTGGTGTGATCCATGGCGACTTTGAGCGTGGCTTCATCGCGGGCGAAATCGTGCATTTCAACGACCTGATCGAACTCGGTTCCACTGCCAAGGCCAAGGAGAAGGGCAAGTGGCGCATTGAAGGCAAGGAATACGTCATGCGCGATGGCGACGTCGTGGAATGGCGCTTCAATGTTTGATGCGCTGCCACAGGCACTTCTGTGTGTGCAGAAGTGCCATGGTGGCGGACGGCTTGTTTCAGACGCCTGATTATTCCGTAAAGACGCGTCCCTGCCCGGTGCGGAACGAGCGCTCCAGACTGCCGTAGAGTGCCGTGAGCCTGGCCTCCTCTTTGAGAACGAACTCGATGGTGTGCGCATGCGTGGACGCGGGGTAGTTTTTCACCACCTTGGGGGTGACCAGATCTGGCGAGACACGACCGGCGGCCTGTTCGAAGAGGCCCTTGGCTCTTTCCAGCGCCTGCGTGCCTGCACCCAGAGTGCTGCTGCCTGTTTCCGGCTTGTAGGGCTCCAGGAAATAGAAGCGCACGATCTGGGCGGAGTTCAGGGTGATGTTGACCTCCACCACACGGGCCACGCCATCGGAGATGTACTCATGCTTGGAGAGGGCGATGATGGCATTGCAGCGAACCATGTAGTTTCCGCCTTTGAGCTTCGCCTGCCAGAGGCCGTCCTGAGTGACGCCGTCTTGATTGTTGTTTTGTCCCGTGTTTTGGCCGGTGCTGCTCTGCGCATGGAGGGCGGAGGTCAGGAACAAGCAAAAAGAAAGGCAAATAAGGAGGGCTTTCATAGAGGTGGGATTAGGCAAGAGTAGCATGAAGGAGTCTGGCTTGAACACCATTTCTTCATCAAGGTTGTCAGTTGTGTGAGATCGGGCTGCCGGAGCGGAGGAGGGGGAGGCATTTTTCCAAACATGCTCGCTGCACAGAGGAAAGCCTGATTCCGGGGCGAATGTTACGGAGCTTGGTCGCTTCCTTTTGGTTTCTCCCGCCATGAAAGCGGATGGGTAAATACAACATGAGCGCAGTGTGAAATCAGTGCAGAATCATACATGGTGCACTGTGGTCGAGGTGGAAATGGTATGTTTGCACAGGATTATTCCTGCCCGAACCCGCCAAACGCAAAGCGGCATCGTCCATTTAGAAGCGTTCCTGAGTCGCGTATTAATATGGAAGTTCAAACCTCACGCGCACCATGTTCAAGTTCTCCGGCCAAGGCTCCATCACCAATTGCGACGGGATCACGCGTCGTGATTTCCTACAGGCAGGCGCACTCGGCGCCATCGGGCTGACGATGCCTGGATTTGCCAAACTGAAGGCGGAGGGGCGTGTGGACCCGAAGAAGAGCAGCAAGTCCTGCATCATGATCTTCAACCTTGGCGCTCCCAGCCAGCAGGATCTGTGGGACATGAAGCCGGATGCTCCGAGCGAGATCCGCGGACCTTTTAAGCCGATCCGCACGAAGAGTGATGCGTTTGAAATCTCCGAGATCCTGCCACTGCATGCGAAGATCGCGGACAAGTTCAGCCTGGTGCGTTCCTGTTACCACACAGCGGCTGCAGTGCATGACACGGGGCACCAGATGATGCAGACGGGACGGCTTTTCACCGGAGGTGTAAACACGCCGCATGTGGGCAGCGCGCTGGAGTTTCTGCAAGGCCGCCGGAGCGATCTGCCCGCCCATGTGATTCTGCCGGAGACGATGGGACCCACGGGCGGCAACATGCCACACGGCCAGGATGCCGGCTTTTTGGGCAAGTCCTACGATCCCTTTGTGCTGAATGCGGACCCTGCAGTGAAGGATTTCAAGGTGCCGGATCTGCTGCCGCCCAAGGAGATCGGCGAGGTGCGACTGGAGCGCCGCCGCGAGCTGCGTGAGCTGGTGGACAGCAGCGTGCGCAACTTTGAATACAGCGAGCAGGCCAAGCTGATGGACTCCAACTTCGAATCCGCCTACCGCATCATGACCAGCTCTCAAGCGCGCGAGGCCTTTGACCTGACCAAGGAGCCGATGAAGGTGCGCGAGCGTTACGGCCTGAACCGCTTTGGCCAGAGCTGCCTGCTGGCGCGCCGCCTGGTGGAGCGCGGCGTGCGTTTCGTGACGGTGAACACGTTTATCACCGTGTTTGGCGAGATCACCTGGGATATCCACGGCTCCAAACCCTTCACAAGCATTGAGGGTATGCGCGACATCGTGGCACCGATGTATGACCAGGGGTACAGCGCCCTCATCGAGGATCTCTTCCAGCGCGGCATGTTGGATGACACCATGGTCACCTGCCTGGCTGAATTTGGCCGCACGCCCAAGATCAATCCGGCTGGTGGCCGCGACCATTGGCCGAATTGCTGGACGGTGAACTTTGCCGGTGGCGGCGTGAAGGGCGGCCATGTGGTGGGCAAGAGCGACGACATCGGTGGCTATCCCACCGAGCGCCCCGTGGCTCCAAAGGAGATCGTGGCAACCATCTATCAGGCGATGGGCATTGACCTTACCACCGAGCTGCCCGGACCGCAGGGCAGGCCGTATCCGGTCGTCGATTTTGGAACGCAGGCGATCAAGGAGCTGTTTGCGTAACGCGGAGTCAGAGCTGCCAACCCTCATCAAGTTTCACTCATGATGTTTCGTTCCTTTATTGCCTTTGCGGTTTTTGCTTCGGCAAGCGTGGCTGAAGTCCCTTCCTTTCGTAACACCATCCAGCCGATCCTTACGCGCTATGGCTGTGCAATGGGGGCATGTCATGGTGCGGCTGCGGGGCAGGGTGGTTTTCGCCTGTCGCTGCGCGGTTTTGATGATGAGGGTGACTGGATCTCCATCACCCGCAGTGCGAACGGGCGCAGGCTGACGCTGGAAGATCCGGCGCGAAGTTTGTTTCTGTTGAAGGCCGTGAAGGCGGTGCCGCACAAGGGCGACAAGCGATTTGAAGTGAACTCGCCGGAGTACAAGGCGATCGCCGACTGGATCGCCGCCGGTGCGCCGGGGCCGAAGGCAGATGATCCGCGCATCGTGACGCTGGACGTGGAGCCGAAGCAACTGGTGACGAAACCCGGGACGACGCTGAAGCTCAAGGTCACGGCAAAGTTCAGCGACGGCCACAGCGAGGATGTGACGCGCTGGGCCAAGTACAACGGCGTGAACGCCAGCGTGGCCACCGTGGACGAGCAGGGCGTCGTGAAAACGACCGGCCGAGGGGAAACAGCCATCAGCGCGTGGTATCTGAGCCTCCTGACTGTATCCACCGTGGTGGTGCCTAGCGATGGCGTGGTGGATGAGCCTGCGTTTGCACAGATGAAGCCGCGCAATTTCATCGACGAGCAGGTGCTCAAGAAATTGCGTACTCTGAACATCCCGCCTTCAGGACGTGCGGATGATCACGAATTTCTGCGTCGTGCGTTTCTGGATACGATTGGTGTTTTGCCCGCGCTCGAAGAAACCCGCGCCTTTCTTGCGGACAAGAGTGCGGACAAGCGCGACCGCCTTATCGAGACGCTGCTGCAGCGGCCTGAGTTCGTCGATTACTGGTCGCACCGCTGGAGCGATTTGCTGCTGGTGAATGGAGACAAGCTCATGCCGCAGGCGATGTGGTCCTACTACAACTGGATCCGGCGCAACGTGGCCGCCAACACGCCGTGGGACGTGATGGTGCGCGATCTCCTGACCGCCACGGGCAGCACGCTGGAAAATGGCGCGGGGAATTTCTTCATCCTGAACGACGAGCCGACCAAGTGCGCGGAGACGATCAGCGTGGCGTTTTTGGGAACCTCCATCGCCTGCGCGAAGTGCCACAACCACCCGATGGAAAAGTGGACGAACAACGAGTATTTCGCCTTTGCCAACATGCTCTCCCGTGTGCGCACCAAGAACGGTGCGCAGGCGGATGAGAGGGTGCTTTTCTCCTCTGATGATGGTGAGCTGGTGCAGCCACTGACGGGCAAGCCGCAGCCTCCGCACCCGCTGGATGTGACCACGCCGGTCTCGATGACCTCGACTGAAGACCGTCGGGTGCCGCTGGCGAAATGGCTGACCGGCGCGGACAACAAGCTCTTTCAGCGTGCGATCGTGAACCGCGTGTGGGCGAACTTCTTTGGCTCCGGCCTCGTCGAGGCTGTGGATGATCTGCGAGTGACGAATCCGGCAAGCAATGAGCCGCTCTTTGCCGCAGCCTGTGATCATCTGGTGAAGGCGAAGTTTGACCTGAAGGCGCTCATGCGGACCATCCTGCAAAGCGAGACTTACCAGCGCAGCAGCGTGACTTTGCCGGAGAACATCACCGATCTGCGCTATGGCTCGCACTACGTGCCGCGCAGGCTGAAGGCGGAGGTGCTGCTGGACACGGTGTCCCAAGTGACGGAGGCGCCCACCACCTTCAAGATCGACAAGCGCAACGCCAATCGCGGCACGAGCGAGAGCTACCCGATGGGCTTCCGTGCGCTGCAACTGCCGGACAGCAACATCGCCAGCTATTTCCTCAAGAGCTTTGGCCGCGCCGATCGTGTGGCCACCTGCGAGTGCGAGCGCACCAACGAGCCCAGCATGGCCCAGGCGCTGCACATTGCGAATGGAGAGACGCTGAACCAGAAGCTGGCGCAGAAGGACAACCGCCTGGATGCGCTGCTGACCAGCAATCTGAGCAACGAGAAGATCATCGAAGAGGCCTACCTCATCGCGCTGACGCGTCTGCCCACGGAGAGGGAGAGCGCCAAGGCGGCGGAGATGCTGGCCAAAGCCTCAGCCGATGATCGCCGAACCACCCTTGAGGATATCTTTTGGGGGCTGATGAGTTCGAAGGAGTTTTTGTTTAATCACTGATAGGAGCGCGCCATGAGTTTTACCCGTTTCATTTTTCTCCTGTCCGTTTCCATTGCAGCAGGCCACGCCCAGACGGTTGACTACACCAAGCAGATTGTGCCGCTTTGGGACACCTACTGCATCGACTGTCATGACGACACGGATGCGGACGGGGAGTTCCGGCTGGACACGTTTGCCAACCTGATGAAGGGCGGCAAGGAGGGGAAGGCAATCATTGCAGGCAAGGCGGGTGAGTCGATGCTGGTGAAGTTTCTCGAAGGTCACTCAGGGCGCGGCGGGAAGAATGAATTCATGCCGCCGGGCAAGCGGGAGAAGCTTAAGACGGAGGAGATTGCGCTGATCAAAACATGGATCGATGCGGGGGCCAAAGGGCCTGCCCTTGTGGAGGCAAAGCCGATGCCGAGGGAGGTGATCACGCCGCAGATCAAACCGACGGTACCGCCCAAGCATGCGGTGCAGGCGGTGGCGTTTTCGCCCAAGGCGCAGTTCATCGCGGTCGGGCGCTATGGTGAGGTAGAGCTGCTCAATCCGGTGACACGTGCCGTGGTGCGCAAGCTCACGGGGTTCAAGGGCAAGGCTAACGCGCTCGCGTTTTCACCGGGTGGCGAGACGGTGTATGCTGCTGGTGGTGAGGCGGGCATTGTGGGCATCGTGAAAAGCTGGAAGACCAGCGATGGTTCGCCTGTGCATTCGTTTGAAGGGCATCTGGATGCTGCGTATGCGCTGGCGGTTTCGCCAGATGGGAAGATGATCGCCACGGGGGCCTATGATCAGAAGATCCGACTCTGGGACACGACCACGGGCAGGGAGATCGCGCTGCTGAAAGGACACAATGGTGCGGTGAACGGCCTCTCGTTCCGTACGGATGGCAAGGTGCTGGCCAGCGCCAGCGCAGACCGCACGGTGAAGCTCTGGAGCATTCCAGGAGGGCAGCGGCTCGACACACTCTCGCAGCCAACCAAGGAGCAGACGAGCGTGGTCTTCAGTGCGGATGGCAAACATCTCTTTGCGGCAGGCGGCGACAACCGCATCCGCCAGTGGAGCATCAGCGCGGATGCCAAGGAGGGCACGAATAAAATCATCACGAGTCGCTTTGCGCATGAGGGCGGCATCTTGAATCTGGCGCTTTCGATGGACGGTCATCTGCTGGCGTCCACCTCGACGGACAAGTCGCTCAAAATCTGGAGCACGGCAGACCTCACGGAGAAGGTGCCGCTGGAAAAGCAGCCGGACTGGTCTCCAGCACTGGCGTTTACTGACAAGGCGCAGCTCGTAGCCGGGCGTGTGGATGGCAGTCTGAGTTTCTATGAGTCTGCCACGGGCAAGGTGGTGTTGGCTCCTGCGCCTGCCAAGCCGGCGATGGCGGTGAAGCCTGAGCTGGCGCGGGTGGTGCCGCAGGCTGCGCACATTAGTGGAGAGCTGATGGTGAGCATCGCGGGAAAGAACCTCAGCGCTGACATGCAGGTGATGGTTTCCCATCCAGGCATCAAGGCTCAGCTGGCCAAGAATTCGGTGAAAGCGACGACGGCCAGGGTCAAGATCACCACTGGTCCCGAGGTGCCGCGTGGTGCCTATGAGTTGTGGCTCAAGAGCGGGGCAGGGGAGTCTGCGCGGATGAAGATCTATGCCGATGATCTGGCACCGCTGGTCACCAAGGCGGCGGATTTCAAAGCGGGTGCGGTCAGCATTGCCACGCTGCCAGCGAGCCTCTGGGGCACGCTGACGGAGATCGGCCAACATGACGCGTATCTGTTCAAGGCGAAGGCGGGAGAGGAGCTGGTGTTTGACCTCGCCGTGGCGCAGATCGGCAGCAAGGCGAAAGCGCCCACAGTGGAGATTCTGGACATGCATCAAAACGTGCTCGCGGTAAACCGCGGCCTGGACAGCGGAAGCGATCCGTTCCTTGCATGGAAAGCGCCCGCAGATGGCGAATACATTGCGATGGTGAGCAACACCACGATGGATGGCAGCGCAGAGCATGCCTATCGGCTAACCCTCGGTGCACTGCCGTATGTCACGGCATGGGCTCCGCTGACTGCACAGGCTGGCAAAGAAGCCAGGGTTACACTCATCGGTCATCACCTCGGAGACAATGCCACGGTCGTATTGAAGGCCGAGAAGGAGGGCGTGATGAATGTGCCGCTGGATGCCAGGGCGCTGAGATTCCGCTCCATGCCTGCGCTGCGCGTGAGCGCGCTGCCGCAGGCGGAGGAAGTGGAAGGGAATGACGATGTCGCCAAGGCGCAGGGAATCGTCGCGCCAGTCACCATTGGTGCACGTTTGGCGAAGACGCATGATGTGGACTGCTTTGCCTTTGAGGCTAAAAAAGGCCAGTGCTGGGTCATCGAGACACTGGCGGACATGGCGGGCTCTCCAGCCGACACCAAGATCGAGGTGCTGCATGCCGACGGCAAGCCGGTGCAGCGGCTGCTGCTTCAGGCCGTGCGCGACAGCTACAACAACTTCCGCAGCGTGGACGCCAACAACCCTGACATCCGCCTGCAAAACTGGGAGGAGATGGAGTTGAATGAATACGCCTATTTCAACGGCGATGTGATGAAGATCATCCGCATGCCGCGCGGTCCTGATGGCGGCTGCTTTTTCTATACCACGGGAGGCAAACGCCGCGCCTACTTTGACACCACGGCCAATTCTCACTCGCTTGATGAACCCTGCTACATCGTGGAACCCAAGGCGATCGGCAGCCACATCGTGCCGAACGGGTTGCCCGTCTTCACGGTGAACTACACCAACGATGACAGCGGGGATCGCAAGATCGGCAGCGATTCACGACTGGCCTTCACCGCGCCGGCGGACGGCAGGTATGTGGTGAAAGTGACCGACACTCGCGGCTGGGGTGGCGAGCGCTATGTGTATGCGCTCAGCATCCGCCAGCCGATGCCTGACTTCAGCGTGAAGCTCGCGGGCATGAACCCCACGGTGATGCCCGGTGCGTCCGTTGGCTTTTCCTTCCGTGCCGAGCGCGTGGACGGTTTTGATGATCCGATCCAGATCGAGGTCACGGGCCTGCCTGCCGGTTATTATGCTTCGTCACCGATGATCATCGAGGCGGGGCACGACCTGATCAGCGGCAGCCTGCGCGCTGCGCCGGATGCTGCAGCAAACGCCGACTGGAGCAAGCTCAAGATCACGGCGAAAGCCAAGGATCTCGTGCATGATTCTGGAACCTTTGGCAAGGTGACGCTGGGCGCTGCGCCCAAGTTCATCATCGTCATGGAACCGGATGCCGGAGGCAAAGCGATGATGCGCGAGATCAAGGATGAGACCAAGCCTCTCGAAATCACCCTGGCTCCAGGGCAGACGGTGAAGGCTTGGATCCGCGCCGTGCGCATGGGCAATGACGGCATTCTCAATCTGGATGTACATGGCCTGCCTCATGGGGTGATCGTGGATGACATCGGACTCAATGGCGTGCAGATTCGTGAGAAGGAAAACGAGCGC
The DNA here is from genome assembly GCF_014203095.1 of Prosthecobacter vanneervenii. Classification (NCBI taxonomy): domain Bacteria; kingdom Pseudomonadati; phylum Verrucomicrobiota; class Verrucomicrobiia; order Verrucomicrobiales; family Verrucomicrobiaceae; genus Prosthecobacter; species Prosthecobacter vanneervenii. The sequence continues at coordinate 259,068 of NZ_JACHIG010000008.1, read as the reverse complement.
CCAATTTTCTTCCGCGCCGCGAACTGGGTGAAGGATCAGGATGCGTTCATCCACGCCGCCCTCAGTTCCGCCCGCAACGAGCACGACAGCGCGGGGCTGCAGACGAGCTTCCCTTTGCTGATGAAAATCCGGAAACCGGCGGGTGTGGCGGGGAGGTGATCCAATGACTCGGCGTCACCTGCTCAGGTGCTTGTGTCATTTTCAGAATAGACGGGGTTCTGTCCCAGCAACCAGTGGATAGCTTTTCGGCGTTCTTCCATGATGCCGCTGGTGCATTTCCAATCTTCTTCAGAAGACTCTATCAAAGGTGCGCCCTGGATCTCCAGATCGTTGTTGCTCAGCCTTGCCAAGGAAAGGTCCATCGCTCCCCACCACGCCCGGGGTGCGAACTCCGCGAAATCCATGGATTTCGGCTCAATGCTAAACTGGCGCAGACGCCAGTGTATGCAGAGCATTTGAGAAGACAGCTTTTCCAATTCTTCAGGGCTGCGCAGCTTGGGTGTCAGGCGTTGATTCTCCAGGTCGCCGATCACCTTGTATAGATCGTCAGTCTCAACCTGCTCATCATAAGCAGGTAATTCCATAAGTCCAAGTGACCATGCGAGCACGGCCGCTCCTTCGGAGAGCCAGGGCAGTTCCCAGCTCTTGTTCTCAGGAAGTTCACCGACGGGAGTTTCCAAGGCCGCAATCTCATCTTCTTCACCTTCCTGCCATGCATCTGAATCGCGAAAGCCATCCAGCATTTCCAAACGAAGAGCCTCACCTTCAGGATGATCTTCCATGAAGCCACGATTCACCAGAGCCCCCATGAAAGTCAGCCGGGAAATGACGCGTGATTCGGTTGGCGGATTACAGTCAGATGGTTCATCCGAAGGTTCGGCATCTTCGTTTTGCGCAGGCTCATGCGCGGGTAGCTGAGCCTCGGGATCAGCGTCATCATCAGCAGAGATGATCAGACGTCCTTCCGCGTCGCTCAGGCAGCCCGGAAGAAAAATGACGCCGTCCAGCAGACGTGTAACCGAGGCTATCACCTCCTGACGCGGGTCATTCTCTGTGAATGCCGGGTCGATGATAAAATTCACGGCGAAAGCCAGTCCTGGCAGATAGCCAAAAAGTTCGGGCCTCTGACTGGCACCGGGAAACTGCCTGAAATAGCCTGCCATGCCCGCAAGCTGAGCATCCCATCCTTCACCTGCGTAGTAGTCAGGGTCATGCCTCACTTCCATGTGGAGCGCACCCTTCATCCAGCCGCGTTTCCAGGTGCCCCTGACGCAGGACCAAACGCCATCCTCACTTGTTTCGACGATTGCTTCGGGGATCTGCTGCCGCAGCAGCTGCAAGACTTCTTCGGGCTTCCTGTGCTGGCTGAAAATGTTGATGGGAGGAGGCGGCATGCACGCCAGTTTTCACAGGCTCGTCATGGAGTCATACGAAATTTCAGGCCGGGAAGCGGGTCAGGAATTCGATTTACACGCTATAACCCCTCGTGCACTCGCGTTCCCATCTCCTCATGAACCGCCGCCATTTCCTCAAGCAGTCCTTCGCCGCATCTGCTGCTTACGTTTCCGCGCCAGCTATTTTGAGTGCAAGGTCGCCCAACTCGATGTTTCAAGTGGCATCGATCGGCGTGGGAGGGATGGGGGCGGTGACGATGATGAGCGTACTACAGCACTCCAAGGTGCGGCTTGTGGGTATGTGTGATGTGGATGCGAGGACGCTGGAGCTGGCGCGTGGCGGCAATGCGACACGGCGCAAGGAGCTGCAGGACCCAGATGCTGCGAAGCGGCTGGAGGGTGCGGCGGTGTATCGCGACTATCGCGAGATGATCGCTAAAATGGGTGACACGGTGGATGCGGTGACGATCGGCACACCGGACCACATGCATGCAGCCATGGCGGTCACGGCATTGCGGGCGAAGAAGCATGTTTATCTACAGAAGCCGCTGACCCATCACATCCATGAGGCGCGGATTCTCGGCGCCGAGGCGGCCAAAGCGGGGGTGACCACGCAGATGGGCACGCAGGGGCATTCCACCATCGAGACCCTGCTGGCGGTCGATCTCATCAAGAGCGGAGCCATCGGCAAGGTAAAGGAGGTCATCTGCTGGGAGAACAAGAAGACCAACTGGTGGCCCAAGATGACGGAGCGCAAGGCGCAGGCCGATCCGGTGCCGGAGAATCTGGACTGGAACCTGTGGCTGGGAGTGGCCGACGAGGTGCCGTTTCTGGAAGGGGCGTACCATCCTTCCATGTGGCGCTCGTGGGTGGATTTTGGGGTCGGCATGATGGGGGACATGGGCTGCCACTATTTCGACGTCGTTTCCTCCTGCCTCGGACTCATGGCCCCCACGCGCGTGCGATGCCTGGATGAGGGCAGCAAGGGGGCCCTGTATGCGCAGAAGCGGCATCTCGAATTTGAGTTTCCAGGCACGCCCCTGACGTCTGGGGACAAGATCAAAATGACGTGGACCGACGGCGGCTATCCCTTTGATGCCCGCGTTATCAAGCCCTCGGTGCTGACCAAGGACACGCCGAGCGGCATCTTCTTCATTGGCGAAAACGGCAGCGTCTTCAAACCGCACACGCAGCGCCCCTGGCTGGTGCCGGAGGAGAAGTTCACTGGCTTTGCCTATCCGAAGACACGTATTGCCAATCACTATACCGACTGGGTGGACGCCTGCATGAAGGGTGAAAAAGCCGCCGCCGACCTGCCGACCTATGGCTGCCCTCTCACGGAGGCCGTGCTCCTCGGGGTGCTGGCCGAGCGCAATCCAGGCGGCTGGATCGACTGGGACGCGGCAGCCGGACAGGTGACCAACCGGCCGGAACTCAATGCCCAGCTGGTGCGCAAATACCGGGAGGGCTGGAGCGTGCCCGGGCTGGGCTGAAAAGTGCCTGGTGCCCGCAAAGCAAGCGCAAAAAAGAATGTAAGTTGTTTATCAGCGGCGTTGCACTCGGCCAATGTCGTCGTAGCATCGTAATGACATTCAATGAGCGCGCACGATCACAAACCGGACTCTCGCCTGAAGCAGGCTGAGAAGATCGCTACTCATCCGGAGCAGTATAAAGTCTGCGAAGGATGCGGCTCCATCGTGGTCGCGCGTGCCATCACCTGTCCCAGTTGCCATGCCTACCTGTTTGACGCCACTTCCGTGCGCGTCATTGCGCAGGCCAAGGAGCTGGCGCTGAGGGCGGCCAACTCGGTCCTGGCTTCGGACCTGTCCTGAGTTTAGCCGTAATCAGCGTTTTGGCAGCGTATCCGGCGCTTCTCCGCGCAGCAGAGCGCCGAGCCTGCCAGTAAGCCAGAGGTAATGGTCGCTTGGCAGATCCGGCTCTGCAAGGAAGCGGCTTTCGCCCACAGGCGGGTGATTGTCGGTTTTGAAGATGGCGGTGCCTTCGTCCATCTCGTCAAACATGGCCACGTAGAGCATTTGTGCCCCGGCTTGTTTGGCCGCGAGCGCCTGCGACCACAGGAACTCGCCACCGAGACGGGGGATGGCGTCAAATTTTGCCGGCTGGTTGCGCGACTTGGAGAGATTCGTCCAGCTGAAGCCGGGGAAGATGACGGGCAGGTAGTCGAGCTTGTGCTCGGTGCACCAGGCGATGTCGGGCTTCAGGTATTTCTCCCCCCGGCTGGTGGCGTCCTTGGGCGTGCCGTAACGGCCCACGGACCAGGGGCTGACGATGTCGGCACGGGCGATGATTTCGAGCAGTCGGGGATCTTTGATGCAGTCGTGGTCCAGGGTGCGCCAGTAGTAGGGGACTCCGAGCATGATGGCGCAGCCGCCGAACTCGGGATCGTCGCGCAGAAAGGTGATGAGGCGTGACCATTCATCGAGCATGGGCGCGCGGTCATTGAAGCCCAGGCCCCAGAGGGCCACGAGGGGCCTGCCGTGGTGCTTGAAATAAGCGGCGCTTTTGGGGTCGAGGCGCTTTTCAGCGAGGATGCGTTTCCAGTCGTCGATCACCAGCTGGATGTCGCCTTCCTTGATGCCGCTGAGATCATACATCAGCGTCACGCCACGCCCGTTGGCAGCAGCAGCGGTCTGGCAATGGGCCAGCACCTGGTCCATGGGCTCGCGGAAGCGTTTGTCGCGTGTGGTGGTGGCAAAGCGCTGGATGAAGGCGCCGTCGATGCCGTAGTCGCGCATCCATTTGAAATGAAGCTGCACCACGGCGGGATATACGGAGCTGAAAACTTCAGCGGTGCGGCCATCGGCATGTTTGAAGGGGGTCTGCACACGGGCTTCTTGAGGCAGCTCGCTCACATCCGGCCACATTTCGATATGGGCGTGTCCGGGTTCCAAGATCTTGCTGCCAGCGGCGTAGTGATGCCAGCCGTTATTGCTGCCATCTCCTTCGCAGCGGAACCAGCCCTGGTAGCCGCAGACGACTTTGCCGGTGAGCGTGCTGGTGTCTACGGTCTGGGCTTGGGCGCTGAAAGCGAGCAGGGCGGACAGAAGGAAGAGGCGAAGCATGCGGGATGTTTTCGTTGACGGGGGCATGGCGTCAAGGTGTGATGTGGGCCGTATGAAACGACGCGCCTTTGTGAGTTCCCTGGCGGCATGGCCCGTGGCGACGTACCCATTGCCGACGTCTGAAGAGCAGAAGATCCGCGCCATAGCTGAAGGATTTCTGCGCGAGCATGGCATCCAAGGCATGAGCATCGCGTATGGCAGGGATGGGAAGATCGACTTTGAAGGAGGTTACGGTTTTGCTGATGCGGATGGGAAAGAAAAGGTAACGCCGCAGCATCGCTTCCGCATCGCCAGTATTTCCAAGCCCATCACGGCCACGGCGGTGATGAAGTGCATTGAGGAGGGACGGCTGAAGCCGGAGAGCACCGTGTTTGGCCCGCAGGGCATTCTGGGAGGTGACTACAGCGGAGAGGTGGCCGCCATCACGGTGGACCAGCTGCTGACTCACACCAGCGGCGGCTGGGCCAACGACAGGAATGACCCCATGTTTCAAAACCCGCAGATGAATCATGCGGAACTCATCGCCTGGGCGCTGACAAACCAGAAGCAGACGCACAAGCCGGGGGAGCACTTTGCGTATTCCAACTTTGGCTACTGCGTGCTGGGCCGGGTGCTGGAGAAGGTTTACGGCCAGCCTTACGAGACACTGATTCAAAAACGGATGCTGGAGCCCTGCGGCATCAGCAGCATGCAGATCGGCGGCAACACGCTGGCGGAGCGACGGCCGCAGGAGGTGATGTATGTCACACCCAAACCCGGAGCGGCCTATAGCATGAATGTCTCACGCATGGATTCACATGGTGGCTGGATTTCCAAGGCGGGGGACCTAGTGCGCTTCACCTCGCAGCTTTCGCTCATGCTCAAGCCTGAGTCGATTCGTGCCATGACCACGCCTGGTGTGGGAGGAGGCTATGCGCGGGGCTGGAACGTTAACAAGGTGCCGAACTGGTGGCATACTGGATCGCTGCCGGGAACGACGACAATCATGGTGCACACGGCCAAGGGAAGATGCTGGGCCGGGCTGCTCAATGGTCGCAGTGAAGGGCTGGGCCTCGCGCTGGACAAGCTGATGTGGCAGATGGGTGGCGTGGTGAAGGCGTGGGAGCTGTGAGCCTGCGGGGAGAAGAATAAAAGCGGGATGCCAGTTTTGATTTTCCAGGCCGTATTTTGTGCTCCCTTCTTCACTTCCTACCATGACACCCCAGCAAAAAGCAGAATCCCTCGGCATTGTTTTCACCAAGCAGCCCCCCGCCTACCTGAACCTCTGCATCCGCAGCGGCAATCAGCTCATCACCTCCGGCCACGTGAGCGACCTCAAGGGCAAGCTGGGCGCCGGTGTCTCCACGGAAGACGGTTACAAGGCCGCCAAGAACTGCGCCGAGAAGGTGCTGCGCTCAGTGTGGGACACACACGGCACGCTGGATGGGCTGAAGGTCATCAAGGTCCTGGGCTGCGTGAACTCGACGCTGGAATACAGCGACCAGCATCTGGTCATCAACGGCTGCTCCGACCTGCTGCATGAAATTTTCGGCAAGGAAGGTGATGGCTACCACGCCCGCAGCGCCCTGGGTTTTGCCCAGCTTCCCACCGGAGCTGCGGTCGAGGTTGAGGCCATCTTTGAGATCAAGGGATGATCCGGACCGGGGCCAAGCGCCTTGCGGTTGTGTTTTGGGCGGGAGTGGGTATGCTCCCGCCCCCCAAATGCCCCGCGTACACATCAAAACCTATGGCTGCCAGATGAACGAACGCGACACCGAGCAGGTGTCGCAGATGTTCGTGGAGCGCGGCTATACCATGACCGCGCGGGATGAAGACGCCGATGTGGTGCTCATCAACACCTGCTCCGTGCGTGATCAGGCCGAGCAGAAGGCCCTGGGAAAAATGGGCATGGTGCGCCGTCGGCGCATCCCCCTGGTCACCGGCTTCATGGGCTGCATGGCCCAGAGCCGCGGCAGCGAGCTGGTGGACAAGGCCAATGTGGACCTCGTTGTAGGTACGCAGAAGTACCACCGCGTGGTCGATTACGTGGACGAGATCATCCGTGCCAAGGAGGCCAAGCAGATGGACGACGAGCGCTTCTCCATCGTGGATGTGGAAGAAGAGACCGCTTCGCAGAACACCATTCGTGACCACACGCTGAAAGAAAAGCAGGCCAGTGCCTTCGTGAGCATCATGCAGGGCTGCAACATGAAGTGCACCTTCTGCATTGTTCCCTACACACGTGGCGGCGAGCGCGGCAGGCCCATCGCCGACATTGTTGAAGAGGTGAAGCGTCTCGCAGATCGCGGTGTGAAGGAGGTGACGCTGCTGGGGCAGATCGTGAATTTGTACGGACGGCACGAGTTTCCTGCGGTGGACGGCAAGAGTCCCTTTGTGCAGCTGCTGGAGGCGGTGCATGAGGTGCCCGGCATTCAGCGCATTCGCTTCACCAGCCCTCACCCGATCGGTTACAAGAAGGACCTCATCGAGGCCTTCACTTATCTGCCTAAGCTGGCCGAGCATGTGCACCTGCCAGTGCAGAGCGGCAGCGATGCCATCCTGAAGCGCATGCACCGGCCTTACACGACGGCGCGGTTTACAGAGCTGGTGGAGCGCATCCGCGCGGCACGCCCGGGCATCTCCGTGACGACAGATGTGATTGTGGGCTTTCCTGGCGAGACGGAAGAGCATTACCTGGAGACGCGGCAGATGTTTGAAAACATCCGTTTCGACAACGCCTTCGTCTTCCGCTATTCCAAGCGCCGGGGCACGCCTGCCGCTGAGATGGAGGACGCGATCCAGGTGCCGGAGCGCGTGAAGGAGGAGCGCAACCAAGACCTGCTCGGCGTGGTGAACCGCATCGCGCTGCCCATGTATGACGCGCTGGTGGGGCAGGAGGTGGAGATCCTCTGTGAAGGGCCCAGCAAAACCAACGAGGAGCGCCTTACCGGACGCACGGGTTCCAACCGCATCGTGGTTTTTGACGGCAATCCTGAGCGCCATGTGGGAGAGATGTTCAAGGTGCGCGTCACCGAGGCCGGGCACTTCACATTGTTTGGAGATCCGGTGCTGCATGCATGAGCACAAAGCCGGACATCCAGCTGCGGCCGCTCACTCAAGAGCATGCGGCGGCGTTTTGTCGGCTGGTGGTGGCGCTGGCGGAGTTTGAGAAGCTGCCCCCGCCAGATGAGGCGGCGCAGGCTCGTCTGGTGGAAGATGCCTTGGGCAAAAAGCCACGCATCGAGGTGTGGCTGGCGTTTGTGAACGAGGACGTCGAGCCCTGCGGCTACATGGTGCTGGTGGAGACATATTCGAGCTTTCTGGCGCTGCCGACCATGTATTTGGAAGACTTGTTTGTCCTTCCTGAACGCCGCAAAGGCGGTGTCGGAGGCGCGCTGCTCAAGAAAGTGGTCAGCCTGGCGCATGAGCGTGGCTGCGGACGTGTGGAGTGGACGGCGCTGGACTGGAATGTGAACGCACAGCAGGTCTATGAGCAGCGCATTGGTGCCAAGCGCATGAGCGAGTGGTACCTCTACCGCATGACGCGGGATGACATGCAACGGCTGCTGGATCGCGAGGCGTCCTAGAAAGACATCGTGGGCGCGTCGATGAGGGAATAGACCTCCACAGGATCAGGCTGGCCCTTCACCGGATGGATGCCGGCGTTTTGGTAGAGCTTCAGGCCTTCCTCCCATCCATTGAGGAAGGGTGCGCCGGCGAGCACAGGCACCTGCAGCTTGCGGGTCAGGCTCTCGATACGGAAGGTCACATTGACGGCTTCGCCCACGGCAGTGTTTACGCCGCGTCCCATGGCTCCCAGGGCCACGTCACCGACGTTCAGGCCGATATGGCAGTGGACCTCCAGATTCATGTTCTCCTTGAGCCATTTGCGCTTGGGAGAGTCGGAGACGTCGGGGCTGCTGAGGATCCTGGCGGCCTCAGTGGCCTTGACGCGGGAGGAGATGTCGTCCCCAGGCCAGTAAGCAAAGACACCGTCGCCGATGAACTTGTCGATGATCGCATCGCGGGTCTTCAGCACTTTTTCGCACTGGGCGTACCATTCACGAAGCATGGCGGCCACTTCCTCGGCGCTAAGCTGCGCGGAGATGGTGGTGAAGTTGCGCAGGTCTCCGACGAGCAGGGTAGCTTTGACCGTTTTGACCGGCAGAGCAATGGTGTGGAGAGACTGGGTGCTGACGTTGCTGGTCTCGCTGGAGGGGCGGTCTTCGTCCTGGCTGTCGAAAATGAAGGTGCTGGTGCCAAACTGTACGCGGTCGCCGTGGCGGAGGGCGCGGGCGGTGGTGACGGCCACATCATTGACGAAGCTGCCGTTGGCGCTGCCGAGGTCGGAGACCCAGAAAAGCTGCCCATCCCTGCGGATGGTGGCATGCTGGCGCGAAACACCCCCGTCCACGAGGCGGATGCTGGCATCCGGGCTGCGGCCGACCAGATTGAAGTCCTCGAGGACGATCTCGAGTCCTTTTTCCAGTGATTTGAGTGTGGCTCCCATACGGGTCGTTAAAAAAGAATGCTCTTTTGAAGCAATTTACGCGCCGTTAGTCAAGCGCGGTCGTCGTCCAGCTACAAGGTTTTTCGCCGGTTCTTTCGGGCAAGAGATTTTTGTTTAGAGAATCAAGGGCCTAAGCCAGAGACGGTAAGTGTATTACGACGTTACATTTGCCAATGGCAGGCTCATCTCCACCATGACGCATGATGCATCGATTTTCCGGCAACTGGCTGAGGAGCGCCGTCCTAGGGGTGGCGGGATGCACCATTGGGCTGGCTCAGGCTCACGTGGTGCCTAACATGACAGTGGAGGCAGATTTTGCCCCCGGGGGAGCCTACACACTGAGGATCAATGTGGATCCACGCACCTTTCTAGCCTCGGATCCTACCACCCTGCCGCCCGTGCCGGGCTCATGGTACCGTGAGCAGACGCCGGCGCAGGTGGCTGCCACCCATGAAAAAGCACAGCAGTACCTTAGGGGTGCTGTGAGCCTGATTTTTAATGATGAGAAAAAGCCGCTGCCAGCCTGCCAGATCCAGGCGATGGATGGTGCTGATAATACCCCGCTGAAGCCAGAAACCGAGGAGGTTCATCTACTGGCCACGATGGAAGGACGTCTGCCGGAAGGCGCCAACACTTTCAGGGTGGATTTTGCCAAAAACGCCAACACCAGCATGATCCTGCTGCTTTCCCAGCAGGGCAGGGCTGAGCCGCGTCCGCAGGTGGTGTTTCCAGGGGAGGTCAGCCGCCCCTTTGAGCTAAAAATCGCTGCGCCAGCAACATCCGCCAAGCCAGTGTCGCCTCCTTCTACGGCGACCGAACCCGCTGCGACCGGCAGGATTTTTCTCACATTGCTGACTGCTGCTACTTGCATTGCCGGGATTGCCGGCTGGCGGCTGCTCAAATACTACCGCCACCATCACCGTGCCCACGGCAGGGCCCGTGATGACTGAATGTGAAGAAGTCCTGCTTGTCCATCTCTCCGAGAAAGAGTTAATCCTCTCCCGCGCCGCATGCCTGATTCCTTTGTCCATCTCCACCTTCATACCGACTACTCGCTGCTCGATGGCGCGGTGCGCATCGATGCGCTCATGAAGCGGGTGAAGGAACTGGAGATGCCCGCCGTGGCGATCACGGATCACGGCAATCTTTTCGGCGCGATCGATTTCTACATGGCTGCGAAAAAGGCCAAGGTGAAGAGCATCCTCGGCTGCGAGGCCTACCTGGCCCCTGGCTCCATGATGGACAAAAATGAGGTGGCAGGCCGCAAGCGCTCCTCCCATCTGACGCTGCTGGCAGCGAGCAATGAGGGATTTGAGAACCTCTCCAAGCTGATCACCAAAGGGCATCTGGAGGGCCAGTGGTACAAACCGCGCGTGGACAAGGATGCGCTGCGGGAGTACTCCAAGGGCCTGATCTGCCTCAGTGGCTGCATCAATGGAGAGATCAACGAACTCCTGCTCTCCGACCGCAAGGACGAGGCGGAGAAGAGCTTGCAGGAGTTCCGCGACATCTTTGGTCCGGAGAATTTTTACCTGGAGATCCAGGACCACAACATGGAGGCCCAGCGCAAGAGTGCGCGGCAGATGATCGAGTGGGGCAAGCAGTACGGCCTCAAGACGGTGGCCACGAACGATGTGCACTTTCTCAACCGCAGCGACCATGAGTCTCACGACATCATGATCTGCATCGGCACGGGGGCGAGCATCTATGACCAGAACCGTATGACGTACTCCCCGGAGGTCTATTTCAAGACTGCCGAGGAGATGCGCGCCCTCTTTGCCGAGGTGCCGGAGGCCTGCGACGCCACGCTGGAAATCGCCGAGCGCTGCGATGTCAAAATCCATCTCGACTCGACAAGTATTGATCGCTATCCGCAGTATCCGATGCCGGATGGCGGGGACCGCAACGAGTACCTGCGCCGATTGACCACGGAGGGGTTGGAGCGCCGCTATGGCCGTGACCGCGCGCTGAATGACGAGGTCCTCCACCACCGAATGGAGGTGGAGCTGGCCCTGCTGAAGGAGAAAAACTTCACCAGCTACTTCCTCATCGTCTGGGACTTCATCAACTGGGCTCGCGAGCACAACATTCCCGTGGGACCGGGCCGTGGCTCTGCCGCAGGTTCACTCGTGGCGTTCTGCCTCGGCATCACGGACATTGATCCGCTGCGGTTTGAACTGGTGTTTGAGCGATTCCTCAATCCCGAGCGTGTCAGCCCTCCTGATATCGATATCGACTTCTGCCAGACGCGCCGTCCGGAGGTGATCCAGTACGTGCGCGAAAAGTACGGGGACCTCAGCGTTTCCCATATCATTACCTTCGGCACCATGGGGGCCAAGTCCGTCATCCGTGACGTGGGCCGTGTGCTCGGCTGGAGCTATGGAGACAGTGATGCGCTCTCCAAGATGATCCCGAACGAGTTGAACATCGATTTGGAGGAGTCGGTGAAGAAGAATCCGGATCTCGCGGCCAAGCTGGAGGCCGATGCCAATGCGCAGGAGCTCTGGAGGCATGCCACCTTCCTGGAAGGCCTGACGCGAGGCACCGGCGTGCATGCCGCAGGTGTGGTTATCGGGGACCGCAGGCTGGACAACTTCATCGCCCTCACACGAGACAAGGAAGATGCCATCCTCTCGCAGTATGCGATGAAGCCGCTCACCGAGCTGGGGATGCTGAAGATGGACTTCCTCGGTCTCAAAACGCTGACGGTGATCCACGAGGCTGAGTTCTGGATTCAGAAACGTGTACCCGGCTTCAGAGTGGCCAATGCGCCACTGGAGGACACAAACACCTTCGATCTCATCAAACGCGGCGAAACAGTCGCGGTGTTCCAGATGGAATCTGGTGGGATGGTCAACACTTGCAAACAGCTCGGGCCTGACACCATCGAGGAAATTATCGCTATTCTGGCGCTGTACCGTCCGGGTCCGATGCAGTTTATTCCCGATTACATCAAGCGTAAGAAGGGCGAGGAGAAGGTGGACTACCCCCACCCGCTGCTGGAGAAGATCTCCAAGGAGACCTACGGCATTCTGGTGTATCAGGAGCAGGTGATGCAGGCGGCCAATCTTCTGGCCGGTTTCTCACTCGGCCAAGCTGACTTGCTCCGACGCGCGATGGGTAAAAAAGACGCTGCTGAGATGGCGCGCCAGCGTCTTATTTTCGTCGAGGGCTGCCTCAAGACGAATGACATCCAGGCCAAGCTGGCAAACTCCATCTTCGACTTGCTCGAAAAATTCGCGCAATACGGCTTCAACAAATCCCACTCCGCAGCCTACGGTATCGTGACGTACCGCACAGCCTACCTGAAGGCCAACTACCCCGTGGAGTTCATGGCGGCGGTGCTCAGTTATGAAATCAGCAATCCCGACAAGATAGCCAATTTCGTCAGCGAGTGCTTTGAAATGGGCATCAAGGTGTTGCCGCCTGACGTGAACAAGTCGTCGCTGAAATTTGCTCCTGAACGCTTTGAAACAGAGGCCGAGCAGCCCAACGCCATCCGCTACGGGCTCAGCGCCATCAAGAATGTGGGTGAGGGAGCCATGGAGGCCGCCATCGCCGAACGTGAGGCGAATGGTCCCTATACCAGCCTGGAAGACTTTGCCGCAAGGCTGGACAACCGGGCGGTGAATAAGAAGCTCATGGAAGCTCTCGTGAAAGCGGGGGCGTTTGATTTCACCCGCGAGTCGCGTTCGGTGATGTTTGCCAAGCTGGAGCAGGTGCTGGCTTCTGCAGCCTCGCTGCAGAAAGATCGGAGATCAGGGCAGGGCGGCTTGTTTGATGACTTTGATCTTGCGCAGCCAAAGTCAAAAAAGAGCGAGACGGCAACACCTGCCGTGGTGTGGACTCCTGACGAGATCCTGGCCTTTGAGAAGGAGCTGCTCGGCTTCTATGTCAGCGGTCATCCTTTGGACAGCTATCGCGGCCACTTTGATTCGCCCAAGCTCATCAAAATCGCCTCCATCGAAGGCATCGACACCAAGGAGAAGGCGAGCTCGCACACCATCGCAGGCATCATCAGCCAGCTGGAAGTGCGCTACTCCAAACGAGACAACCGCCCCTTCGCCACCTTCAGGGTGGAAGATTTCACCGGGCAGATCGAGATGATGTGCTGGAGTGACGACTACGAGAAGGTGAAGGAGGTGCTGGCCGACGGTGCCGTGCTGGCGCTGCGTGTGCGTGTGAGCAAGGACCAGAAGACGGACGGCAACCGCGTCACGCTCAATGGTGCCTCGCCGCTCAAGCCGAAGGCGGCCAAACCGCGCAATGCCAGCGATCCTGATCCCTCGCTGCCCCCGCCGCCGAAACCACCCGCGCCTCCCAAGCCGATCGTGCTCAGGCTGAACACCAAACATCACACCGAGACGGATCTGGAGCGCATCGAAGAGGTGCTGCTGGCCTATCCAGGTACATTGCCAGTCTTCATCGAGATCTCGCAAAACGGGCACAAGGCACGGCTGGAGCTGGATGAGAGTTTTCGCGTGACTTCGGGGCCGGAGCTGCGACGTGCGCTCACGGTGTGGTTATGAGAGCTGCTCAATCTAGCGGCACCGACACCTTTTCCCCGAGATGTTTGGGGCGCGTGTGCAACACATTCACATCCAGCACTGCTTTGACGCAGGCCAGCTTTTCACGCAGGAAGGTTTTCACGGACAATGCCACAGGGACATCTCCTGCGTCCAGTCCCCAGGCATCGATTCCAAAAGCACGGGCCAGATAGATGGCGCGTGCATTGTGAAATCTCTGTGAAACGAAGATGATTTTCTGCTGCCCGAAGACCTCGCGGGCACGGACGACGGAGTCGAGCGTTCGAAAGCCGGCGTAGTCGCATACGATTTTCTCTACAGGCACGCCCAACTGCATCAATGCATGCTTCATGTCAGTGGGCTCGTCATAGTCCTGACGGCTGTTGTCTCCGCTGACGATCAGCGCCTTGACTCTGCCTGCCTTGAAGAGAGCCGCAGCGGCTTCCATACGTGGGAGAAAGAAGAGATTGGGCCTGCCGCCTGAAAGACGCGAGGCTGCGCCCAGCACCACCGCCACTGGAGCTGCGGGGATGGAATCCACCGAGTCGTAGCAGCGCCCCTGGGCGGCATGAGCTACCCACCACTCGCTGCCAAAGACGAGACTCGCCCCTGCCAAAACAAGGGCCATTCCAGGCAGCCACCAGCGTTTGAAAAGCGATTTCATGCCCGACTGCTCCGGGCAGTTCACACAGACTGCAAGCCGACGCTTCTATCATTTTGCCAAACGCCATTCGTGGCGCACTGTCCGGGGACACCATACCATGCGCCCGAATCGTCCAGACCAGCCTACCGCCCGGCAGAACCGCCACGCCCGCTCTGATCACCAAGTCCATATCTATGATGAAGGAGACATTGCTGCTCTGCTGGAAGACAAATCCAATCCGCTGGTGCTGATCCTCGACTGTGTGCAGGACCCGCACAATCTAGGTGCCTGCTTGCGCACCGCTGATGCGGCCGGGGTCTGCATGGTCATCATGCCCAAGGACAAAACTGCACCCATCACGGAAACGGTGGTGCGTGTGGCCTGTGGCGGCGCGGAAAACATTCCGCTCGTTCGTGTGACCAATCTTGTGCGCACGATGGACAAGCTCAAGGAGCTGGGAATCTGGCTGGTGGGCACGGCCGATGAAGCCACCAAGAGTCTCTACGATCTCGATCTCAAAGGCGGCATCGGCATCGTCATGGGGGCCGAGGGGCCCGGCATGCGCCGCCTTACCGGAGAGCATTGCGATTTCCTCGTTAAAATACCCATGGCCGGAAAAGTCGAGTGTCTGAATGTCTCCGTGGCCACTGGCGTGTGCCTGTTCGAATGCGTTCGCCAGAGGCAGCCGAAAAAATGAGAGCAGAGCCCAACATCGTCGTGCTCACTGGAGCGGGTATGTCTGCCGAGTCTGGCGTGCCCACTTTTCGCGGCGCTGACGGGCTTTGGGAGGGGCATCATATTGAGATGGTCGCCTCGCCTGAGGGCTTTGCTCGCGATCCGGAGCTGGTGCACCGGTTTTACAATCTGCGTCGTGCGGCTCTGAACACGGTGGAGCCCAATGCGGGCCACCATGCCCTGGCGCGGCTGGAGCGTGAGTGGCGCGGCAGGTTTCTGCTGGTCACGCAAAATGTGGATGATCTGCACGAGCGCGCTGGTAGCGAAAAGCTGATCCACATGCACGGAGAGCTGCGCAAAGCGCGCTGCGAATGCTGTGGTGCAGTGATGGCATGGAACAAGGATCTAGCCTCCGGCACACGTTGCCGGGCATGTGGTGAGATCGGGGGCTTGAGACCCCACATCGTCTGGTTTGGCGAGTTCCCGTTTGAGATGGAGACGATCATGAACGTCCTGAAGAACGCCGACATCTTTCTCTGCATCGGCACCTCAGGCGTGGTTTACCCTGCGGCAGGCTTTGCCAAAGAGGCTGCGCGAAATCCGGCATGCCGTCTCGTGGAGTTCAACATCGAGAGCACGGAAATATCACGCCAGTTCCGCGAGCGAGTCATCGGCCCCGTATCCGTAGAGCTGCCCAAATTTGTGGAGCAGCTGCTGACGGACACTCACCGTCAGGCTTGGCTAAAATGAAGGGCCAAACAATGCGTCTTTGATGTCCTGATCGGCATCACGCCGTATTCTTGGCGGGCCTCCGGGGCCGCGACCACTCTGCTCTGGATCTTCGGGGGTGTGGCCGATCACGATGTCCCAAGTGCCGACGAGCTCCTTGCTTTCAGTACTCATGGGTTTGAACTCGCGAATGACGGAGAGGCGCTGCTGCTCCGTGCCCATGCTGCGCAGGATGCCGTCGCGGTCATTCTGCGGTACACCGGCGATAAAAAGCTGCGTGGTGAGCATACTCTTGCCTCCCTGCTTCACACGGATGTGCCAGTGGATCGTGCGCCCGGTGTAGAGACCGGGTTTGATCGTGCGGAAGCGGTATTCACCCTTGGCATTGGTTTCGATTTTGCCGAAGCCCTGGAAGTTTGGATCCTTTTCATTTCCCTGCTGGGCGCCACGGCTGTGGATGTAGCAGCCATTGTTGTCCGCCTGCCAGAGTTCGATCACTCCATTTTCAATCGGCTTGCCATCTGCATTCAGCAGGCGTCCGCCAAACTCGGTCACCACACCGCTTGCTGGTGCTTTTCCACCGATGATCATCGTGAGGTCATTGTCCTGATCCAGTGGCAGATGATCAGGGTAGTAGGGGCCTTCAGTGGCGCGTGGCGTGAGCGTCAGTGCCTCGGCATACACGCTGTTGGTGATGATGCCGCCGGTGGTCAGCAGCATGCTATGGAGCAGCCTGCGGCGGTTCAGCGGAATGTGAAATGGAGATGGGGATGTTTTCATGGTGCAGATGTTACGGCTGATCAAACCGAGCACGGCTTGATTGGTTGCAGCGCACATGAATTTGTTTTTGAGCAGTTGTGCGAGCCTTACGGATGAATGACCAAAGTGCGGCTCACTGGCTCGGCAGTTTGCAGCTTTGGTTCAATGCTCCGGCCCCACTGCCAGGCCACCACGGTGATCTCCACGGGTTTCTTGGCGTGGGGTGGGAGTGGTGTGAGTTGCAGTTTGTCATCGACGATTTCCGCCGGGCCTTCGCGCACATAAAAGCGTACTTTCTCGCCAGCGCTTGACCGGGCGTGGAGCTTCAAATCCGTAGCGATCGGATCAAACTCGATGGTCTGCGGCTGCCCCTGGGTGTTGCGAATCGGGATGCGCAGAAGTGCCTGCTGAACGGCGCGTTTATAATGATCATCTCCGGGGTGTTCGATCTGCAGCCAGATTTCTGAGCTGCGCATGGCGTTGTCAAAACCAAGCCGGTCAAACTTCAAGGCGAAGGTGTTTGCGTTGAGCTTTTCCACCGGCCCGCAGATGGGGGAGATGGTGATCTTATCGGTGTTATTCGGGTGAGAAATCGCAGAGTCTGCCTTGAGCTTTGTCCAGCGTTCCGGCCGCCCGGCCGGGACAGTGTCAAGAAACGCGCCTTCGAGTGTGAAAGTCAGTCCATCGCCTTTTGGATCCGGGAGCCACTGCAGCGTCACCTGCTGATGGGTGCCATTCACCTGGCCCACCACGCGTCCATTTTGTTTGCAGCCGAGAAGCTGCGGTTGTTTTCCAGTGAATGCGTTTTGAAGGAGTTCTGTCGCGAGGGCCTGTTTTTCATCAAAGCACCAGAAGGTGTCTGCGGAGTTGCTGCGGGGAGGCTGGTTCATGCGCCACCGGTCCACCAGCGCCCCTTGCTTGGTGGCATCCAGCGGGCGTTCAGGATGGAGTGCCGCCGCACGGATGTAGTCCGCCATGAAGCGAATGATTGCCTCATGATGATCAAAATGCCCGCCACCTGCATCTGCCAGCATCGACAGAGGGGCGGAGGGATGTTTGCGTCGAAAAGCCTGGGCCTTACCCGCCCGTTCCTCGGCCCATTCATATTCACCGCTGATGAAAAGCAGGGGCACGCCTGCGGCGGCGAATCCTTCAACCCATGGCTGCTTTTCTGGCCAGGACCCCTTCAGTGAAATGGCCGCCAGCGTGCGCTGCGGCAGTGCCGACGCAAAGAGGTAGGGAAATTCCGCCATGGCGGAATGCCCTACCGGAACCAGCGGGGCGGTGGCCAGTTCTGCGTAGCCTGATTTGGCAGCGAGCGTGTCTAGCACGGCCACCAGTTCGGAGGCACCTGCGGCATCCAGACTTGTGGCACCTCCCCAGGGCGGCGTGATCCAGACGATGGCAAAATTCAGCTCTGCCATGGCCTGGCGGAAAAGCGGGCTTTCTAAGACTGGGAGTTCCAGCATGTTGTGCTGTGCCAGCAAGACTCCACGCACGCGCTCACACGATGGAGGTATCCACAAAAACGCACGAGGATGTCCCTTGGTCTCCGCGCTGACTTTCGACGAGATTTCGGCAGACCACTGGTATTCCGCAGCATTCAAACGGCTGAGAAGCAGAATACACAGAAGGGTAAGAATGCGGAGCATGAAGCGATCAGCGAGTTTGAATGGCGATATCCCGGCCTTTGTTTTCCTGCACCAGACCTTGCGTGAAGATCTGGCATTTTTCGGCCTTGGCCCCGATCACAACGGGCATCGATGTGTGATTGTGCAGGATCAGGCTGCGAGCGGCGCGCTCGGAATTGGCAGTGGCGTTTTCACCCATGGAGGGTGGCGTGAAGCCGACGAGGATAGGTGCTGCATGCGCGCGGTTTTTGGATGCGGAGATCGTTACCTCATTGTTGGTGCCGTAGATGGCGGAGATCGCATGCACGTGAATGTTTTCTGCCTCAGTCGGCAGCAGTTGCACATCCACCCTGGCTTTGTCCCCCTCCACATAGAGTAGGGGGCCGTAGCGGGCATCGCCCTTGCACTTCGTCAAGACGGCACCTGTGGAAATCCAGAAGGCGCGTTCACAGGCGGTCGCGGTGCAGTTTTCCAGGCGTGGGGCGGTCTTGGTGCGCAGTTCAAAACCACCTCGCATTCGCGTGGCGGTGCAGCCGCGCAGCACCAGCCCCTGGTGGGTGTGGTAGGTGCGAAAGGCGTCCTCGCTGAGCGCTTTCATGTAACCAGGCTGAATGCGGTTGGTGCCGCTGCGGTTCGTCGCCACGCTTGCAAAGTGGTGCTCAAAGGCCATGCCCGATGTCTCCGCAAGCATCTCGTCCGTGCTGCGCATCACGCCTTCCACGTGGCAGTTCTCAAAAAGCACGTCGTTGCAGTTTTCCTGAAGGTAGAAGCCATGGCCGAATGCCTTCTGAAAAACTTTGCAGCCGATGAAACGAGATCCGCTGCCTGTGACATGCACACCACTGTGCTTGTAGCCTCCTTTGCCAAAGAGGTCTCCGTAGCCGTAAGGGCTGGAGCCTTCCACGTGGATGGTGCAGTCCCGCAGGGTGTTTCCCTGACCTGTGACACCGAGCACCGCACCGCCAAAAGCTGCTCCTTTGCCGATGCTGGTGATTGTGAGCCCGCAGATCAGGTTGTTCTTACCGCTCACCAAAAACTCATCCGTGTGAATCGGAGCGTGCAGCTTTTCACGCAACGTGGTGTCCAGTTCGATGGTTACACCACTCAGGTCAAAGTTGTTGCCGGAGCCGCTGAAAGTGAGGAACTGCCAACGGGCTTTTTTGTGGCGTTCGGGAATCGTTTTCAGCGGGATGAACTCTGCCAGCCGGTAGGTGCCCGGCTTCATTTTCACCTGCTGCCCGTTTCCGGATGCAGCCTGCTCAAGTTCGGCAAGGCTGGAGATGGTGACTGGTGTATCGGCGGCTGCAGCCATACCGATAAGTGCGAAAAGGGCGGGTGCGAAGCGGAAGATCATGGGCGGTTGGCAGTGCAGTTTGAATCACACGATGCCGAGTTGTTTTTCGATTTTTTCAAGCGGCACTCCTTTGGTCTCCGGCACCATGAGGTGCACCCACACGAGTTGCAGCGCCATCATGCCGCAGAAAAAGGTGAAGACCCAGCCCGGTGGCAGGCTGGAGACCATACGCGGAAAAAAGGTGGTCAGCAGCGCGGCAAACACCCAGTGGGTGAAGCTGCCGAGAGACTGGCCTCCTGCACGATGCTGGTCCGGAAAAATCTCCGCGATGAAAACCCAGATGACAGCCCCCTGGCCTATGGCATGAGCTGCGATGAAGGTGAAGATGCACGCAGGGACGATGGCGTAATGCTGTGTGAAAAACGCCCATGCGCACAACCCCAGGGAGGTGATGTAACCGAACGAGCCGAGGTAGAGCAGAGTGCGCCGCCCCAGGCGGTCAATGAGCCACAAACCGATGAAAGTAAAGATCAGATTGGTGATGCCGATGCCCACGGATTGCAGCAGTGCAGCTTTTGCCGCCAGGCCTGTGAGCTCAAAGATGCGCGGCGCGAAGTAGAGCACCGCGTTGATTCCGGAGAGCTGATTGAAAAAGGCGATGCTGAAAGCCAGCAGGATGGGCGCGCGCAGCCTCGAGCTCCAGAAGCCCTCGGATCTGGCGCGTCCGGCAGACGCAGCGGAGGCGATCTGATCTGCGAGCGTCTGGATCTGCCCTTCGTTCATTTCCGGCTGGATCATTCTCAGCACGGCGACACCCTGCGCACGATCATCCTTGCGTGTGAGTAGCCAGCGCGGGCTTTCAGGAATGCGGAAACACAGCAGCAGGTAAACAAGCGAAGGCGCTGCCGCCACACCGAGCATCCAGCGCCAGGCATCTGCGCCGATGCCGCCGAGGAGGTAGTTTGACAAGAAGGCGATCACGATGCCGAAGACGATGTTAAATTGGAACATGCCCGCCAGTCGTCCACGGCGCTCAGGAGGTGAAATCTCCGCAATGTAGAGCGGGGCGGCAATGGTGGAGATGCCGACACCGAGGCCGCCGATGAACCGCGCCACGATCAACGATATGACCTCGGGAGCGAGCCCTGACCAAACTGCCGAGACCAGGTACAACACCCCAACCCAGATAAGAGTCACCTTGCGCCCCCAGCGGTCCGTAGGCCAGCCGCCGATCACCGAACCGATCACTGTGCCATAAAGGGCGGAGGCCATGGCAATGCCGTGCAAAGTGTCGCTCAGCCCCCAGAGAGTCTGAATGGTCTTTTCCGCACCTGAGATGACCACGGTGTCAAAGCCGAACAAAAATCCGGCCATGGCAGAAACGAGCGACCAGAAGAAAATCGGTGCGGCGGGAGAGACAGTGACAGACTTCATGGTGTGGCGGGATACCGCCACCCATGCGTGAGAGAAGGGCGCGGTCAAGGCTCGATCCCGGGCATGGTCAGGACGGTTTTCTGTCCAGCAACGCTTACCTCATACCATCCGGGGAAGCCGCGCCATTTCACACGGCCTTTGGCGTCCGTCTGCAAAGTGACCTCCGTGCGCCACCTGCGCCCGATCCATTCTTCCAGCACTTCACCGCGTTTACGGATGCTCCAATCCTTGCTCCATGATGCCGCCTCCGGCTTCCAGTGGGAGCCTTCCCAGAAACCCCACAGCAAGAAGCTAGTGTAAGCCGGGTGGCTGAAGACTGAAATGAGCACATCGCGTGTGTAGTCCGCAGCCAGTTCTTCATCCTCCGTGGTCACGATGTCGTATTCGGTGATGGATTGATGCGGCACCACTTGGGCAAACTCGTCCGTGACCTTGAGCAAATGTTCAGGAGATGGCAGGTAGCTCTCGTGGAAGTGTGCCTGATTGCCGAGACCGGCCACGGTGAGTCCTGCTTTATTGAGCGCTTCAATATAGGCCAGCGTGTCTTCATGCTGAGGTCCCGGGCGGAACACCTGATCTTCATTGACGAAGAATGGCAGTTTCGTCAGCGAACGTGCCAGCGTGAAGACCTCACAGTCGAGTTGCTCCAGGCCTGGGCGTTTGTTCAGCATGTCGGCGCCGTTCCAGGCGATGGGGTGATTGATCACATCCCACTCGACCACGCGGTCATTCACAAAGGACAGGCGCTCCTTCACGCTGGCGAGCGTGCGGTCACGGATGACGGCGCTGTCCTTGACGTCATGCAGATTGAACGGTGTGGCCACCTGCATGAGATAATGTCCGCGCACGGAGATGTGATGCTTCGAAAGCCAGTCAAAGGCCAGGTTCAGCTCCGTGTTTCGTTTGGCTTTCCGCTGCTCGTCGAAATCTGGAGCCCAGTTGCCGTCCTTCAGGTCGTTTTCGAAGACCACGATGCTGAAGAGGCGGTCGATGATTTCGCGGTAGCGGTGGTCGTCCTCGCTTTCTCCGCTCAAACGCTTCGCCACCACGGCGGAGCCGAAGCCAAAAGCATGACGGCGCAGGCTGAGCTTGACCTCGGCATTAGCTATGGGGCCGCCGGCTTCGTCCTTCACGATCATGGAGAGGTCCGCCTTGCGGTGCTGCTCGATCCTCTCCAGCGCGGCCTTGCGCCATGGTGCATCCGGCTCGCGGCCCTCATAGGTGCGTTTGATCAGACGGGCTTTTGGGAAAGAGCTGACGTCTGCTACAGCCGGATACTTCAGCACGCGGATGCTTTCGACCTCGAGGCTTTGCTCCTTCTGCCCGCATAGCAGCACAATGGCGGCCTTCCCCTCTGGAACTGGCGCATCTGCGGTGAAGAGCACCGGCTGCTCCGTCCAGTCAGGAAAGATGGCGACACCGACCGTGCTGCCAAAGGAGGTGTAAGGTGCTGCATTCAGCTGCAGCTTGGCCAGCACCTCTCCGGTATCTGCGCTCCCGACACTTCGTGCTTTGATGATCGCCAGCACGTTTTCGCCTTTCGCTATCCCACCGGCGATGGGGGCCGTGAACTGTGCTGTATAAGCCTTTGCTGCATCCGGTTTGGTGATGGTGATGCGCCTGCCTGTCTGCAGATCCTCAGCTTTTCCTGCCGCCGCAGATGCGGATGCAGCCAGGGATGTCTCTCCACGAATATCAGCACCGCCGGGCGGGATCTCCTGAGCCAGCGGTTGGCAAAGCGGAATCAGTGATAGGACGGTCAGCAGGCCCAGGAGTTTCATGGTAAACTGCATCTACCTCTGGTGAGGCCAGATTCAAGCCACACCCGTTGACGGCGTCAGCAGCGCACGGAGCCTGCATCTGCTTCCTGCAAGAGTCCCGCCTTGGAATGGTTGTCAGCACGCGAGGAGATTATTTCCCGGGTTTCTTATGCTGGGCACTGATCGCCCCGTCTTTGCCCTCGGGCCACTGAGCTCCCTCATTGATCCACTGGCGGATGAGCTGGATCTCATCCTTGGGAATGCGGTGGCCGGTGGCGGGCATGGCCTTCTTGTCCTTGGGCGGCAGGGTCAGCACAAGGTAGAGCATGCTTTTGTCAGCATTCTTTGGATGGATCACCGGGCCTGCCTTACGCTTTTCAAAGGCAAGGGCGCGCGACTGAAGGTTCAGCTCTCCCAGCAGGGTCTCGGAGTTGTGGCACTCCACGCAGCGGTCAGCGAGGATCGGCTTGATCTGTTTCACAAAATCCACCGGTGTATCTCCGACGGCCTTGAGGGTGGTGAAGGCGGCGAAGCCGCAGGCGAGAGCAAGGATGCGGTGAATTTTCATAGGATGATCTTCTTTAAATTACGGCGGACTGTCCAGCACGTCTTGCGACTGAATGAGCGCTTCTTGTCTTCTTCCGGGTTGCCGGGGGGGACGCGTGCCTGCATCATGCCGCATGACCATCGAAGAAATCACCGCCCGCATCTGCGCGTTTCGTGACGCCCGGGACTGGATGCAATTTCACAACCCCAAGGAGCTGGCGGTTGCCATCACGGCCGAGGCCGGGGAGCTGCTGCAGCACTTTGTCTGGCAGCAGCCGGGGCAGATCGAGAAGCGCGTGAAGGAGAAAATGCCGGAGCTCAAGGACGAGATGGCTGATGTGGGCATTCTGCTCTTTGAGCTGGCGCATAATCTGGGTGTGGATCTCGGTCAGGCCATGCTCGACAAGATCGAGCGAAATGAAACGCGCTATCCTGTGGCCAAGGCGAAGGGATCGAACGCCAAATACAACGAGCTGTGAGCGAATCTGAAGTCCCAGAATCTGCACCGGCACCCACGCCGCATCGTCGTCGTCCGCGCTACTCCGGCAAAAATCCTCGGCGCTTTGAGCACAAGTACAAGGAGCTGAATCCTGAGCGTTACGCCGAGACCATCGCCAAGGTTCGAGCTTCGGGCAAAACCCCAGCAGGGCAGCACGTGCCTATTTTGCTGAATGAGATCATGCAGATCCTGGCGGTAAAGCCTGGGGAGCGTGCGGTGGACTGCACGCTCGGCTATGGCGGCCATGCCAGCGCTTTGCTCAAAGCCGTGCAGCCCGGCGGGACATTGCTGGCCCTCGATCAGGATCCCATCGAGATCGTGCGTACAGAAGCAAGGCTGCGCGCTACCGGCTGTGAGGAGTCCGCGCTCGTGGTGAAACGCATGAATTTTGCGGGTCTCCAGCGCGCGCTTGGCGAGGTGGGCTGGAGCGACGGGGCTGATGTGCTGCTGGCTGACCTCGGATGCTCCTCCATGCAGTTCGACAATCCCTCCCGTGGCTTCAGCTTCAAGCATGACGGCCCTCTGGACATGCGCATGAACCCGCAACGCGGTGTGTCTGCGCGCGAGATGCTGCACAAGCTTACGGCGGAAAAACTAACCGCGATCCTGTCAGAAAATGCCGATGAGCCGCATGCCAGGCTGCTCGCGCAGGCGCTGGCTGGGGAGGATGTGGCTACCACGCGCACGCTAGCCGAGGCCGTGCGCCGGGTGCTGCCATATCGCATGGACGAAGAAGAGCGTGAGGCCACCGTGCGCCGGGTCTTCCAGGCCCTGCGCATTGCGGTCAATGAAGAGTTCACCGCACTAGACACCTTTCTACGTCAGCTGCCCGCCTGCCTGCGCCCCGGCGCACGTGTGGCCATCCTGACCTTCCATTCTGGCGAGGACCGTCGGGTGAAGCACCTCTTTCGTGAAGGCCTGCGCAGCGGCCTTTTCAGTGCCGCCAATGACGAGGTGATCCGCCCCTCTTCCGAGGAGACACGCAGCAATCCACGTGCGGCCCCCGCGAAGCTGAGATGGGCGGTGAAGGGGTGAATGCCGATCGTTGCTGAAATCTAGGTTGAGGCAAAGCGATGCAGGTTTAGAATAAGGGCATGATTGCTGAGACCATTCCTCAACTTAGTTCCATGCGTCCTCAGGAGAAGCTGGAGCTAATGGCAGAGCTATGGGAAGACGTACTACAGCACGAAGCCGAAATCGATGATCCTCCCGGGGTTGCAAGTATTTTGGCTGAAAGGCTCGCCAACTATCATGCCGGTGCAGATTCTGGCAAAAGCTGGGAGCAGGTTCGCTCTTTGATCCAAGGCCGCCATTGAGGTGAAGATTCCAGTGGTCATTCTTGCTGGTGCGGAATCTGATATTCAGCATATTTACAACCGCCTTTCCGATCAGCGCGATGGAGCCGGTGACGACTTCATGGAGCAACTCGGCGGTGTCATCCGGCAGCTGGAGATTTTTCCACAGTCAGCACCGCAGCGTATGCTGGGATTTCGCCGCGCTCTAGTTCCGGGCTATGTCTATGGCCTGTATTACCAAATCGAGCCCAGAGGCATCATGGTGCACTTGATTGCGGATTTGCGGCAGGACCCTGACATGCTGCTTCAGAAGCTGCGGGAAAGGCTGGAGTAGCACTTGTTTGAAAGACTGCACCTGGATGAAGGCTTTGTTTCGTCTCATGCTTCACTCTGTCCGTTCCCTCATCGCCAGTACATTGTTGATTTCCTCCGGGGCTCACGCAGCACTTCAGGAAACCTGGGAAACGGGTTACGCCAAGGATGACGCCACCGGGGCGCAGGTGCTAGGCTGCTGGAAGTTTGATGAAGAGTCGAAGGATGTGACACTTCATGGAGCGGCCCTCAATCCCGCTGGAAAATTTGGCGGAGCCTTGGAGTCCTTTCCAGGATTTCCCGTTGAGGACAAGAGACATGCGGCGGTTGTGGCAGTGAAGCCGGTGAAGGGGGCCTTTACCCTGGAAATGTGGATTAAGCCAAAGGCGGCCTTTGAACCCCGGCTGCGCTGCTTCCTGCTGGACAAGAAGTATGTCGATCACACGGACTACCAGTGGCAAATCGGCGATGCTGACAAAGCCGGTCTGCGTCGCATGTGGGTGACGCTGGGGTTTGGCGCAGAGTCAAAGACCATCTACTCCCTGCCGTTCAAGCTGGAGACGGATGTGTGGCAGCACGTGGCCTTCACCTATGACGGGACAGGAGAGGGCAAGTTCTATCGCAATGGCGTGGCGGCGGGTGGATCAAAGCTCGCAGGCTTTGGTGCCGTGGCACCCGGCACCAAGCCGCTGAGCATCGGCGACCGCCTGGGTAGCAACTACGGTGGCTTTCCAGGATTCATTGATGAAGTGCGCATCTGCGAAGGAGTGCTGAATTTCGAGCGTGTGTCCTTGGAGATCGCCACCGGGCGCCGTGTGTGGCGGCGCATGGAGACAGCCAGGCCGGTGGAGATCATCTGCACTAACCTGCGCCGTGAGACCTTAAGGGCTGCCAAGCTCAAAACCAGCCTCGGCGGTCGAAGCGAGGACTTCATCATTCCAGATCTAGCTCCAGGAAAAAGCTTCACCGCCAAATACGCGCTCAACACCGCCCTCAAGCCCGACGAGTATGAGCTGCGTGTGCGCTTCGAGGCGGGTGACTACGCTACCGAGCAGGCGGCTTCGTTGAAAATCGTGCCGCGTGTGCCGGAGCGCATGCCGGTCATCATGTGGGGGGCGGATGGCGATGAAATGGTCCGGCTCAAAGACATCGGATTCACGCATTTTATCGGGCTGGGGGCAGACTACGGCGAGATGTGGCAACAGAAAAAGGTCGTCCCGCCAGCCAAGCTGGAGGTGATTGCCAAAAAGCGTGACATGCTGGATCAGGCGCTGGCCAACGGCTTGGAGGTCATCGCCAGCCTCTCACCAGGGCGCGCACTCGAGTCCGAGGAAAAAAATCTGCGCATCGGCCGCGATGGGAAGCCCTATGCACGTCCGGACATCTGCGCCTCGCTGCCGGACTTTGCCTCCTTCTTCCAGGTAGTGGGCATGAGCGTGGCCAAGGCCTATGGCGATCATCCTGCCTTCACCACCACGCTGATCAATTCCGAAGTCCGCGACAACACCCAGGTGAGCTTCAACTCGGTGGATGTTGAAGCTTACAAGAAGTTTGCCGGCACAGACATCCCCGCCGAGGTTTCTGCCAAGTGGGGCGTGGACTGGACCAAGCTGAAGGACTTTCCGGCAGACCGCGTCGTCGCCGACGACCACCCCATTTTGAAATACCTGCGCTGGTTCTGGACGGTGGGGGATGGCTGGAACGGTCTGCACACCGCCTTGCACAAAGGCGTGAAAAGCAGCCGTGGCTGGACCTTCTTTGACCCCGCTGTGCGGCAGCCGAGCATCAGCGGCGCGGGTGGCGCGGTGGATGTGCTCTCGCACTGGACCTACACCTATCCAGATCCACAAAAAATAGGCATGTGCGCCGACCAGCTCTTTGCCATGAGCGCGGCCAGCGGCAAAAATCAGCGCGTGATGAAGATGACGCAGCTCATCTGGTACCGCTCACAGACCGCACCGATCGGCAGCAAGGCACCCGGAGAGGTGGTGGCCTGGCAGGACCACGATCCGGACGCGGCCTACATCACCATAGCGCCGATGCATTTGAAGGAAGCACTTTGGACGAAGATCGCGCGGCCCGTGCAGGGCATCATGTATCATGGGTGGCAGTCGCTCGTGCCCACAGACAGCCCCGGCGGCTACCGCTTCACCAATCCAAATACCGCTCCCGTGCTCAAGCAGCTCATTCACGATGTGATCGAGCCGCTTGGACCCGCGCTGATGGCCATTCCCGATGAGCGCAGCGAGGTGGCTTTCCTGGAAAGTTTCACCTCGCAGATGTTCGCCCGGCGTGGCAGTTACGGAAACAACACCGACTGGGCCGCAGACGTGTGGCTGGCGCTGCAGCATGCGCATGTGCAGACGGACATGCTCTATGAGGAGACTCTGCTCAAGAACGGCCTCAGCGGGCGCAAGGTGCTCGTCATGCCGTATTGCGACGTGCTGACCAAATCTGTGGTCACACGCATTCAGGACTGGCAGAAAAAAGGCGGCAAGATCGTGGCGGATGAATTTATCTGCCCGGGACTCAAGCCGGACTTTGTGCTGCCGAGCTTCAAACGCGTGAAGAAGGCCGACGTGGACAAGACCAAGGTGCTCGAAATGGCGCAGACGGTGAGCGGCTTCTCGCTGCCGCAGAAGGCCATGTGCGACAATCCCGAGATCATCGTGCGCACGCGCAAATTTGGAGATGCCACCTATGTCTTTGTCGTGAATGACAAACGCGAATACGGCACCTATGTGGGCCAGCATGGCCTGGTGATGGAAAATGGCCTGCCTTCCAGTGGCGTGGTTAGCTTGAAAATGGACGCCGCCAATGTCTATGAACTCACAGGCACGCAGTTCATCGTTCCCAAGCGCGGCCCGGATGGCACGCTGAGCTGGCCTGTCGATCTCGGGCCGTGTGACGGCCGTATCTTCATGGTCATGCCAAAGCCACTGCTCGGCCTGAAGCTCGATGTCCCGGAAAATGCCATTGCCGGCAATAAAGGCAAAATCTCCGTTAGCATCACCACCACTCAAGATGCTCCTACCAAAGCCGTGGTGCCCGTGCGTGTCGATGTCCGCGATGCGAGCGGAAAATCCACCGAAGGCAGCGGCTTTTACGCAGCTGAAAACGGCATCGTCGAAGTCAGCCTGGACATCGCTCCCAATGAAG
Organism: Prosthecobacter vanneervenii; assembly: GCF_014203095.1. NCBI lineage: Bacteria > Pseudomonadati > Verrucomicrobiota > Verrucomicrobiia > Verrucomicrobiales > Verrucomicrobiaceae > Prosthecobacter > Prosthecobacter vanneervenii. The sequence continues at coordinate 230,840 of NZ_JACHIG010000008.1, read as the reverse complement.
ACTCGGGCACCTGGGAGATCCGCGTCAAAGAATTGGCCAGCGGCATGGAGGCTCGGAAGTGGATGCGGGTGACTTCCAAATAATGACCTTCTTTGAAGGTGGTGCGCGGAGAGGGATTCGAACCCCCGACCAACTCGGTGTAAAAGGATTGCTCTACATAGCGGAATGAGGCGCTAAAATCCTCAAATTACCAAGGGAAACGCAAGAATCAGGGTTAAGCGGAAAATAAATGTTGCCCCCGTTTGTTACCCCGATTAACTTCCGGCATGAAATCGAAGGATTCTGTTGCCCCCAAGACCACCCTCCAAAGCCTCTCGAAAATCCCCGGCTTTCCCGGTCTTTACCGCCACGAAAACGGCAGCTACTACGGCAAGAAGAAGATACGGGGCGTCAAGAAAGTGGTCGCACTGACCACGCCGGAAGGGCAGAACATCTCAGATCGCAAGTGGGCGGAAAAGGCATTCAAGGCATGGGTTGAAAAGCTGGAGAACCCGCCACCCGCCAACGCGCAAATGCCGTTCGGCGATTTGCTCCAGAAGCTCAAAGACTCGCTCAAGGGAAAGAGCGAGGCAACGCAGGACAAAATGGATTGGGTCCGGCGTGGCTTCGAGATGGACTACCCGGAGTTTCTGAAAAAGCCGATTGAATCAATCAAGCCGTCCGACATTTCGGACTTCTTGGGAAGGCGTTCCAAAAAGCTCGGAGCACTCGCTTACAACGACATGAGCCGCATCGTGAAGAACGCCTTCGAGCTGGCTTTGCACGACGGCGATATTTCGGAAACCCCGTATGACAAGGTTCCCAAATCCATCCGCCGCAAGAAGGCGAACCGCGCTCCTGCGCAGGTTCCCACCGTCGAGCAGTGCCAGGAGATTTGTGACCATGTTCGCAGCCGCCCGTTTTCCGACACGGCGGAACGCTCGGCGGACATGCTGGAATTCATGCACAAGGCCGCTCTTGGAACAGCAGAGTGCATTTATGCAGACTGGCAGAAAGTGAACTGGCAGGGCGGCTACATCGAGGTGAAGCGCCAGAAGACCGGCGCTTATTTCCGTGTCCCGATCTACGACCACTTGAAGCCCTTTCTCCTCGATTTGCACGAGCGGCAGGGCAAGCCAGCCTCAGGGCCGCTCTTCTCGATCCTGTCGCCCAAGCAAGCGCTTTACAACGCCTGCACGCGCCTTGGATTCCCCGCCTACTCGCCGATTGATTTCCGCAAGGCTCGCATCACATGGTTTCTCCGCAAAGGGGTAGCAGCGGAGGCAATCGCCAAATGGCAGGGGCACCGCGATAATGGCGTTCTGATTCGCCGCACCTATTCATGGGTCATCTCAGACTCAGACAATGCCTATGAGCAGGAACAGCTCTCAAAACTCAAAGCGTAGCCTTTGCCAAGGCTTCAACGTCTTCCCTTGGAATCCGCACCAGCGCCGTCAGTGGACTGCGGCGCAAAAGTTTGCGCTCAATGAACCTGCTCACCGTCTTTTGAGACACGCCAAGAATCTCGGCGCTTTCTTTGAGCGAAAGGCATTTTCTGACAGACGGCCTCGCGGCTTTTCTGAGGGTCGCTATTTCGGCTTCCAGCGTGCTCACGCGCTGGACCAAACCGGGCAGCGCAGCAATGGCTTGAGCCAGAATCAGAGGGTCTTGAGTGGAGGCGAGCATTTCCATTTGCCGTTCAGTCCGGTCCCAGCCCCGAATCCGAACAGACGTTTTCAAAAACATTTGCGCGGTGAAATCGCGGCTTCTAGCCTGCAATGAACAATGGATGACCTGCTAAAACTTGTCCGCACCTACCGGCTGACAACTGGACTGGCCGAGCGGCTCCGACTCGCGGAAGACATCTTCCGCCAGATCGAGCCGGACTTGCGGTTTTTCGTCTTCAAAGCGCTTTACTCATCTTCTGCTGATGACGTGCTTCAGGAAGTTTTGAAGGCCGTTGCCATGTCGCTTGGCAAGTTCAACGGCGACAGCAAAAGCGAGTTTTGGGCGTGGTGCTATCGTATTGCCCGCAACAAGATTGCCGATCAACAGCGACGCGAAGCGAACGACCGGATGCAGCCGATGTCACACCATGAACTCGCAGAGCTGATTGAAGCGTCTGCGCAGGATGCGCCCCTGTCGCATCAAGACAGGCATGATCTTGATTATGCAATGAAGCTGCTCACCCGCTCCAAACCCGAATGCTACGAATACCTTTGGAAGCACTTCGTTTTCGGACTGGCTTACGCCGAAATTGCCGAACAGCAGAACCTCAGCTACGATAACGTCAGAATGCGAATTGGACGCTGCTTGGAAGAAGCTAAATCACTTGTTGCCTGACCATGCCACAGCCACCCACAGAAGCAGAACTCGCGCTCGAAAAGCTGGGCCAGCGGCTCCGCGCCGGATTTGCAAAGCAACATCCCGCACAGAGCCTTGATACCGTGCGCGAGGCAGTCAGGGAGCAATACGAGCAGGAGCAGGACGCCGCACGCCAGAGCAAGCCAAAGGCCGACGTGGCAAAAGGCCAGGAGCGCCAGCCGCCCGAACCGGAAGCAGACCGCTAAACGGAAAATCAATCGCTTACGGGCGGATATGGGTGTTTGTGGGTGCTCTTTTGGATGGACTTTTGGGTGTTTATGGGTGTATATTCGGGTGTAGGAGGTTCCCATGCTGAAAACCGATGCCATTCAGATCACGCCCGAATTGCTGGCGCTGATTGCCGAAATTGACGAGTTCAAAGGCGCTTGGCGTGCCCTTGGCACGCTTGCCCCTGAACGCTTGAAGGCACTGCGCCACGTTGCGACCATTGAGAGCATCGGTTCTTCCACTCGCATTGAGGGCAGCAAACTCACCGACCGTGAGGTCGAGCGGCTGCTTGCCAATCTGGAAATCAAGAAGTTCGACACTCGCGACGAGCAGGAAGTCGCTGGCTATGCCGAGGTCATGGAAACCATCTTCCATGCTTGGCAAGACATCCCCATCACCGAGAACCACATCAAGCAGCTTCACCGCGACCTTCTGCGCTACAGCGAGAAGGACGAGCGGCATCGCGGCGAATACAAAACGCTTTCCAACAGCGTCGCCGCCTTCGATGAGAACGGCAAGCAGATCGGCATTGTGTTCGAGACAGCCACGCCGTTCGATACACCGCGCCTCATGGCCGAGCTTGTCGCTTGGCTGAACGAGGCTCGCGAGTTGAAGCGCACGCACCCGCTGCTGGTTGTTGCTGTCTTTGTCGTGGTGTTCTTGGAAATCCATCCCTTCCAAGATGGCAATGGCCGCTTGAGCCGCATTCTGACCACCCTGCTACTGTTACAGGCTGGCTACGCCTATGTGCCTTACAGTTCGCTGGAGAGCGTCATTGAGAACAGCAAAGAGGGCTACTATCTCGGTCTTCGCCAGACACAGGGAACCATCCGCACCGACGCGCCCAACTGGCAGCCTTGGCTGCTGTTCTTTCTGCGTGCTTTGCAGCAGCAGAAACGCCGCTTGGCAACGAAGGTTGAGCGCGAAAAGATTGTCATGGCCGCCCTGCCAGAACTGGCCGTGCAGATCATCGACCATGCAAGGCAGCATGGCCGCGTGACAATGGGCGACATCATCAAGGTGACTGGAGCAAGCCGGAACACGCTCAAGGAGCATTTCCGGCACTTGCTGGAGCAAGGCCATTTGGTCAAGCACGGGGCAGGCAAGGGCACATGGTATGCCCTACCGTGACAAGAGCGCCCAGCACGCAGCCGAGTGCCCGCAACACTAGCGTTTGCGGCGCTTGGTGCTGACTACTGCAACGCATGAAGCAATCAGTTGAGCTATTGAACTGATGAGAAGTGCGAGTTCGCCGATGGTCATGTTGTCCTCCTTGCTGCTGCCCGCCTTGATTGGCGTGACGCGAGCGAGGCCAAAAGCCAGGTTAAGCGAGGGAGCGGGAAAGGCCGCGCAGCGCCAACGGGGCGAAACTGCACAAGCACAGCGCGGAAGTGAACAGCCTTGAACGCACTCGTGTCTGGCTAATCATTCTCGCAGTCACCACCACAAAAGGCGGGGCGAGGGGGGCATCATCCAAGCGACGAAACCGCTCACTTTTTCGGTTTCTTGGGCGATTTATTCTTGGCTGCTTCGTCCAAGTAGTCAGCCCACCATTGCATCATTTTCCGGCGCTCCGGCAAGTATTGGGCGTGATTGTAAGCAGCGCGAACCTTGTTCCGCTCGCAGTGGGCGAGCTGGCGTTCGATCAAGTCGGGCTGAAAGCCGTTTTCATTGAGAATCGTGCTGGCCGTCGCTCTGAAGCCGTGACCTGTGGTCCGGCTGTGATAGCCCATCCGGTAGAGGGCATAGAGCATCGTGTTCTCAGACATGAAGGTCTTGGGGTTGTTCTGATTGGGGAAGACGTGCTCCCGGTGTCCCGTTAGCTTTTGTAGTTCCTTCAGGACCGCGATTGCCTGCCGCGAGAGCGGCACAATATGCGGGTCTTTCATTTTCATGCGCTCCGCTGGAATACGCCAATCAGCATTTTCAAAGCTGATTTCCTTCCAAAGAGCACCGCGCAGCTCAGTGGTGCGAACGAAGGTAAGTAGTAGAAAACGGAGGGCCAGCGTGGTTTGCGGCTCGCCTTGGTAGGCGGCCAGCTTTTCCAAATACTCCGGCAGTTGGTTGGCATCCAAGTAGGCATGATGCTTCCTGACCGGTGCCTTGAGCGCTCCGCGCAAGTCTGTCACCGGGTTGCGCTCTGCCCGCCCCGTGGTCACGGCGTAGCGGAAGACTTGTGCGCATGTCTGCATCATGCGTTGAGCCATATCCAAAGCCCCGGCCTTCTCGATGACTCGAAGGGCGTCCAAAACATCAAGCGAGGTGATGTCGGCGATAGGCTTCTTGCCAAACTTCGGGAAGAGATGTGTTTCGAGGCGATTGATTACATCGCGGGCATAGCGGGGGTTCCACTCATGAAGATGCTGTTCGTGATACTCACGGGCCACAGACTCGAAATCGCTCTCCACTTTGGAGCGGAGGCGCTGCTTGGCTTCCTTCTTCTTTTCGCCGGGATCTATGCCAGCAGACAAGGCTTTCCGCGCCTTGTAGTGCAGTTCCCTGACCTCGGCGAGGCTCACTTCAGGGTAAGAACCGAGCGCGAGGAGCTTTTCCTTACCCCCAAACCGATACTTGTATCGCCACCATTTGCTGCCGTTCGGCTGGACGAGCAGGAACAACCCGCCGCCATCTGACAGTTTGAAAGGCTTGCTCTGCGGCTTAGCACTGCGAATCGCAGTGTTTGTGAGAGGCATGGGGGTAACTCCTGCACAAGTGGGGGTAACTGCATAAAATGTTACCCCCATTCGCACGCGAATGTCAACGATTCGGTGCGAACGCCAGCGAACCATGCGCTGCGTCTGAGTGGCTGTTTTGCTCGATTTTTCGGACGTTAACGGCCCCTGCCGTTTGAAGAGATGGTCGGGGAGATAGGATTCACATCATCGCGCCAACCACTTGTTAAACTTGTTCAATTAACGATGTGGAAAACTCGTTTACCCCTATATTTACCCCCGTTTGATTGAAGCTGTGTCGCAGGATTCTTATCAATCCTGCGCGGGGAAAAACGAGCTGAAAAAATTTGTAACAGAATTCACAAAAAAGGGCAATCGAAACACCAGCCACTCATCAATGCCGTGTAGCGGATTGTTCCGAGAGTGCCTTTATCAGCTCGTGAATGTCTTCCGCTCTCCATGCGGTGCAGCGTTCCGTCAACTTGATTGGCTTGGGGAAACGCCCCGACTTCACGCCCTCCCACCAGCACGTCTTGCCGATGGGAATCACGTTTAACACCTGAGAGAGCCGGACAAAGCCGGTTTCAGGAATGCCGTTCATCATAACCTACCTCTTTCTTTACCTCATAAGCCTCATTTCAAAACACGCTTCAAGCCTAGTGAACCGTCTTCTTGCCTCTCTCGCTGTCGGCAATGGACGGCCCGCTCTCCTGAACGATCACCTCGATTGACTCAATAAACGGAGCCTTGTCGTCTTTGGGCATTTGCCACCTGTCAGGGTCGAACTCCTGAATGAAATCGGCAGTGCCCATTTCCAAAGCCATCACCACGCTCTGGAGATTCTTTCCCCTGACAAGCACCATCAGGAAGGTGAACACCAAGACAAAGTTGGTCCCATAGGGGCCGTCGTAAACAATGTCGAGCAGGTAGGCATAGCCCGGCGAGCGCGTCGGGTCGTTTGCCCGCCTGATCTTGAGGCGGTCCACTTTGTCTTTGGCGTCGAAAGCCACGTACTCGTCGGAACCTTTTGGGGGCGGCGTGTCCGCCGTCGTTCCGGGTGGCTTTTTGCGAAACTGTGCAAGAGGGTCGTTCATTTCATTCCCTTTCGTGTTCTCGGCTCTGCTTCTCTTGAGCCTTTACATATTTGCGCAGCGCGTCGTCTCTTTGCGCGTCGCGGTCCATTTCTCGAATCCTTGCCGAATAAACGGCCACCCCGCCGGTGAGCTTTACCCAGCCAACCTGGGCGACGGTTTCCACGTTGGAAACAGCGTCCATCGCCAGTCGCTTCACGCCTTTTGCAAAGCTCTGAGGTGAGGAGGGGGCGGCAGCCGGAGCCTTGACCCTTGTTGCGGAGGTGCCGCAGAACAGGCGCATGTGCGCCTGTGTCTCTGAATGCGTGATTGCATCCATTGAGCGCCGTTTCAGAGGATTGAGTGTTGCCATAATTAAAAATCAAGTTCTGGCCCTTTCGTGTCATCGCGGCCCTTCCGGGCGTCAACAAACTTCCTCCAGGTGTTCTTGGCAACTTCGGCGGCCTGCGCTTTGACCCGCCCCAGGAACATCACCGAACGCTCCCACCACGAATGACCAGCGCCATTTTGGGCCACTTCACCGTGCCCCTTGAGGGCCTTCATCATCGGGAGAACCTCATTGAGGACTTTAACGCGGCGAACCTCCTGAAAGCGTTTCGGGTCGTCTTCGACTCCCCGGCGCTTTAAGGCGGTGGCGGACACGCCAATTTTTGGCTGGGGCAGCCGGTCGATTCCCCGGTCTTTTAGTGACCGATGATCCACCCGCTCTTCACGTCCGGCTTGTTCAAGCGCGGCGTTCACCGCCTCCGCCCAGGAGGCCCGCTGTTTGACCAGAAGGCCAACGTCATTCCATTCCGTCGCCTTCTTCCGGCTGAACTCCTCGCCCTCCAATTTGCGCATGGTGCATAGAATATGGACGTGCGGATTTTTGCCGGACTTGGGATGATGAAGTGACAATTCGGCAATCATCCCGGAGTTCACCAAATGAGTTTTGGCCCAATCCACTGCCGTCTGAAATTGGGCCTGAGTGGGCAGTTCCGGCGGAACTGACAGGATAAATTCGCGGGCAAGCTGGGCGTCTTTGCGCTTCTCTCCAGCTTCTACCGCGTTCCACAACTTACCGGAATCTTGCGCCCAGGCGGGAGCATCTTCGGGCGCGAGAATCGCGTGAGAGACCACCCCCTTGCTCCGCCGAGCATAGTCAAAAATCTTCTCTTTAATCTCGTCGCGGAGCTTCGTTCCTGCGCGGTAAGCGGCGGCAGCTACGACTGACCGGCCACGCTTTTCGCGGCTAAAAATCTTCGCTTCGAGTCGGAACATTGCCATACGCCTCTCCAGTCGTCCGACCGACTCTCTTCCGAACATTATACCATAGTGCGTTGCCTTTTGTCTCGGAGAATGAGGCTGGCTGCGGGGTTGCGCGATTTGAGGCAGCCCAGCCCTCTTTCGTCACTGCGACCGCCACCCTTGGCCGGTGCGCAGTCATCATAATAATGGCCGCGAGCGGTCAGCGAGCACCACAGCCCGTTACGGAGCGAGCCGACAGGCGAGCGGAGGAATGGCGAGGTTATATGTTGCAAGCAACATTCCTCGCCAAGGGGGCTTCAAAGCCGCCCCCTGGACCCCGCTTGGGTGAGCGGTTTTACCGCTCGGCAAGGGCGCTCTGCCCTTGCAACCCGACCAAAGGAGCGTCTCCCTTGGAACCCTTTTTGGCGGGCGTTCGTTGCGCCCGCTGAGGGCGTTCCGCCCTTCAAATCCCTGACCCAAAGGGTGCCCCCTTGGAACCCGCTTCATGGGGACTGACCACCCCCTGAAACCCCCGCTCGCCGCCTATGTCCGCGATTTACCTTGCCGCCAAAAAATGCCGCTGCTAAATCCATCCCCGCATGTGGCCCGGCGGAAAGAAGTTGCCCGAATTTCACCCTCAAACACTCCTTCGCGATTGGGGTGACGGAGATGGCTTCCGCATCTCCGACGCGCTGACTGGCGTCTGCGTTTTCGGTGCAACCGGCAGTGGCAAGACCAGCGGCCCTGCAAAGCATCTGGCCTATGGCTACCTCGCCGCCGGCTTCGGCGGACTCGTGCTCTGCGCGAAGAAGGAAGAACGTCGCCAATGGGAGCAGTGGGCGACTGAGACAAAGCGTCACAAGGATCTCGTCATCGTGGACGGCGCGGGAACCAGCCGCTTCAACTTCCTCGAATGGGAAGCCAGCCGTCCAGAAGAGGGGGGAGGGCTGACCATCAACATCGTCTCCATCCTCGACGAGATTGCTGGTGCCATCGCCTCATCAGGTGCCACCGAGGGCGGCCAGGGGGACAACAAGTTTTGGGACGATGCCCTGCACCACCTGAACACCAATCTGGTCGATTTGCCGCTGTTCGCGAACCTGCAAGTTTCGCTCCCGCTGATGCGGTCGATTGTGACGACCGCACCCCAAAATTTGGCACAGCTAGACGACCCAGAATGGCAGCAAAGCAGCACTTGCGCGGCCATCATTAAAGAGGCTGACCGCGAGACGAGCAAAGCCCGTCCCGAAGTCCGGGCGGACTTCGAGGAGTGCCGGAACTACTGGATGAAGGAATACCCCCAGCTTTCCGAGAAGACCCGCAGCGTCATCAACCTGTCGTTCTCGATGCTCGCCCGTCCGCTTGTGACGCGCCCCCTCCGGCAGCTCTTCTCCTCCGACACCAACATCAAGCCGGAGGACACGTTCGGCGGGAAGATCATCATCGTGGACTTGCCGGTTCAGGAATACCGGCTCGCTGGACGCATCGCCAACCTCGCTTGGAAATACTGCTTCCAAGTCGCCGTGCTTCGGCGCACACCGCCGCCGAAACGGGACAGCTTCTTGCGCCCCGTCTTCCTTTGGGCCGACGAGGCGCAGAACTTCGTCACGAAGTTCGATGCCGAATATCAGGCAGTCGCCAGATCGGCAGGGGGCTGCACGGTTTTCCTGACGCAAAACCGTGAAAGCTACCGGCGTGTTCTTGGGAACACTGATGCCGTCGATTCCCTGCTGGGGAATCTTCAGGCCAAGTTTTTCTGCCAAAATAGCGGGGAGACAAACGAGTGGGCTTCCAAGCTGTTTGGTGAACGCTGGATGACTATCACCTCCACCAACGCGGGCCAATCAAGAAACGAAGGGGGCAGGCAGATCATGGACGGCGGCAGCCACAGTGCCGGAGTCAGCCGCTCCGAGCAGCGGCGCTCCTACGTTGAGCCGTCGTTCTTCACGATGCTCAAGCGGGGCGGCTCCCTCCACGACAACCAGGTCGAGGCCATCGTTTACAACGGGGGCCGTCTTTTCAAGCAGGGTAAGGAATCACTGCCCTACCGAATGCTAACCTTCAACCAGAGCTGAAATGCACCGCCGCCGATTCTCAGACTGGTTGAGGGGTGAAAACTCCAAATGGCTCATGCGCTACCCCGCCATGACCGTGATGGTGTTCCTGCGGCGGGACATCGGCTACCGCCTCTTGACGCCGTTGCCCATGATAATCATGACCGGAATCTTGACGCTCGTTGCCGCCATCATTCCGCCCGACAAACCCGGCGCTCATCCCGAATGGCTTTTCTGGTTCGCCATGCTTTCGCTTTTCCTCTCCAGTTGTCAGCGCACCAAACGCTGGCGGGAATTCAAGAAGGGTGTCTTGCAGCACACCTATTACATCGGGACTTCGCCCTTTGACTACCGGTGGCTGCCGCAGTTCTGCCGCCGCTTCCGCCGAATGGCTCGCTTTGCCGATCCATTCTTTTGCATCTTCGCGGGACTTGTGCTCCTGCCAGAATCCACCGCGCTTGGATTTTGGCTAATGATCGCAGGGGCGGCCCTGCGCATTTTTGAAGACCTGGTGTTCCAGAAGGAACTCAATCGGGACTTCGACATCCTGGATAGCGTCATCACATCTGAGGTCCACAGCAATACGGTCGAAACCTTCGACGATTCTGCGCCGCATACTCCACAGCCATCTTCAAACGCCATCCCTACCGGGCTGGCACCGGACATCGAGGCCAACATCAAGAAACGTCGTTCCAACTGAATCCGCCCTATATGAATCACCAACAGATCCAAATGCTCATGTCGGCTCTGCAAACAGCCGCCTCCGTCGCAAACCGGAAGGTGGACGTGGAGCAGGGGCGCGTCCGATTGGCCGCGCTGGAGCTTCAACTCCAACACCGCGAGCAGACGCTTGGCGCTGTGCTCTCTCACGAAAGGCATGTTCTGAGCCTCAAGGCGGATTTGATAAGAGACATGATGCGGGCCTTGATCGACAAGCGGATCGACGCGGTTCAGCAAGGCTTTCTCGAAACGTTGTCCATTTTTGCGGAGCAGTGCCGCCACTACATGGCACAGCAAGACAAGTATATCGACGCTGAAATCAAAGCCACTGACCCGCTGGAGCGTGCGAACATCCGTTCGCGCCTGTCCGACATCGACCTTCATCTCACGCAGATTCGCGCTGACTGCGCGGAACTCTACCGTGAGATGACCAAAGTCCTGCTGCTGATCGGCGGCAACATGCCGCCGGTTGTGCAGGCAGATCACAAAGCCTTAGCCCTCCCTAAACCAACATGAGCGCCGACGAACTGTTCGATTGTGAAGAAGGAGCCAAACGACCAAGAATCTTTTGGTTCCTTGTTTTTGCCGTATTGTGGGCTTCATGGATCATTCCTGAAGCCAATGCTGCCTATGAGAAGGCTTCCGCCGAGTTGCAGGCGAGTAATGCCATCATGCGTTGGTGGAACAGCAATGAACCCGGCAAGGCGAGAATATGGGTCTATATTTGGGGCTTTGCAGGGCTTGGCATTGTGTTCGTCGTGGCGCACTTCGTTGCATTGCTGCACGCCTCAGTGGTCAAGAGCATGGCGGAGAAAGTCAGCGACTTCAAAAGTCAGCGGGACCAAAAGCATTTTGAAGCCAAGATGCAGCACTTGGAGAACGAGAACCAGAAGCAGACGAAGCTCTCCAAGTCTGCTCAATCCAAAAAGGAGCTGGTGATGCGCCTCGGCAACATCGACCAGTTCATTCGTGTGCTGGCGCATGAATCTGATTCCAGCAAGCGGACGGTTGCTTTACAGGCGGCACAGGCAGAATTGACCACAATAAACGCCAAGCTCGCTTCCGAGGAAATCGTCGCCGAGGCGGTGCTTGCCCCAGAGGTGCAGGAGCACGCTAAAGAAACCTCAGCGGACTTGAGCAAATTGGGCTTTGCCGAAGACCGCTTGAATCGCGATCTTCAGCGGACTTTTAAGCTCAAGGACAATCAGCCAACCCAAGCGGCTTGACTCGGATTTCCAAAAAATCCTATATTAAACGGGCGATGACAATTAAGAGAGGAAAACTGATGCGCCGAGGTGAGGATGCATTGACGTTTTTCACCAACCCGACGAATACAGCCCGACGCCCAGGAACCGCCCATGTCCAACCCCTTTTTCGAGCATCCGATTCTCAATTCGCCCTACGAGAGGCCCCAGCAGCACTGGGAACTCGATGAATCTGGACAGCCGACGCAAAAAATTGTCCCGCAGAGACGACGGGCGGATTTCATCACTCCGATTCCCAAGCCCAAGAAGCGGAAGCGCGTCGCCTCCCAGCAGGACTTTGTTTTCGATGAAGGGAAGGGGTTGTCCACAAAGCAGCAGCAATACGACGCCACATCCATCATCAATCAGGTCCGCCAGCATGTTGACGCATGGCGGGCGCTTCCAGAACCCAGCCTTTGGCAGGTGACGCCAGAGACGGCGCGGCTGCTTCAACACTGGCGGCACCACAATTTCAGCGGTGTTCGCCCCTTTTTCTGCCAGGTCGAGGCCGTTGAGGTCGCAATCTGGCTTACGGAGGTTGCTCCGAACTCAAAAAGCGGCAAGGCCATTCTCGAACACCTCGCGGCAGCAAACAAGGATGCCAACCCCGAACTGATGCGCCTTGCGCTCAAACTCGCCACAGGTGCAGGCAAAACAACAGTGATGGCAATGCTCATTGCTTGGCAGACCATCAATGCAGCACGGCGACCGACCAGCAAGACCTTCAGCCGCGGCTTCCTGATTTGTGCTCCCGGACTCACCATCAAAGACCGCTTGCGCGTCCTTCAGCCCAACGACCCGGACAGCTATTACGCCAGCCGAGAACTGGTGCCCGGTGATATGCTCGAAGACGTGAACCGCGCCAAGATCGTCATCACGAACTATCACGCCTTCAAGCTGCGCGAGCGCATCGAGATTTCAGCCGGAGGCCGCTCCTTGCTCAAGGGCAAGAACGGTGAAGACCTGAACACTTTGGAAACAGAAGGGCAGATGCTCCAGCGCGTCATGCCTGACTTGATGGGATTGAAGAATATCGTCGTCCTGAATGATGAAGCCCATCACTGCTACCGTGAGAAGCCCAAGGAGGAAGATGACGAGGAGTTGAAGGGCGACGAGAAAAAGGAAGCTGAGAAAAACAGCGAAGCAGCCCGCCTCTGGATTTCCGGCCTTGAGGCCGTAAACCGTAAACTCGGCATCTCTCGCGTGTTCGATTTGTCCGCTACGCCATTCTTCCTGAGTGGTTCCGGTTACGCAGAGGGCACCTTGTTTCCTTGGACGATGAGCGACTTCTCGCTCATGGATGCCATTGAGTGCGGCATTGTGAAGCTGCCCCGCGTGCCAGTGGCCGAGAACATCCCAGGCGATGAAATGCCCATGTTCAGAAATCTCTGGGAGAACATTCGGAAGGACATGCCAAAGAAGGGCCGTGGCACCTCTGAGGAGCTTGATCCTCTCAAACTGCCCACACGTCTGCAAACAGCCCTTCAAGCTCTCTACGGCCACTATGAGAAGACTTTCCACCTTTGGGAAGAAAAGGGCATCAAAGTCCCGCCCTGCTTCATCATTGTTTGCCAGAACACCGCCATTTCAAAACTCGTTTACGATTTTGTCAGCGGCTTCCACCGCACCAACGAAGACGGGACAACGACGCTCGAAAACGGGCGGCTCGCGCTCTTCCGCAATTTTGACGAGACAACAGGAAATGCGCTGCCACGTCCCAACACGTTGCTCATCGACAGCGAACAGCTAGAGGCAGGCGATGCGCTCGATACCAATTTCCGCAGCATGGCTGCGGATGAAATTGACCGCTTCCGCCGGGAAATCACAGAGCGCACAGGCGACCAGCGCAAAGCCGAGAGCATCACCGACCAGGAATTGCTTCGCGAAGTGATGAACACCGTAGGCAAGCACGGCCAGCTTGGCGGCTCGGTTCGCTGTGTTGTTTCCGTGTCCATGCTCACGGAAGGCTGGGACGCGAACACCGTCACTCACGTTCTCGGCATTCGAGCGTTTGGAACGCAGCTTCTTTGCGAGCAGGTTATCGGACGAGCCTTGCGCCGTCAGTCTTATGATCTGAACGAGGAGGGGCTTTTCAACGTCGAGTATGCAGATGTCTTCGGCATTCCCTTCGACTTCACAGCGAAGCCTGTCATTTCAACGCCGCAGCCGCCGCGCCAGACCATTCAGGTCAAGGCCGTTCGCCCTGAGCGTGACGCCCTCGAAATTCGTTTCCCTCGTGTGGAAGGCTATCGCGTAGAACTTCCAGAGGAGCGGCTCACGGCTGAATTCACAGAAGACTCAATTCTTGAACTCAGCCCCGATATTGTCGGCCCATCCATCACCAAGAATGCGGGCATCATCGGCGAATCCGCCGACATGAGCCTCAAGCACCTTGGCGACATGCGCCCGTCCACGCTGCTTTTCCACGTCACGCAACGCCTGCTCTACACCAAATGGCGTGACCCAGGGGAGGAACCGAAACTCCACCTGTTCGGCCAGCTCAAGCGCATCTCAAAGCAGTGGCTGGACACCTGCCTTGTCTGCAAGGGCGAAACCTACCCCGGACTCCTCATGTATCAGGAGTTGGCAGACATGGCGTGCAACCGTATCACTGCCGGAATCACGAGGGCCTTCGTCGGCGAGCGACCCATTAAGGCTTTGCTCGATCCCTACAACCCCGAAGGCTCCACCAAGCACGTTCGTTTCAATACATCGAAAACAGACCTTTGGGAGACCAGTTCATCTCACTGTCACATCAACTGGATTGTCCTCGACAGCGATTGGGAAGCCGAGTTCTGCCGCGTGGCAGAGGCACACCCAAAGGTGCGTGCCTATGTGAAGAACCACAACCTCGGTCTCGAAGTGCCGTATCGCTTTGGTTCCACGATGAGGAAATACCTGCCCGACTTCATCGTGCTCATTGATGACGGGCACGGCCCCGACGACCTGCTTCGCCTCGTTGTCGAAATCAAAGGCTACCGTCGCGAAGACGCCAAGGAGAAGAAAAGCACGATGGAAACCTATTGGGTTCCCGGCGTGAATCACCTCCAGACCTTCGGAAGATGGACGTTTGCCGAGTTCACCGAGGTTTTCCAGATCGAGTCCGACTTTGCAGCCAAGGTTGCAGATAACTTTAACAAGATGGTCGATTCCGCCACCGGCGCGGCTACGACCGAAGGAAATTAACATGGCGAAGAAACCGACCACAGCAAAGACCGTCGAAACGCTAACGCACGAAGAGGCGAAGCGGAAGAACATTCCGACTGCCGAGTTCCAATCCGTGCTCCATGCCGAGCAGCAGAACCCCAAGCAGATTCGCTATCCGCGCAACACCGACCTCGACCCTCAGCTTGTCTGGCGTGGGAAGGACGAGCAGGATTGGAGTGACCTCGTGGTTCATGCGCCACCGCTCTACATTCAGGAGAAGGTTCATCCGAAGGCATTAATTGATGACCTGCTTCGTGAAACCAAGGAGCGCCAGCATGATGAAGGGCTGCTAACGCCTGACCTGTTTGCCGACTTCAACGGCATCCCCAAGGGGGCGGACAAGACCGAGTTCTATGCCCACGACCAGAACTGGAGCAATCGCATGATTCTCGGCGATTCCTTGCAGGTCATGGCAAGCCTTGCAGAGCGCGAGGGCCTGCGTGGGCGTGTGCAGTGCATCTACTTCGACCCACCCTACGGCATCAAGTTCAACAGCAACTTCCAGTGGTCCACGACCAGCCGCGATGTGAAAGACGGCAAAGCCGACCACATCACCCGCGAGCCAGAACAGGTCAAAGCCTTCCGCGACACCTGGCGTGACGGTATCCACAGCTACCTCACCTACCTGCGTGACCGGCTTACTGTCGCTCGCGACCTACTCACTGACTCCGGCTCTATTTTTGTGCAGATTGGCGATGAAAATGTCCATCGCGTGCGCGCAGTAATGGATGAAGTTTTTGGAGATACTAATTTCATTAGTCTAATCACGACCAAGAAAAGCGGTGGAATGGGACAAGCCCACATCGACAACATATCGGACTATATCGTTTGGTATGCAAAAGATGCAGCAGTCGCAAAATATCGGCCCGCATACTTTGAAAAGGATCTCCGTGAGGGAGCTGGTGCTAGGTATCGTTCGGTGCAGGCAATGGACGGAACAATTCGTCCGCTCAAAGCAAGCGAGGCAAGCGGCGAACAGGCTTTGGCGGAAGGAGAAAGAGTTTTTCTGGCTGGTCCTTTAACTTCTGAAACTGCGAGCGAATCCACTCTCTTTGAGTTCAGCCTCAACGGGCACAAGCTGAGGCCACGAAAAGGCGGCTGGAAAACAGGTGCCGCCGGTATGGAGAGGCTCTTGAAGTCAAACCGACTCCTGAAAACCAAGGAGTTCGTGAATTATAAAATCTTCTTCAACGACTTCGCCGCAGTGGCCATTCCGAATCTGTGGGAAGACACGATGGGCACCGCAGAACAGAATAAGGTTTACGTCGTTCAGACAACCTCGAAGGTCATTCAACGCTGTCTCTTGATGACTACGGACCCAGGCGACCTCGTGCTCGACCCGACCTGCGGTTCGGGCACTACCGCTGCTGTCGCTGAGCAATGGGGCCGCCGCTGGATCACAATTGACACCTCTCGCGTTGCACTCGCTTTGGCTCGTGCCCGCATCATGGGCGCACGTTACCCGTATTATTTGCTGGCTGACTCCCGTGAAGGCCAACTCAAGGAAGCGGAAATCACCCGCTCCGCGCCAAGTTCACAGCCCGTGCATGGAAATATCCGCCAAGGCTTTGTCTATGAGCGTGTCCCTCACATCACCCTCAAGTCTATTGCCAACAATGCAGAGATAGATGTGATATGGGAGAAGTGGCAAGCGAAGCTGGAACCATTGCGCGAATCGTTGAATGACTCGCTCAAGAAGACCTGGCAGGAGTGGGAAATCCCACGCGAGGCCGACGCTAAGTGGTCGGATGCTGCAAAAAAAATGCACTCTGACTGGTGGCAGGGACGGATTGCACGGCAGAAAGAAATCGACGCCTCTATTTCGGCAAAAGGCGACTATGAGTATCTTTACGACAAGCCTTTCGACGACAAGAAGAAGGTTCGCGTGGCCGGTCCCTTCACAGTGGAAAGTCTCTCGCCGCATCGAGTCCTGGGCGTTGATGAAGACGATGAGTTGATTGACACGCTCAAAGAGGGTGAGGCCGAGTATGGAGCCAAGCAGACCTTCCCGCAGATGGTTCTAGAAAACCTCAAGGCCGCAGGCGTGCAGCAGGCACACAAGGAAGACAAGATTGTCTTCACCGCTCTTACACCTTGGCCCGGTGAACTGGTTTGCGGCGAAGGACGCTACATGGAGGGCGACACGGAGAAACGCGCCGCCATTTTCATCGGCCCGGAATTCGGAACCGTGCAGCGCCAAGACCTCGTGCTTGCAGCTCGTGAAGCAGGGGACGCTGACTTTGATGTCCTGATCGCCTGCGCCTTCAACTTCGAGGCACACACGACCGAGTTCAATAAGCTGGGAAGAATCCCCGTGCTGAAGGCCCGCATGAACGCAGACCTTCACATGTCCGACGACCTCAAGAACACCGGCAAGGGCAACCTGTTCGTCATCTTCGGTGAACCTGACATCACCATCCTGCCAGAGAAAGACGGCAGAATCCGCGTGAAAGTGAACGGCGTTGACGTGTTCCACCCCAACACCGGCGAGGTTCGCAGCGATGGCGCGGACGGCATCGCCTGCTGGTTTATTGATACCGACTACAACGAAGAGAGCTTCTTCGTGCGCCATGCCTATTTCCTCGGTGCCAACGACCCCTACAATTCACTCAAGACCACGCTGAAAGCGGAGATTGATGCTGATGCGTGGGCCACGCTGAACAGCGACACCTCGCGCCCCTTCGACAAGCCGAAGAAGGGCCGCATCGCAGTCAAAGTCATCAATCACCTTGGCGACGAAGTGATGAAAGTTTTTCGTGTTTAACGTTTACAATCCGCTGTCAAACGACCCAGAGACGAACACCTGATGAAATACGCATACGAAGATTTGAGCGATAAGCAATTTGAGGACCTCGTGGTTTTCTTATGCCAAAAGTTGCTCGGAATTTCGGTGCAAGGATTCGCAGAGGGGCCAGACGGTGGACGAGACGCCAAATTTGTGGGAACCGCTGAACTGCATCCGAGCAAGGCTGCACCTTGGGTCGGCACCACCATCATTCAGGCAAAGCATACGAATGGCTACAATCGCCGTTTTTCGGAATCAGATTTCTTCAATGCGGAAAGCAACCAGAACGTGATTGGTGAAGAGATCGGTCGGATTAAGACGCTTCGAGACGGCAAGCAACTGGACCACTACATGCTTTTTGCAAACCGTCGTCTTGGCGGCAACACAGAGAGCGTCATTCGTGCTCACATTTCAAAAGAGTGCGGCATTCCAGAGGCATCCATCTATTTGTGCGATATTGAGCAACTGGAGAAATGGCTGAAACTTTTTCCAGAAGCAGCAAAACTGGCGAGCCTCGACCCAATCGACTCCCCCCTCATAGTGAGTCCAGATGATTTGGCCGAAGTTGTTCAGGCTATTGCTCTTCAGAGAGAGGAATTGAGCAAGATTTTGGACGATCCACCAGCGCCGCGAATTTCATACGACAAGAAGAACGCGCTGAACAACATGACCCCAGAATATGCGGAGGCGCAGCGCAAAAGGTATCTCAAGGAGACGGCACAGATCAGAACATTCTTGGCGGCCCCTGAGAACGACAAGCTACTTCAAATGTATGAATCTGTGGTCGATGAGTTCCAGTTGAAAATCATCGCAAAACGCAAGGATTATCAAACTTTTGACGAAGTGATGGAATATCTTGTGGACTTACTCTTTGGCAGAGATGCGGTCTTGAGACAGCATGGGCACAAGCGATTGACGCGGGTGGTGCTGTTCTATATGTATTGGAACTGTGACATTGGGGAGGTCGGCGATGCTGAGACCAAGTAAACATTCCCATCCAGATCGCACGGTGATTAACGTCGCACTTCTGATGCTCGTTCATCTCAAGGCTCGTCGGGTCGAGGAGTATGAAAAACTGCGCTCATTCGCAAAGAAAAGCGTAGCTGGAGGGGATGTCTTGTTTCTCCCTGCGCTGAATTTTCTCTTTTTAATGGGACGCATTAACTACCTTCCAAAAACTGACGCAATAGAATTTACGGGACCTTCAAATGAAGCTGTCTAAACTTTACACAAACAAGCCCGATAGCTTCACGCCCGTGAATTTCGTTTCAGGCTTGAACGTGGTTATGGCTGAGATTCGTTTGCCAGAAAATCGAAACAAAGATACGCACAATCTTGGCAAAACCACCTTGGGGCGTCTGCTTGATTTCTGCTTTTTATCAGGACGTGATCCGAAGTTTTTTTTGTTCAAACACGAAGAGATTTTCAAGGATTTTGTCTTCTATCTGGAGATTGAATTGGAGGCGGGATCGTTTGTCACGGTTCGGAGAGGGGTCGAAGCGGCGTCGCAGATTAGCTTCAAGCGACACTCGGCAAGCGACCAAGACTTCTCTGAGTTACCTGATTCAAGTTGGGATCACTGCAATGTTCCCTTTGATCGCTCCAAGGAACTACTCGACGGGCTTCTCGATTGGCGAACGCTTAAACCTTGGGCATTTCGCAAAATCCTTGGATACCTTCTCCGTTCCCAGGATGATTTCCGTGAAGTATTTCATCTGCGAAAATTCGCCTCCCGACATTCTCAATGGAAACCTTTCCTTGCTCACATTTTGGGCTTTGACGGAGAACTGTTAGAGCAGCACTACCAGAAAGAGGAGGAGCTTTCAAAAAAGGAGAGTGACGCCGACGTAATTAAAAAAGAATTGGGGGGGTCTGCTGAGGACATCAGCAAGATTGAAGGGATACTGCTTCTGAAAAAGCAGGAGGCCGAAAAGAAGACTGCGCTTTTGACTGCTTTTGACTTTCGCTCACAAGACAAAGAAAAGACCAAACAATTGGTTAACGATTTCGATGCCACTATCGCTGATTTGAATTCGCAGCGATATTCATTGAATCAGAATAAGAAGAAGATTGTCGCATCTCTGGAGGAGGAGCAAGTCTTGTTCAGTCCTGAAGAAGCCAAGCGCTTGTTTGAAGAAGCAGGCATATTGTTTCAAGGACAGATAAAAAAAGACTTTCAGCAGCTTATTGAATTCAACAAGGCTATAACCGAAGAGCGTGGCGTTTACTTGCGTGAAGAACTCACCGAAATTGAGGGTGCCCTAAAGCAAATAAACGCCGAATTAACATCCCTCGGCAAGAAGCGATCCGATGCACTTTCGTTTCTGAGCACCACCGATGTATTCGATAAATACAAGCGCGTGTCTGACGAGCTGGTGACGCTGAGAGCTGACATTACTTCGCTGGAACGTCAGAAGGATTCACTTCATAGGTTGCAGGAACTCCGCACAGAGATTCGCGCTCTCAAAGAAGCGAAAACTCAACTCCAAGCAAAGATCGAAGAGGATACCAACAAGCAGAATGCAGATGAAAAGAGCCTCTTCTCACTCATTCGCTTATACTTCAGTGAGATTGTCGAGGATGTAATAAACAGAAAGGCTTTGCTTAGCGTTGCATTGAACCAGGCTGGGCATTTGGAATTCCAAGCCGAAATTCTTGATGAATCTGGCAATTCGACTAGCGCTGACTTGGGGCACACTTACCGTAAACTGCTTTGCGTGGCTTTCGATTTGGCAATCTTGCGTGCCCATGTTGCTGAAAAGTTCCCCGGCTTTGTTTACCACGATGGCGTGTTTGAATCGCTGGATGATCGCAAGAAGGAAAACTTGCTCACAGTGCTCCGCAAATATGCCGACCTAAACGTCCAGCCAGTTATTACGTTGATCGACTCTGACTTGCCTGCGCGTGCCGCTGAAGATGGCGCTGTTTTCAGCCAGAACGAAATCATCCTAACATTACACGATGAGAGCGATCAAGGTCGCCTCTTCAAAATACCATCCTGGTGAAGAGGACACTCTCTTGAAAAGCACTGGCACAGAATTCCGCATTGCAGACACATTTACCGACAGCCTTGCTCGTCTCACCGGCGACGAGCAGAAGGCCGTGAAGACGACGGCGTTCGACTTGCAGATCAACCCGGCTAATCCCGGCATGAGCTTCCACAAGCTCGACAAGGCGAGGGACAAGAATTTCTGGTCGGTGCGCGTTAATCGCGACATCCGCCTGATTGTCCACAAGAGCGACGCCAACTTGCTCTTGTGTTACGTTGACCACCACGACAAAGCGTATGATTGGGCGGAACGGCGCAAGCTGGAGACGCACCCCAAGACCGGTGCTGCTCAGTTGGTGGAAATCCGCGAGACGGTTCACGAGATTTTCGTCCCTACCTACGTCCAGCAAGAACTGCCAGAGCCTAAGCCCCGCAAAAGGCAGCTCTTCGCGCAATGCTCGGATGATGAACTGCTGTCCTACGGCGTGCCCAGCGAATGGCTCGCAGATGTTCGCCAAGCGGACGAGGACACATTGCTGCTCTTGTCCGACCGTTTGCCCACGGAGGCAGCAGAGGCATTGCTGGAACTCGCCACAGGTGGGAAACCTCGCATTCCGCAGACCGCTCCTGTCACGGCAAATCCGTTCGAGCATCCAGACGCACAGCGCCGTTTCCGCGTGATGTCCAACGTCGAAGAGTTGGAAAGGGCGCTCGAATTCCCTTGGGACAAGTGGTCTGTCTTCCTTCACCCCGACCAGCGGCATTCAGTCGAGCGCAATTACAGCGGCCCAGCCCGTGTGTCTGGTTCTGCCGGAACAGGCAAAACCATCGTTGCCGTTCATCGCGCCGTGTTTCTGGCTCGCAACAATCCCAACGCCAGGGTGCTGCTCACGACGTTCTCGCACATCTTGGCGAACTCGCTTCGCTCAAAGCTGCGCAGGCTTATCAGCAACGAGCCTCGCCTTGCGGAGCGGCTAGAAGTCCACTCCATCGAGGCGATTGGCAGCCGCCTTTACAAAGCGCACTTCGGAACGGCAAACATTGCCTCGCGCTCGGATATTCTGAAAATCATCGCCGAAGCGTCCAAAGCCGTTGCCGGCCACAAGTTCAGCAGCCAGTTCCTTTTATCCGAATGGGAGCAGATCGTTGACGCATGGCAGCTCAACACATGGGAGTCTTATCGGGATGTTGTCCGGCTTGGCCGCAAGACACGTTTGCCGGAAGCGCAACGGGCGCTTCTCTGGCAAATCTTCGAGAATGTCCGTTCCCAGCTTGCTGCCCGCAAGCTGGTCACTGTCTCAGAGATGTTTACGAAACTGGCAGCAGCCATTCACAAAGACAAGAACCCACCCTTTGACTTTGCCGTAGTGGACGAGGCCCAGGACATCGGCATCGCACATCTGCGGTTTCTTGCAGCCATCGGAGCTAAACGCCCCGATGCTCTTTTCTTCGCTGGCGATCTTGGGCAGCGGATTTTCCAGCAGCCTTTTTCGTGGCTCGCTCTTGGCGTGGATATTCGAGGACGCTCTCGCAACCTGCGAATCAACTACAGAACCTCGCATCAAATCCGCACCCAGGCCGACCGCTTGCTTGGTCCTGAGATTAGCGACGTGGACGGGAACAAGGAGCAAAGGGATGAAACGGTGTCAGTTTTCAACGGTCCACCGCCTGACATCCGCATCCTGAAGACCGAAGAAGAGGAAATAGTGGCTGTTGCCGATTGGCTCACCGCTCGCAAGGACGAGGGGATTGCCCCTCACGAATTCGGCATTTTCGTTCGCTCCGAGGCCCAATTGGAACGTGCCCGCGAGGCGGTTCAAAAAGCAGGAATTCCCTTCAAGACGCTTGATGAACAAGTGGAGACAACCAGCGGCTTTGCGTCCATTTGCACCATGCACCTTGCCAAAGGGCTTGAGTTCCGGGCAGTGGCCGTCATGGCCTGCGACGATGAGGTTCTGCCGTTGCAGGAACGCATCGAGTCCATTTCCGATGACGCCGACCTTGAAGAGGTTTACAACACAGAGCGGCACCTTCTTTACGTCGCCTGCACCCGCGCTCGCGACCAGCTTTTAATTACGGGCATATCGCCTGCGTCAGAGTTTATTGAAGATCTCCGCACCTGACATTCGGACGCTCTCGCAACTGGTGTCCACTCCACATTAAGGAAGTTCATATGTTCAAACTGCTAATTGATACCTGTGTCTGGCTTGACATGGCAAAGGACCACCAGCAGCAGGCTACTATTGGCGTTTTGGAGGAGCTGGTCCGGCAAAAGCAGGTTACACTGATTGTGCCGACCATCGTTCGTGATGAATTCACCCGTAATAAGGCTCGCATTGTGGAGGACAGCCAGCGTAGCCTGTCAAGCACCCTCAAGAGAGCTAAGCAAGCAGTTGAGCTACTTGGTGGCGGCAAAACGAAGCGAATCGTTTTAGAACAGCTCAGCGACCTCGATTTCAGGCTGCCCAGCATGGGGGAAAGCGCCATTGAGTCGATTGGACGCTTAGAGAAGCTATTTGATGCTGCCGAGATGGTGGGAGTGTCAGACGCCGTGAAGCTGCGAGCTGCCGAACGGGCGCTTGCCAAAAAGGCTCCATTTCACACACAACGCAACAGCATGGCGGATGCGATGCTGATGGAGATATACGGGGACATGCTTTCCGCTGCCAATAGGGGCTTGCGTTTTGCCTTCGTGACACACAACACCAAAGACTTCAGCCATCCCAACGCTGACCATCGATTGCCACACCCCGACTTCTCCAACTACTTCAGCAAAATTAAATCCTTATACTTCATCAAGCTCACCGAGGCGTTGAAACGTGTGCAACCTGTGATGGTGTCAGATTTGATGATGGAGCACGAGTGGACCGAAGAGCCAAGGCAATTGAGCGAAATCCTTGATTCTATTGAAGAGCTAATCGACAAGGTTTGGTATAATCGTCACCAAATTCGCAGAGAGAAGATTGAATGTGGCTTGATTAAAATTGTCGCCAAAGAAGCCTACCCGGCTAGAGACCCACGGGAGACAACTATTCAGCGAGACATATGGGAGGGCGCGAAGAAATCTGCGCGGAAAGTTGAGAAGAAATATGGCTTGGAAAATCTCGGGCCTTGGGATGACTTTGAGTGGGGAATGATTAACGGAAAGCTCTCTGCACTTCGATGGGCGCTAGGTGACGAATGGGACATGCTCGATACATAACTCATTCGGGAAAAGCCTTTCCCTCGCGCCTACTGCGTGGGGCGCTACCCATTACGGGAGGTGTCCCGTAACGCCCTCAGTGGCTCTCTGCGTCGGTCCGTTGACGCTCTGGTTCGGCTCCGTGCTTTCTGTGCGGCTCCTTGTTTTTGCCCTTGCGGCCTGGGGCGCGGTTTTGGCTGGGGCCGTCTGGCCGTCAACCCCGTGCCCGCTCCATTCGCTGCGCTCCCGTGTTCGGGGCATGACCGCCAGCCTCATGACCCCAGCTCCTTGAACCGCTGTCCCGCAATGGGGCAATCAATAAACAAGGAGCCAAACATGACACAGAAAACACTCAGCAAAGCCGATCTTCGCCAATTCACCGGAACCGACCAGTGGTATCGCCACGGCCTCGCACGCAACGTGCTTTACACCGATGGTGTTCAGCATGTCGCAGAGGCAGGCGGTGCCTACTGGCTGGTTGATGAGATCGCTTTCGCTCAATCCATCCCAGCCGTCACCGCCGAAGAGTTCCAGACGTGGCGTCTGAAGGTCAATGCTGACCACGCCGCCACACTGGCCTGCGACGATGGCAATGGCCGAATCGTCTTCTCCAAGGAAATCGAATTCACCGATTTCCCACTGGATGAAATCTCTCTCTACTTCACGAACAACGTGATGATGTTGCCGAGCGAGTATTAGCTCGGCATACCCCCGCCCGGTATCCACCGGGCGGGGGTTCTTGTTTTCAAATCCCTGCGTTTAGTGGGAAAAGCCTTTCCCTCGCGCCTACTGCGTGCGGCGCTACCCATTCCAACGGGAAGTGTCCCGTAACGCCCTCGGCTCCGCGCCACCCGCCGCGAGCAAGCCCACCGCTGGACGGGCCTGCGGCTTTACCGTTCCAACGGCCAGCTTGCTTCCCATGCCTCCCGAAGTGGTTGCCCGGCAGCTTCTCTCTCCGCTGCGCTTCAAGCTCACTGCCCAGCACGTTCAAATGCAACAGCATGTGCGTCTCCTCTGCCGACGCCTGCGCAATCGTGCCTGTTTATGGCATCGCTAAAGTCCCCGTCAGTCCGTTCAAGCGGACAATAGGTTCCCCCTGAAGGTCTCCCCCAATTCTCCGCTGTGATCGGTTCACTCCGTCCCGCCTCATGGGGCCTTTCTGGCTAGGCCATCAGGCCGCGATAGGCGCAGCCTCAACACTGAAAAGGAGACGAATCATGCAATTGACTCAACTAGAACTGGAACTGCTGCATGTGCTCGAATGGGCATTGAACGACCCAGACGTAGAGATACTTGGGCAAGAGTGGCTGGAGGCTGCCGAAGCTCTCAAAACTAAAGCGAAGGGAGAGTAGGCCCATGACGTTCATTCAGCTCGATTACGGCGTATGGTTCGACCAGTTCAAGCCCATCACCAAACCCGGCACTGACCACATTGCCTTCGATACGCATGACGATTGGGAATTCCTCAAGACGCAGGCCCCCAATAAAATCTGGACGCTGGTTGACTGCCCTGATTCTGGCGATGCAGTTATCGTTAACGGCTGCCGATTTGTGAATCGTCTCGAATACTACGTTACGGAGGTGGCGCACATTCCTGATGATGAATACAACGTGGAGTGAGAGAGGGCGGGAAAAGCCTTTCCCTCGCGCCTACTGCGTGCGGCGCTACCCATTCTAACGGGAGGTGTCCCGTAACGCCCTCAGCTCCGCACCACCCGCCGCGAGCAAGCCCACCTTTTGGCCGAAGCCTTGCGGCGTGACTGCGCCCGCTTTCCCTCCTTCGTCACTCGCGGCGCATCCGTCCCCAAGGCCAGCTTGCTCCCCGTCCACCGATCAGGCAGCAAGGCGGGTATTGGCCGCTGCGCTTTCCCAATCCCGCCATGCTGCGCAGGTGGTTTTATCCTGCCGCCTGGCACCATTCACGAAACGCCGCTTTTCGTCGGCATGGGCCGACCCGCGTCTTCTTCATGAACCCTGCCAGTTCCACCCTTTAAGCGCACCAAGGCGTCCTCAGCTTCGCTCCGTTTCACTGCGACTGCGCTGAAACCGCCTCCGTGCCAGCAAAGTCCACGCTAGGCCGCGTGAAGTAACGCCGCCCTCATAATCAGGCGGCTCTGATGCCTCCAGACGTTCGGTCCGTCAAGGGCATCCAAAGGCTGTCCCTAAAGGGCACCCTCCTTTGGAGCCTCCCTGTGACTGCCCGCCCGTTCCTCCGGCTTTTGGCACTCATGTTTTGCGCGCGCGTGAGTGCTTTTCGCAAAACCGAAACAGGAGAAATCATCATGAAATCAGACATCTACACACAGGTTACAGACCGCATCATCGACCAACTACAAGCCGGGGTCATCCCGTGGAAATCGCCATACTTTTCAAAGGTTGGGTTTCCTCGCAACTTTGCCACCGGCAGAGCTTATCAGGGGATTAACGTCTTTCTTTTGGGCAGCCTTCGTTGCACGTCCCCGTTTTTCCTGACCTTCATTCAGGCAAAGGAGCTTGGCGGACACGTCCGCAAGGGAGAGAAAGGTTCGCTTGTGGTGAAGTATGGCACCTACAACAAGCAGGACGAGGGCAGCCATGCCGAGGAAGGCGAGGGCGAGACACGCCGCTTTTTGAGGGCTTACACCGTGTTTCATGCTTCGCAGATTGAGGGCATCGAGTTCCCCACGCCTGAGAACCTGCCGGAGCTTTCCCTTTCCGATAAGACCGACCGCGCCCGCGCCATCGTGGCAGCCATGCCGAGCGCCCCAGCCATCCGCGAGGGGGCAGCGGTTCCTTGCTACCGTCCCGCAACCGATAGCGTCCACATGCCAGAGGGGCGATTTTTTGAAGGCGAGGAGGCGTATTATTCCACGCTTTTTCATGAGCTGGCCCACAGCACCGGCCATGCTTCACGCCTTGCCCGCAAGACCTTGCTGGAGAATCGCGGCATCAGCGCCGACGGCGACACCGCTCGCAAGACCTACGCCGAGGAAGAGCTTGTAGCAGAAATGGCCGCTTCGTTCCTGAATGCCCATGCTGGCATCATTGAGGACGAACTCACCAACTCCGCCGCCTACCTGCAAGGCTGGATTAACGCCCTGCAAAGCAAGGACGCTAAAGGCTGGATCATCCGCGCCGCATCGCAGGCGCAGAAAGCCGCCAACTACATCTTGAACCTTGCGCAGGAGGACGCCCGCCCATGAATGCGTTCGTCAAAATGACCGGCCCCCACAAGGGGGCCGCAACCGTGAACGGAAGGCAGCGCCCCGCGTGGCGTGTCGCCGTCATCTCGACACAAGACCGCCAGCCGCGCACAACGGTTTATCATTGCCTCAGCTACCGCCGCGCCGTTTCGCTCTCGTGCCGGATGGCCAATGACCGAAAGCTGCACCTGCACATGGAAGCACTGCCCCGATAGGGGCAGCGGATTTTCCCGGCAGACGCGCCGCTCGCTTGCTCGCTCTGCGGAATACTTTTTGGATTTGCCCGCCCACACCACCCCGACGGGCCGCAAGAGCGGCCCAGGGGATGCAAAATGCATCCCAATCAATGGCTTGCGCCAGTGTAATGCAAAATTAACGCGGGTGCGCTATGCTGGATGTTCTGCCAGTGGGCTAAATGATGAAGAGGGGGGTAAAATGGGTGACGGGAAATTCGACCTCACTGCATACGACAAACATGCGGTGGTAAGCGCAGTCAATCAGGCAGGCGCTCTGAGTGCAGAGTATCAGTCGGCTTCTGGGGCACGAAGCGTGCTTGCCGACGCGTTAGACTCTGTGGTGGGGATGCTCCAGAGACACCTTTTGAGAGAGGAGTCCGCTCCCACTGCTCTGAAAGCGGGAGCCATTCACCTAGCCGGTCTTGATACCCCAGAAGGGCGAAAGAAGTTTTTGACGGAGCGCGTGGGAGTAAACGCTGAAACTGGAGACGATTTCCGCATCGTCAGCCTGACCAACGAGCACGGCCAGACAATGCTTTTCAAAGGGCGCATGGATGGCAATGGCAAATTGACGCTCACCGAGAGCGTTCCCGTTCCTGACAACATGCAAACCCCGGAAGGGATCGGGCAGTTCCTTGAGTCTTCATTCAAACCACTGCCCAAACCGATTGAAGTGAAGGTGCAAAGCACCACTCAAAGGCCAGATGGCGAAACCAAACTTGAGCTAAACGACGATGAAAAAAAGAAGCTGCAAACCCAAGCAGCTTTCGCGGCGCTGGTTGAACAAGCCAAAGGCGTTGAGATCGTGTCGAACACACGTCTTCCGAGCAAAGCAGAAGGGGCGGGGTTGAGTTTGCCAAGCTAGGCTGGCAAATTCCACCACGTCACGCCACTTCGCGATCTTCCGAATTATGCTCTTGCCATGACTGCGAACGTGCCGCAGTTTTGCGCGGCTCAAAACAAGCGGCGTTAGCTCAGTGGTAGAGCGGCTGCTTTACACGCAGTTGGTCGGGAGTTCGAATCTCTCACGCCGCACTCCGCTGGAAAAAGTGCGGAGTTCTGTTACCCCCAATGTTGCCCCCGACGACAGAAAACCTGTCTTTTTGAGCCTTCCGCCAAAAGACACTTTCCCTAGTGAAATGGGCATTTGTCCAATCCTGTCCACCCCAGGGAAACGGCCTCGCAAGAAGTGTAAACGAGCCGCTCTACCACTGAGCTATCCACGCGTGGTCCTGATGCCGGTTTTTATAAGCGTGGCCCTGCTGGCATGCAAGCAGGAGGAGAAAAGACTTTGGGCGCTGCGGGTCGGCGAAGCGGCCGTGGGTTCCAGGAAGGAGACAAAATCATGCGCGCGCGTTTGCCACGCATCTCTCCGCCGGTATTTTGCCGCATGAGGCTACGCCTGCCCGTGCATGTCCTAGTGTTTCTGCTTCTTGTCTTTGGCTTGAGGCAGCCGGCTTTAGCGGCGTCGCAGCTCACGGTACGCATTGAGCCGCGCTGGGAAGGGAAGCCGCTCGTGCTTGATGCAGCCGGTTTAAAAAATGCGACTGGAGAAGTAATCTCTGTGTCTCGCATCGCAATGCTGCTTTCGCATGCAGAGCTGCAGCGGGAGGATGGCGGATGGATCGGCGCGAAGAACTGGGTGGCAACGGTGGATGTAGGAAGGCAGAAGCTGTCTTTCGTGCTCGATGGCATCCCCCCTGCGGTGTACCGCGCACTGAGGTTTGACTTGGGGCTGGATGACGCGGCCGACCACCAAGATGCCGCCTCGTGGCCTGCGGGTCACCCGTTGAACCCGGAGGTCAATCAACTGCACTGGAGCTGGCGTGGGCAGTACATCTTTCTCGCCATTGAGGGGCGCTATCGCCAGCCAGATGAAAAGCTCGGTGGCTACTCCTATCATCTGGCCGGGCAGAAATGCCGCGCCACGGTGGAGGTGCCGCTGGCAATGGACCTGCGCAATGACCAGCTGCTCACGCTCAGCCTGCATGCGGACCGCTTCTTCTCCGGAGCGCATGCCATCGAGATCAGCAAGGCCGACTCCACGCACTCCGGCGAAGATGGCGGTCTGGCGGAACGCATCGCGGACAATGCCGTACGCGCCTTCGGCATCGTGCGTCTGGAGCCTGATCTCTCGCCGAAACAAAGACCTGCAGCGGATGCCAGTTGGAAGCCCCCGTTGATCGCCGCCAAGATACCGCCTCATTTCCCGGCGGTGAATTTTCCGGCGGACAATCCGCTCACCGTGGCAGGTGTCAGCCTCGGCGACCGCTTGTTTCACGATGTGCGGCTTTCCATCAACAACACCCAGTCCTGCGCCAGCTGCCACGATACCAAGGCTGCATTCAGCGATCCACGCCGCTTCAGTCTCGGTGCGGAGGGCCAGTTAGGGAAGCGCAATGCCATGCCGCTTTTCAATCTCGCGTGGAAATCCTCCTTCTTCTGGGATGGTCGCGCCCCAACTCTGAGAGATCAGACCCTCCGTCCTATTCAGGACCCCGCAGAAATGCACGAGACACTCGACCACGTGCTGACAAAGATCGATGATCTCAAGCCAATGTTCCAGCGGGCATTTGGCAGCGATGAAATCACGCCAGACCGCATGGCACGCGCCATGGAGCAGTACTTGCTCACCCTTATCTCCGCAGACTCAAAAATGGATCGCATGGTCTCCGGCAAAGCTACACTCACAGAGCAGGAAAAGCACGGTTTCACCCTCTTCTTTACCGAGAGCGATCCAGGTCATGGAATCAAGGGCGGCGACTGCTTTCACTGCCACGGCGGTGCTCAGTTCAGCAACAGCCAGTTTCTCAACAACGGCCTCGATGACGATGCGGGCATACAGGACGAAGGCCTGGCTCAAGTGAGTGGCAAGCCAACGGACCGCGGCCGCTTCATGGTGCCCAGTTTGCGTAATGTGGCGCGCACCGCACCCTACATGCATGATGGCCGCTTCTCCACACTGGAGGAGGTCATTGAGCATTACGATCACGGTGTGAGAGCAAGCTCAACGCTGGACCCCAATCTGGCCAAACACCTGCGCAACCAAGGCCTCGGCCTCACGGTCGAGGACAAGGCCGCTCTCGTGGCGTTTCTCAAAACGCTCACGGATGAATCCTTCGGTGTAGAATGGAATGAGCCCGCCTCGAAATAGGAGCCACTGTGCTCGCTAGATCAGGCGGATATTCTTCCTCAGAAGAAACGATCTACGCATTAGCACGCAGCCAGGCAAAGCTGCGCTCGGCTTCGCCCTTCTGGTAGGCGATCTCAGCATCCTTTTTACTGGGACCTTCGGGAGCTTTGAAGCTGTCGATCTTGTGGCCGCGCTTGGCCATGTCCAGCCAGGCTTTAAACATCGGCGTGTCGCGGTGGTTGGGGAAGATCTTCCAGAACTCGTCTTTCTTCCACGCGAAGGGCCGGGCAAATCCCGAGATCGTTTCCACCTGCAGCGGCACGCCTGGAGCCAGTTCTGCAAAGCGTTTGGCATAGGCTTTGAAATCCACGATGCCATCACCCACGGCGGTCCACTGCACCACCGCTCCATTTTCATCTTCCCACAGCATGCTGTCACGCACGCTGCTGCAGATCGTGAGAGGCCCGAGCACTTCGAGATGCATCAGTGGTTCCTCCAAAGCCCAGACCGCGTTGCCGGGGTCGATGTTGGCTCCCACATAGCCTTTTCCTGCTGCCTCGATCAGCGCCTTCAGTTCATGAGACTGCATATCTCCCGCGTGGTTTTCCACGGCGATCTTGATGCCCTCTCCTTCAGCCTTGGACTGGCAGGCTTTGATGGTTTTGACCAGTGATTCAATGTGTCTCTGGATGCCACCATCACCCGAACGGTCTTTTTGATCGCCAAGATAGCAGCGCGCCACCGGAGAGCCCAGCGTCTTGGCGATGCGGATGGTCAGGCTCAGGTGCTCCTCCGCCGTGCCGTAGGTGTCCTTCCAGCGGTTGGAGGTGTTGCAGACGCAGCCGGTGCCCACGTAGAGTTTGATCCCGGCGCGGTCTGCCTGTTCTTTGAGACCTTTAAGATACCCTTCTTCAAAGTTCTCAAAGATAGGCAGCTCCGAGATGAACATCGTGTCCAGCTTCAGAGACGCAGCATAGTCGATAAACTGGCCCGCCTTCCATCCCGTGGCGCGTACGGCAAAGTGGTCGAGGCCGATGGCTAGTTTGGATCCCGTGGCAGCGCGGGAGAGCGATGCTGCGGCGGTGGCGGCGAGAGACTGCGCGAGGAAGGTGCGGCGATTCATGCCGCGCATGCTAGCGGAGCCGCATGAGCTGTCGATAAAGAAAGAGCAGTCTGAATAATCAGCGGATGATCAGCTTCACCGCTCCCTGTCCCTGACGGTCATCCGCAGAGGAGATGAGGATCTGGGCCAGGTGGTGGCCGCTGCGCCAGGGAGCGCCATTGATCGGCTTCACCTGCAGCAGGTAGGCACCCGTGCCCGCATTGCGGAAAGAGGTGATGTTGTTGCTGAAAGGGGCCTGCTGGCCTGGCACTTCAAAGTACTCCATCAGCGTAAAGTGGTCCTTCGTCAGATCCGTCACCGGCCATCCACCGCTGCTGACCAGCACGAGGATGTTGGCCGGATGCGTGTTGCCATTGGCTGCGGCACCCGCAGAGGCCTGAGCGGCGATGGTGAGCGCCGTGGCTCCGGGTGCAGGTGCTTTGACCGCAGCAGGCTTGGCTGCTGCTACAGGAACTACCGCTGGCTTGGGCGCCGGTGCTTCAAAGACGGGTTTTAGCACAGGGGCAGGAGTTGGCGCAGGTTTCACGGGGGCGGCTTTTTTTGCCGGTGCCGCTTTGGGCGCTGGCTTGGCAGGCTTCTTTGCTGGAGGAGCAGCTTTCGGTTTCTTAGTCGCTATGGCTGATTTGGAGGAAGCAGCAGGCTTTTTAGCCGGTGCCTTCTTGGGAGCAGGTTTCTTAGCCATAGTGATTTACGGGTCGGAATTGTTTCAATTTCCGTGAGGCTAGCAATACTTCCGGCCCTCTGTCGAGATTCCTCTTGGGTGAGGAATCGCAAATATTAAGGAGGCTGAGTGGGAGTGTGGCCGTTTTAAGAGGGATCAGGATTCTAGGGCTGGGTAGGCTTGCGGCTGAAATTGGTTTTCAGGTTTGGCTTTCTGAGTCGCGCAAGACGCTTGTCTTTGAAGGTATCTCTAGAACCTATGCCTGATCGAATGAACAGCATTCGAGTAATTCTATAAGAGGCGAAAATTCTGAAATAGGCGATTGCCAACAGACGGACCTCTAGATTATAAAGATTAGTTAGAATTTTAGGTTTGCGGCTTTTCTGTCACACTTCGCCTGTCTGGCAGCTCAGTAGACCCGTATAAATCATGAACGCGCTCTCCCACATCGGTTTTCCGCTGCTGCGTCCTCTTCCTGAACCCACTGGGTATGCGGATAGGTCGTTGGTACAAAGCATGCTGGCTGAGATTTCCAGAATCATTGGATTTTCTCAGGTCGGAGCATGGGCGTGGTTTGGAGCCAAAGACGCCATGGATGACCTCATGCCTTGGGGACGTGGCACATTGGTGACACGTCAGGGGGCTGGGGGAGGGGGGGAGATCCCCGAACCAACTCCGCCTGAATCGACCGTGCGGAATCTTCCTTTCTACCATGCCCCTGTGCTTCTGTCCGAGGTCCTGGAACTCCTTCAGCCTGCTCCAGGCAAGCTTTTTTTCGACGGCACACTGGGTGGTGGTGGGCATTCAGAAGCCTTGCTCCAGCATGGGGCACGCGTTGTGGCCATGGATCAGGACCTCAATGCGCTCAGGCATGCCACAGAGCGCCTGAAACCCTTTGCCGCTCAGTTCTGTGCCCTTCGTGGCAACTTCCGCAATTTCCCTCAGATCGTTGAGGAGACTG
Source organism: Prosthecobacter vanneervenii (assembly GCF_014203095.1). Lineage (NCBI taxonomy): Bacteria > Pseudomonadati > Verrucomicrobiota > Verrucomicrobiia > Verrucomicrobiales > Verrucomicrobiaceae > Prosthecobacter > Prosthecobacter vanneervenii. The sequence goes on along the minus strand of NZ_JACHIG010000008.1, from coordinate 197,803 downwards.
GAGTGTCAGGTTTTGATGGCATGCTGGTGGACATCGGTGTGTCCAGCCATCAGCTGGACGATGCCGCACGCGGCTTCTCTTTTATGAGGGACGGCCCGTTGGACCTGCGCATGGACACCGAGTCACCGCGCACCGCCGCCGACATCGTAAACACATACGAGGAAGCCGAGCTCGTGCGCATTTTCTTTGAATACGGGGAGGAAAACAACGCACGGCGCATCGTGCGCGCCATCCTCAAGGCCCGCAGCCTGGCGCCCATCCGCACCACGCTCCAGCTCGCAGACATCGTTGCCTCCGCCTCTCCCAAGCGCGGCAAACGCCATCCTGCCACGCTGGTCTTTCAGGCACTGCGCATCGCGGTGAATGACGAGCTAGCCGCACTGCATGATTTTCTGGCCGCAGCCCCGCGCTGGCTCAAGCCCGGCGGCAGGCTGGCGGTGATCTCCTTCCACTCGCTGGAGGACCGGATCGTCAAACAAACGCTGCAGCATCTTTCCGCCCCTTACATTGACCGCCCGGAATGGCCGGAGGCACGCAAAAACCCCGACTGCGTGCTCAAGCTCATCACCCGCAAGCCCGTGCAGGCCACGCCGCAGGAGATCGAACTCAACCCACGTGCGCGCAGCGCGGTGCTGCGTGTCGCCGAACGTCTGCCCGAATGAACCCACGTCAGCGCAACCGCTATCGCAACAGCCTGGGCCTCTCCACGCTCACGGCCATCCTGATCGTCGTCGCCTCCCTGGCGCTCGTCGGTCTGGGTATCGTCGTTAGCAAGAACCGCGTGCGGGCCATTGGCGAAGAGCAGCGCAAGGTCGAGTCCGAGATGCGTCTCCTCAATGCCGAAATCCTCGCGTTGAATAACCGCATCGAAACCATGCTCACGCGCGATCGCGTGCAGCCGCGCCTCACCAGCGTGGGCACCCTCCTTCGTCCGCTGACCAAGCAGAGCATTCTTTTCCTCAAACCTCTGCCCGCAGAGCCCCCCAAGGCCGAAGCGCCGGCACCGGCCCCTGATCCCTCCGTCGCCCAAATCATTCCCAAGCACTAGTGAGCCAGCCGCTGCCAAGTCAAATCCAGCTCCGCCGGGATCGCCCGGTCTGTCGCCGCATGCTGCTGCTGCTGTTTGTGCTGCTGGCGGGCTTTTCTCTCGTTACCTGGCGTCTGGCGGTCATTCAGATCAAGGAGTCTCCGCGCCTGGCCGCTCTGGCGGCTCAAAAGTATCAGCGCCACATCGTTCTGCCCGCGCATCGTGGCGCTATCAAGGATCTCAGCGGTGAATACCTTGCCCACGACGAAGACGTGCGCGAGCTCTACACGGACCGCACCCACCTGCGGGAGATCGTCACCGTTCGCCACCATCTGGCTGCCATCCAGGGAGTGAAAGCTCTCGAATTGCGCGAGAAGTTGACCGACGCAGAAACCATCAACGCCTACCATGACCACGTCGCCAAGGTGCTGGATGGCATCCTGCCACAGACGGAGAAGGAGATCCGCGCCCAGCTGGCCACCGACAAACCTGAAATCGTGCTGGCCAAACAGGTGGACGTGGAGACCGCCAAGGAGTGGTCTGATCTCTTCAAGACCCAGCACATCTTCGGCATTCACATGCGCCCCACCGTGGCACGCCGCTTTCCCGCCCAGGATCGCCTCTCCTTGGTGCTGGGAGACACCGACCCCAGCAACAAAGGCCGCTGGGGCGTCGAAAAGCTCATGGATGCCAGGCTCACCGGCGTGCCAGGAGAGCAGTTGATCGAGCGCGACAAATCCGGCCATGAGCTGCCCTCTTACCGTGGTCAGGCCACCGATCCCCAGCACGGCAGCGATGTGCACCTCACCATTGACATGCAGTTGCAGGACAACGTCGAGGCCATCTGCGAGCGCGCCTGGAAGACCTACGATGCCCGCCGTGCGGTTATTGTCGTCACCGAGCCTGCCACCGGCACCGTACTGGCCATGGCGGCGCGCCCGCACCGGGACGTCAACAACCCCGAGGCCAGCACCTGGACCAACCATGTGATTGCCGAGCCCTACGAACCCGGCTCCATCTTCAAAGTCGTTACCCTGGCGGCCGGGCTGGACAACCGCAAGATCACCGCAGGAGAGATGATCGACTGCGGCAACATGCACTACGAAGACCCGGTGCGGAAGGTGAAGCTCAGCGACGACGAGCCCCTCGGCATGCAGACCGTCAAGGGAGTGCTCGTGCACTCCAGCAACATTGGCATGTACAAAATCAGCAAACGTGTTGGACAGGACATGATGCTGGACTATGCCAGCAGGTTCGGATTCGGTGCTCCCACCGGGATCGGCCTCGTCGGCGAGAAAGCCGGCTACCTCAATACCGGCAAGTGGAGCAACACCACCTACTCACGCATGCCTATTGGATACGAAGTCTCAGTCACCCCCCTGCAAATGTGCATGGCCTACGGCGCCATTGCCAACGGGGGCGTGCTTATGAAGCCGCGGCTTATTGACCGCATTGTCAAACCCAACGGAGAAGCCGAAGTTCTCGAGCCCAGTCCGGTCTGGCAGGTCTGCACCGCCAAGACCGCCGCTACCCTGCGCGACTTCCTCGAAGGAGTCGTGCTCGAAGGCACCGGCAAGCGAGCCGCTCTGCCCGATGTCCGCGTCGGTGGCAAGACCGGCACCACCCGCCGCTATGATCCTGAAAAGAGGCGCTATATTGACGGTTCCTACCTGACCTCCTTTGTGGGCATGGCCCCCATCGACAACCCCAAGCTCGTCTGCCTCGTCATGCTGGACGATCCCAAGGCCGAAAGCGCCGCCATGATCCGTGGCGGTCGCGTGGCGGCTCCGATTTTCGCTGAGGTTGTGCGCGAGACTCTCGACCATCTGGCCATCCGCAACGAACGCCCTGTGAAGGTGGCGGTGAAAGGAGGCGCACAATGAAGCTGCGCGACTTCATCCCCCATCTCGACAAGCCCGCCGTCTCCGGCAGCTTGGACACGGAAATTACAGGGCTTGCCTACGACTCTCGTAATGTTGGTCCCGGCATCGCCTTCGTGGCCATCCGTGGCACGCATGCCGATGGCCACGCCTACATTGGCAAGGCCATCGAGCTCGGTGCCGCCGCTATCATCTCGGAGCAGGCACCGGCCGAAGACTGCACCGTCCCCTGGGTGCACGTGCGCCATTCCCGCATCGCCCTGGCTCAGGCCGCCGCCGCGCTCAATGGCCACCCTGCCAAGGCGCTGACCATTGCTGGCGTCACGGGCACAAATGGCAAGACCACCACGGCCTTCCTGCTTCATCACCTCTTCAATGCCGCACAGATGCGCAGCGGTCTGCTGGGCACCGTGTTTTATGATCTGGGTGGGGGAGAGCACGTGCCTGCCACCCACACCACGCCCGAGTCTCTCGAAATCCAGGGCCTGCTGGGCAGCATGCGTGACAATGGCTGTCGCGCCTGCGCCATGGAGGTGTCCTCCCACGCGCTGGACCAGGACCGCGTATTCGGTCTTCCGTTTGCCGCCGCCATCTTCACCAATCTGACCCAGGACCACCTGGACTACCATGGAACGATGGAGAAGTACTTCGAGGCCAAGGTGCGTCTCTTCCAGATCACGGCAGAATCCTCCTCTCGTTCCACGCTGGTGATCAATGCGGACGACGCCTGGGGGCGCAAGCTCATCCAGCGCTTTGAGCACACCGGGCGTGTGGTCCGCTTCGGCTTCGGCGTGGGTTGTGACTACCGTGCCGTCAATGTGCGTTACGATCTCACCGGCACCACCTTTGAGCTGGAGGCCAAAGGCCGCAGCTTCCTGGTGCGCTTGCCATTGATCGGCGACTTCAATGTGTATAACGCGCTCGGCGCACTTGCCGCCGCTCAGGGCGTGGGATTGAACCTCCGCGAGGCTATCAAGCACCTGCAAAACGCACCGCAGGTGCCTGGGCGCATGGAGCGCGTGTCTGAAAACACCCGCTTCCAGGTCTTTGTAGACTACGCACATACCCCGGACGGCATCGAAAACGCCGTGCGCACCGCACGTGCGCTGCGCCCTAGCCGCCTCATCACTGTGTTTGGTTGCGGTGGAGACCGCGATCGTGGCAAGCGCCCCAAAATGGCCGCCGCCGCCGAGGCTGGCAGCGACATCTGCGTACTCACCTCCGACAATCCACGCACCGAAGATCCGGTGCAGATTTTGAACGACACCAAGGCCGGCTTTGCCCGTCCGCAGAAGCACGCAGTCATCGTGGACCGTCGTGAGGCCATCCAGACCGCTCTGCAGCATGCCCGGGAAGGGGACATCGTCCTCATTGCCGGCAAGGGGCACGAGGACTATCAGGACATTCAGGGCAAGAAGCATCCCTTTGATGACCGCAAGGTTGCCCGTCAATATCTCCACCAGCTCAAGGCCGAACGTGCAGCCGAGCGCGAGGAGAAAGCCGCCGAACGTGAAGCCATGCGCGGAGGCTTCAACCGTCCTGATCGCCCAGACCGCCCCGATCGATTTGACCGATGATCCCGGTTCCACTCCAGACACTTGCCGGTTTCGCAGCAGGCACGCTGCGAGGGGATGGTGCGTGTCTGGTCACCAGCGTAAACACCGACTCCCGCAAGATCACCGCTGGCGAGGTCTTTGTGGCGCTGGTGGGAGACAGGTTCGATGCGCATGATTTCATCCCGCAGGTGGCTGCTTCAGGAGCGGCTGCAGTGGTCGTCAGCAAAATCAATCCTGCCTGGGGGGCGCTGCCTTGTGCCGTCATCGAGGTGGGAGACACCCTCCTGGCTTTGCAGAAGATGGCCGCAGGTTATCGTCAGCACCACGGTGCTCTGATCATCGGCCTGACTGGCAGCAACGGCAAGACCTCCACCAAGGATCTCACAGCCGCCGTTATGGCGCGCAAATGCCAGACCCGCGCCACGCTGGGAAATCTAAACAACCACATCGGTCTGCCGCTCACCCTGCTTTCGCTGCGTGAAGGAGACCAGTGCTGCGTGGCCGAGATGGGTATGAACCATGCTGGAGAGATCAAGGTGCTCACCGACATCGCGCGCCCGGATGCCGGCATCATCACCAATGTTGGCATGGCTCACATCGAGCATCTCGGCACACAGGACGCCATCGCCTGGGAGAAAGGCACTCTCGCAGCCAGCGTTCGCGCGGGTGGTGTGGTGGTTCTGAACGCCAACGACAAGTACAGCGAGGTCATCTCCCGCCACTGCCAGGCCAGCGTGTCGATGGCCGGTGTCGGTCGCGGAGATGTCAGCGCCTCCAATCTGCGCGCCGATGCCACAGGCACCACCTTCACCCTCGATTTCAGCGGTGAGAAGCTCGAAACACGCCTCCCTATTCTCGGAGAGCACATGGTGGGAAATGCCGCTTTGGCAGCTTGCATGGGCTGGCGTCAGGGCATCGCGCCTGCGGAAGTCGCCGAGGCATTGAATCAAGTCAAACTGACCGGCGGGCGCGTCGAGCCCAAGGTGGTCCATGGCATCCAGTTCATCGATGACTCTTACAACGCCAATCCCGACAGCATGATCGCTGGTCTGCGCACTCTAAGCACGCTCGGAGAGGGCCGCCGCGTGGCCGTGCTAGGCCGCATGGGAGAGCTGGGCCCCATCGCTGAAGCCGAGCACCGCCGGGTGGGCGAGTTCGCAGCATCTCTCAAACTGGACGCCGTTTTCAGTGTCGGCGGCAGCGAGGCCGCCTGGATCACCGAGGCTTCGAAAAACGTCCCGTCCGAACACTTCCCCGATCACGCCACCTGTGCTGCTCATCTGCGCCAGTGGCTGCGCACCGGGGATGTGGTGCTGCTCAAAGGCAGCCGCTCCGCCCGCATGGAACAAGTCCTCACGCATTTTTCCGCCTCATGATGTACTGGCTTTACGAATTCAGGGAATGGCTCATCGCTCATCAATGGATCAGCGATGACGCTGCTCTGTACAAGATTCTCAACCTCTTCAAGTATCACACCTTCCGTGCTGGCGGCGCTGCGCTCACAGCCTTTGCGCTCTCCCTCATGTATGGCGATCGCCTGATCCGCAAACTCATCTCCCTCAAGATCGGCCAGCCCATCCGTACGGCGGAGGAGGTGCACAAGCTGCACGAACTCCATGGTAAAAAAGCTGGCACCCCCACCATGGGCGGCATCCTCATCCTCTCTGCCATCGTCCTTTCCACGCTGCTCTGGGCCAAATGGGACAATATCATGGTGTGGACCGTCCTCTTCACCACCATCGGTCTCGGTGCCTTGGGCTTTCGAGATGACTATCTCAAGATCAGCAAGAAGAACTCCAAAGGCGTCAGTGCCCGCACCAAGCTCGTCTGGCAGACCTCGGTGGCCATCGTGGCCGGTCTTCTTTTCGCTTATGCTGTTCCTGGAGAAAACGGCATCACCCTCCGCGCTCTGTACATCCCGTTTGTGAAAGATGCGGTGATCACGGACATGCACCTCTTTGCTGTGGGTCTGTTTGCCCTCATCATTGTGGGTTCTTCCAATGCAGTGAACCTAACCGATGGTCTCGACGGCCTGGCCACCGGCTGCTCCATCACCACCTCACTGGCCTATGCTGCGTTTGGTTATGTCTGCGGCAATGCCAAATACTCCGACTACCTCGGCGTGGCACACAACAGCCTGGCTAATGAACTGCCCATCGTGGCCATGGCCATGGCCGGCGCCTGCCTCGGCTTCCTTTGGTTCAATGCGCATCCTGCCAAGATGTTCATGGGAGACACTGGCTCCCTCGCGCTTGGCGGCTGCATTGCCTCGCTGGCCATCGGCTGTAAACAGGAGATCGTTCTCGCTCTCGTTGGCGGCGTCTTCGTCATGGAGGCCATGAGCGTCATCCTGCAGGTCTGGAGCTTCAAGAAGCGCGGCAAGCGCATCTTCCGCATGGCTCCGATCCATCATCACTTTGAGCTCGGTGGCTGGCATGAGAACCAGGTCATCGTCCGCTTCTGGGTGCTCTCCCTGTTCTTCGCCATGCTCGGCCTTGCCACGCTCAAGCTTCGTTAATTCTCATGCGTTTCGCCTCACAACATTTCGCCATTCTCGGCGCTGGTCGCAGCGGCCTCGGTGCCGCGCGTCTTGCACGCCTGCATGGCGCTGAGGTGACGATCTTTGATGAAGGAGACAAGGCAAAGCAGGTCGAGGACTTCCGTTGCGTGCTCGGCCAGCCTGCGCGCGATCTGGTCGTCAAGCTCGGCGACTTTGACAAGGTCATCATCAGCCCCGGTCTCGATGAGCACTGGCCGTTGCCAAAGAAGTTCACCGATGCCGGTGTGCCGCTGGTAGGAGAGACGGAGTTTGCCTTCCAGCTTACCGACATGGCGCTGGCCGCCATCACCGGCACCAATGGCAAGAGCACTTGCACCGAGCTCATCGCTACGCTCTTCAACGGCTGCGGCATGAAGTCTGTGCCCTGTGGCAATCACGGCATGTCCCTCAGCGAAGTCGTCGCCAGCGGGGTTCACTACGACGTGCTCGCCCTAGAGATCAGCAGCTTCCAGTTGGAAACCATCCGCGACTTCCGTGCTCGCGCCAGCCTGTGGCTGAACTTCGCCCCGGATCATCTGGACCGCTATCCGGACATGGAGTCCTACTACAAGGCCAAGGCCCGCATCTTTGAAAACGTCACGGCAGACGATATCGCCATCGTCCGTGCCGGGGAAAGCGTATCGTCAGGTGCAGCCCAGCGCTGGACTTTCTCCGCCTATGGTGCGGAGGCGGATTACACCTACCGCGATGGCGCTTTTTATCACCATGGCGAAAAGATCGGCAGCGCCAGAGGGCTGAAGCTTCGTGGAAAGCACAACATGGAAAACGTGCTTGCCGCCCTCATGACCGGCCGCGTTTACGGCCTGCAGTTTGCTGACATGCTCAAGGCGATGGAGAGCTACGAGCCGCCGCGCCACCGCTGCGAACTGGTTCGCACTCTCCATGACCGCGAGTACATCAATGACTCCAAGGCCACCAATCTCCACGCACTGGAGGCCTGTCTGCGCTCCCAGGAGCGTCCGATTGTGCTCATCGCCGGCGGCAAGGACAAGGAACTCGATTATTCCCCCCTGCGTTCCGAACTCAACGGGCAGGTGCGCGCCATGGTGCTCATTGGCGAGATTGCTCAGCAGTTGAAACAGACATTTGGTGACCTTCTGCCCTGCCAGTGCGCCACAGACATGGCTGATGCCGTGCAGCAGGCCACCGCGCTCTCTCAGCCTGGAGATGCCATCATCCTTAGTCCGGGTACTTCGTCCTTCGACATGTACACCGGCTACGCCCAGCGCGGCGAGGTCTTCCGTGAAGCCGTTGCCGCTTTGAATTGAATTTTAATACACGCAATCCCGACAATCCCTGACCCATAGGTGTTATGAAGATGAAACCCAAGCCTAAAGAAGCCAAGCTGCTCCTGAACCTGATGGACGGTGAGCGGCACCGCCACCGCGTGGCGCTCGTGACCGAAGAAGGCGAATGGAACCAGCACGAGCCCAACTCCGGCATGGCACGCATGTTTGTCGTCATGCTGCTCATCCATGTGGTCCTCATTGGCGGCATCATCATCTATGATTTCCTGGGCAGCGATGACAAGCCCCAGCAGACAGTCACTCAGGCTGCACGTGCGCTGAACTCCAGCAGCGGACTGCCGGTGACTGCGCCTGAAGTCGTCAGCGCCCAGGCCCGCGCCGTGGCGGATACGGAGCAGTATGACAACTACGAGATGCACTCGGGCGATTCGATCAAATCCATCGCGGCCAAGTTCGGCACCACTGAGGCGGAGATCACCCGCTTGAACATGATCGACAAAGGCCTGCAGATTGGTCCCGGCACGACCTTGCGCGTGCCCAAGCAGGCTGTGCCCAGCGCCATTCCCGTGGATCCCAAAACGCTCAGGCCTGTGGCGGCCAAGGACGATGCTCCCAAGGCCATCCCAGTCACGCGTGACCAGCCGCCGGCCACCGCCAAGGTGCCCAGCGAGGCAGTCAAGCCCGCCGATGCCCCTGCCAGCCTGTCCGCCGCCACCATGGCACCCATCTCCCCGCTGACTCCGCTTGAAGCCCCGCCCGTCACCACCTCGCTGGTGGCCGCAGCAGATGCTCCTGCCACAGCTCCGGTCCCGGCTGCTCAGGTCGCTGCCCTTCCGCGTCCTTCCAATCCACGCGCTGTCTCCCTTTTGGAAGAAAATGCACCCAAGGCCGACACCACCAAGCCACGCGAGGAGACTAAGCAGACGGCTAAAGCCGAGGTCAAGCCGCTGGCAAAGCCCACCCCGGTGCCGCCGCCGACACAGATGCTGAAGAAAATCGCCGAGGCCCCCCCAGCCACCAAAAAAGCGGAGACCTCTAAAAAGACCTCCTCTGATGCTCCTCCAAAGACGGCTGCCAAGTCCTCGTCTTCCCGCACCCACACGTTGAAATCCGGAGAAACGCTCTACCGCCTCGCCTCCAAGTATGGTGTCTCCGTGGCCGCCATTCAGAAGGCCAACAACATCAAAAATCCCAACTCCATGCGCGATGGCATGAAGCTGGTCATCCCTGCAAAATAATCAGTCTTCACCGCCGTAGGCTGCATGGCCAAGTACTCCATCCTCCTCTTCATGCTCGCAGTGCTGTCGCTGATCGCGCTCGGCATCACCATGCTGGCGAGCACGACTTTCGAAGTCGCTCAGGAGGGCAGTGAGGACTACGTGACTCTCTGGCGCCAGCTTGGCTGGCTGGCTGTGGCCAGTCTGGCATGTGTGATCATGGCCGTGGTGGACTACAATGTCTTGCTGCGCTGGCGCTGGCACATCCTCATCGTGGCTTCCGTGCTGTTGGCGCTGTGCTACGTGCCTATGATTGGAGTAAAGATCAACGGTTCCCGCCGCTGGATCGGCCTGCAGGCGTTGGGCGTGGGTGGGTTCCGTGTTCAGCCTTCAGAGTTTGCCAAGATCGCACTGATCATCGCGCTGGCAGGCTGGTATGGCACACACCAGACGCTCACGCGCACCTTCTTGCGTGGGTTTCTGCTGCCCGGCTTCATGCTGCTCGGCGTCGTGGCCCTGATTGGCTGCGAGTTCGACCTCGGCAGCGCCTTGCTCGCCTCCGCTGTAGGGCTGGGGGTCATGTTTGTGGCAGGTTCCAAAATGCGCTACCTGGCCATCATCGTGCTGCTCTGCGGCGGCGGTCTCGTGGCTGGGATCAAGTTTCTGCCCAACCGCTTTGAGCGCATCATGGTCACATTCGACCTCGAAAAACACCGGGAGGACCTCGGCCTCCAGCAGTGGGTGTCCAAGCTGGCCTTCGGCTCCGGCGGTCTGGAAGGCCGCGGCCTGGGGGAGGGGCGCATGAAGCTCTCCTACCTTCCTGAAGCTCACACCGACTTCATTTTTCCCATGGTTGGAGAGGAGTTGGGCCTGCGTGGCACGGCGGCGGTGGTTCTGGCTTTTGCCGTGCTGGTCATGGCCGGGATGGTCGTTTCTGCGTACGCGCCGAACCGTTTTGGCAAGCTTTTAGGTGCCGGACTTACTTTTTTATTAGGCATGGAAGCGCTCTTGAACATGGGCGTGACCACTGCTTTGCTGCCAAACAAGGGATTGCCACTGCCCTTCGTAAGTTACGGAGGGTCCAGCCTGGTCGCCGCGATGGTCGCGGTTGGCATCCTGATCAACATCCATCGCCAGGGCGTGCATCTGACCTGGGATCAGCTTCCCGTGATCCGCAGAAAGCGCCGCTGGACTCCACAGCTTTAGCCTTTTGAATCTGAGTGAAACAGAAAAATTCGAAGTCCATCCACGCCCTTATCGCGTGCGGTGGCACCGGAGGGCATTTGTTCCCCGGGATTGCCGTCGGTGAGGTTCTCGCCTCACGTGGTCACGATGTGACCCTCCTTATCAGTGAGAAGAAGATCGACACCCTGGCTGCTTCGGGGCACCCGGAGCTTCGGTTTGAGAAGATGCCCTTTCTGGCCATGCCCAAGCCGTGGTCGCCCAAAATGTTCGGCTTCCTCAAAGGACTCTGGCAGGGCACCAAGGCCTGCCGCAAGATCATTCGCGACCATCAGGTGGACGTGGTGCTCGGCATGGGCGGCTTCACCTCCTTTGCTCCGTTGTATGCTGGTCGCAAAGAAGGCTGCAGCACCCTCATCCACGAAAGCAACGCCATCCCCGGAAAAGCCAACCGCCTCAATGCCCGCTTCAGCGACATCGTTCTCTGTGGCCTTGATGCCTGCAAAAACCACTTCCCCAAGCACGGGGACGTGCGCGTCGTCGGCACCCCGATCCGCAGCAGCATGCGCAAGCAGAACAGCGACGATCCGCATGCCTTCTTCAAGCTCGACAAGGATAAGCGCACTCTCCTCATCATGGGCGGCAGTCAGGGCGCACGTGGCGTGAACCGGGCTGTCGGCATGGCGCTCGAGGAGTTTGAAAAAATGGGCATCCAGGTCCTGCACATCGCCGGCCCCACCGACTACGAGGAGGTGCGGGACGTCTATGCCAAACACCCCCTGCTCAAGCAGCACGTGGCTGCCTTCTGCCATCGCATGGATCTGGCTTACCGCGTGGCGGACCTCGCCATCGCACGTTCCGGCGCATCCTCCATGTCAGAGCTGGCCTACTTCGGTGTTCCCAGCCTCTTGGTTCCCTATCCCTACGCGGCCGAAGATCACCAGACCCGCAATGCGGAGATCTTTGACAAGGCAGGCGCCGCCATGCTCATGGGCGAAAGCGACCTCAACGCCGACACCCTGGCCGATGCAGTTCGCAGCGTCTTCAATGACACACGCAAAGCTGGCGAAATGAAAAAGGCGGCGCAGAAGCTCGCGGTCAAAAACTCCGCCGAAAAAATCGCCGACCTGCTGGTCAAAACGGTCCAGGGCTGATTCTTTGCCGATTTTGCCAAATCCTGCGCCATCCCGCTGCCGGGCGTGATCCCTGTTTGAAACACGGGCCTCGCTCGTTATGTATCTTCCCCTCAAAATCCCAACCTGACCCCTTTATGAACCTCACACGAACAGCCTACGGCACCTGGAGCGGCGGACGTTTCATGCACTATGGAGAGCAGCTCTCCGAGGAGCATTACATGCAGCTCATGCGCGATTCTTTCGCCAAGGGTGTGCGCACCTTCGTCACTGCAGATGTGTACGGTGTGGGGCGCGCAGATGCTCTTCTCGGCGAGGCTCTCAAAGGCATCCCCCGCGAGGAATACTGCCTCGTGGGCATCGTGGGGCATGACATCTATGAAGGCATCCGCCAGGGCTCCCGCGGCTACCCCCGCTTCACCGATCCCTCCCTGCGCGGCCCGGACAAGTACTACGACTACCTCAAGATGGCTACGGAGAAGAGCCTGGAGCGCTGCCAGACCTCCAAGTTTGACCTCCTCATGCTGCACAACCCGGACAGCATCAGCTACACCAGCGACAAAGTATGGGACGCCTTCACCGCTCTCAAAACCGACGGTCTCACCGATCGCCTCGGCATCGCCCCTGGACCTGCCAACGGCTTCACCCTCGACATGATCGAGTGCTTTGAGCGCTTCGGTGATCGGATGGACTGGGCCATGATCATCCTTAACCCCTTCGAGCCTTGGCCGGGCCAGCACGTCCTCGGCGCTGCGGCCAAGAACAACGTCGACATCCTGGCCCGCGTGGTCGATTACGGCGGCCTGTTCCATGATGATGTGAAGCCTGGGCATAAGTTCCGCGATGGCGACCACCGCACGCATCGTCCGGGTGACTGGATCGAGCACGGCGTCGAAAAACTCGAAAAAGTGCGCCCGATCGCCCTGAAACACGGCCTCACCATGCTTCAGCTGGCCTGCCTTTGGACTCTCGGCAACACGGCCGTGAAAAGCGTGGTGCCCACCCTTATCCAGGAGCACGGCGAAGGAGCCCGCTCTATCGAGAGCAAGCTCGACGAACTCGCCGCTCTGCCTGCGCAGTGTCTTTCCACGGAAGAGATCGAAACCATCCGCCAGATCGGGGACAATACCGGCTGCATGGCCCTCAAGGGGGCCAGCCAACGTCACGAAGGCCAGGAACCCCGTGCCGATGAGTGGCCCATGCGCCCAGATCTCCTCACCCTCGCCACGCGCTGGAGTTTGGGTACAAGCTGGTAGGCCATTTGCATGTTGGCGGTTCCGCGACGAAAGAGTCACCAATCATTCATGATCGAGGCAGACTTTATCATCGTAGGAACCGGCGCAGGCGGTCTGGTCGCAGCGCTGCATGCCTCCGAGCATGGCCGGGTGGTCATGATCACCAAGCGCGGCGTGCTGGACTCCAATTCCAACTGGGCCCAGGGCGGCATCGCCTGTGTGACCTCGGAGAACGACTCCGTCGAAAAACACGTCAGCGACACCCTCATCGCAGGCGCTGGCCTGTGCAAAGAGGACGCCGTGCGCACGATTGTGAGCGAGGGCCCGGCACGCATTGCCGATCTCGTCAAATGGGGCGTGCACTTCGATCAGCGGGAAGCGGTCAATGGCCATCTGGAGTTTGACCTGACTCGGGAGGGAGGCCACACGGCCCGTCGTGTATTGCATGCTGCGGATGCCACCGGTCGGGAGATCACGGAAAAGCTGCTCGCCACCGTGCGCACGCACCCGAACATCACCATCTACGAGAACCACTACGCCATCGATCTTCTGACCACGGCCAAGCTTGGCCTGGTGTCCGAAGACCGCGTGCTGGGACTTTATGTGTTGGATGAGACCACCGGGGAGGTGCACACCTTCCGTTCAGATCGGGTCATTCTCGCCACCGGTGGCTGCGGCCGCGTGTATTTGTACACCACCAATCCCCGCGTTGCCACGGGGGACGGCGTTGCCATGGCCTGGCGGGCTGGCGCCACCATCTCGGACATGGAATTCATCCAGTTCCATCCCACCTGCCTTTACCACCCCCAGAAGCGCTCCTTCCTTATCAGCGAGGCGCTGCGCGGTGAAGGCGCGCGCCTCATTGGCAAAGACGGGCAGGAGTTCATGCACCGCTATGACCCGCGTGGCTCCCTGGCTCCGCGAGATATCGTCGCCCGTGCCATCGACCACGAGATCAAGCGCACCGGCGGTCCCTGCGTCTATCTCGACATCAGCCACAAGCCCGCTGACTTCATTGCCAGCCATTTCCCCAATATCCAAAAGGCCTGCCTGGATGTCGGCATCGACATCACCAAAGAGCCCATCCCTGTCGTGCCTGCCGCGCATTATCAGTGCGGGGGTGTGCTCACAGATGTGAATGGAGCCACCAGCATCCGTGGCCTCTGCGCAGTCGGCGAGGTTGGCTGCACGGGTCTTCATGGAGCTAATCGCCTGGCCAGCAATTCGCTGCTCGAGTGCTGCGTCACCGCACAGCGTGCCGTGGCTCACCTCATGAAAAAGATTCCGCTCGGCAAGGTGGCCGAGCAGAGCTACGAGCTCCGCCCTTGGGAAACCAGCGGCGTGGTGGAAAATGACGAGCTGGTGGTCATCTACCACAACTGGGATGAAATCCGCCGCCTCATGTGGGACTACGTCTCGATTGTTCGCACCAACAAGCGCCTTCAGCGCGCTGCAGCCCGCCTTCGCAATCTCAAGCGCGAGGTGCAGGAGTTCTACTGGAACAACCGCGTCACCAGCGAAATCCTGGAATTGCGCAATCTCGTCGAGACAGCCTCCCTCATCGTGGAATGCGCCATCCGCCGCCACGAGAGCCGTGGGCTGCACTACACGCTGGACTATCCTCAGACGGATGACAGTCGGACGCCTCAGGATACCACGATTCGTCGTTATTGATCTGAACGTCAATGATATGAGTTTGGTGGGGCTCACCTCTTTTCAGGGGCTTTGAACAGCCGCACCCATCGCTTGTCGGATCATAGAGGGCAGTGTTTCTCGCGGCAAAAAGACCCCTTTGCCGAGTGTGACAGCCCGCCCCTTGCATGGCGAATTGCAGATTGCAGTTGGTCATGCTAAGCTGCTACAATTCTTAAAATCGGTTCCCACCCCAATGCCAGCTGAACGAAAAATCAGTTCCTTCGTCGTCGTCGCGTCTTTCGCGGCGGCACTGTCGGCTTATGGGCAGGGTGCCTCGACCGTTTCTGCAACGGGTGCCGCCGCGGCATTGAAAAAGGATGGACCTGCCGCCGCGGCTGCTAAGCCGAAGCCAGTGGCGCCTGCTGCGCCAAAAGCCACCGTGCAGTCCACCCCGCCCCGCACTCCCAGCGTTGCGGTGCCCAGCTTCAATTCCTCCGCCATGCCACATCTGGGCTACGCCCGTTACCCGTGGAAGGTGGACATCGTAGCCACAGTATTTTGGATCGGGGAAGAGCCCACGGAAAATAACCCTACTCCCAACGACAAAAGCTCCTGGGATACTCAATGGACGCAGAACTACGGCGGCTATGACGATCCCGATCCCGCCAAGCGCACGGAAAACTTCACCCCGGTTGGTTTCACGCCCAAGCAGAACCCGTTCTATGTGGCGCTGCCTTACAATGACGTGATCGATTTTGATTCCCACAAGCCGGAGGCCTCCCGGGTCATCCCTTGGTTCAAGCAGCGCTTCGTCCGCTCTGGCAAAACGGTGCTCAAAGGCCAGTGGATCGCCATCCGTTATGGCAACCGCGTTTGCTACGCCCAGTGGGAGGACTGCGGCCCCTTCGTCACCGACGACCACGAATACGTTTTCGGCAACTCTCGTCCCAAGAACACCAGCAATCGGGGAGCTGGGATCGACATCTCCCCTGCCGTGCGCGACTACCTCGGCATGTCCAGCAGCGGCCGTTGCGACTGGCGCTTCGTGGACGTGAGCGAAGTCCCGGCAGGCCCCTGGCGCAGCCTGGGCAGCAACAACCACTTTGTGACCCAGCAAAAGGCTGAAAAAGCCCGGGAGCATTCGGAAATCTCGTCACGTCTGGAGGAGCTTCGTCGCATGCGAGACGCCTACTTCCAGCAGAATGGCAGCGGAGCCGTCCGCTAACAGGGTTAAACCAGCCCGCGACGGGCCAGCGATTCCTCCATCGCACGGTCGATCAGCATCACCGCCAGGGACTGCGTGGCATCATCCAGCGCTTGTGTGGCGGTTTTAAGGGCCTTCGCATCATGCTCTGCCGCATTCAGCAGAGCACGCACTGCGGCTGCTTGGCTGACCACGGCGGCTTTGTCTTCGTCGCTGATCGCATCTCCCAGTTGCTCCAGCGCGGCATCCACGGCGGGCAGCAGTTCCTCAGCCTTGAGCTTCGCCTCGGTCCAGATGCGTTCGTTCATGTCCTCAAAGGCAAAGTCCACACTCTCGGCGATCATCTGCTCCACCCGCTCGTCCGCCACATCCACCGCCGTGCCGCGGATCTCCAGTGTCGTGTCCTGGTTCGTGGCGGTGTCACGCGCCAGCACATGCAGAATGCCGTCCGCGTCGATGCTGAACTGCACCCCCACACGCGCGCTGCCCTTGGGGCCGGCAGGGAAGGGAACCTCGATGCGCCCTAGCTCCCAGTTGTCCTTCGCCAGTTCACGCTCGCCTTGCAGGATGCGGATCAGCATGCTGTCCTGGTTGGCCACCGCATTGGTAAACATCTCGCCCGCCTTGGCCGGAATCGTCGTATTTCGTGGAATGATGATGTTCATCAGCCCGCCAAACGTTTCGATACCGAGGGAAAGCGGCGTCACATCCAGCAGCAGCACCTGCCGCAGGCTGCCGCCCAAAATGCCCGCCTGAATCGTCGCCCCCAGCGCGATGGCCTCGTCCGGATTCTGCGAGGTGTTCGGTTCACGCCCAAAAATCTCGCGCACATAGGTGCGCACCAGCGGCATGCGTGTGCTGCCACCCACCAGGATCACCTCATCCAGCTCCTCCGGTTTCACCCCGGCATCGCTCAGTGCGCGCAGGCAGTGAATGCGTGTGCGCTCGATCCACGGTCGCGCGATCTTGTCCAGCTCGCCACGTGTGATCTCCAGCCCGTTGTAGGCCGCCGTGTCTTCAGCCGACAGCCGCTTCTTCACAGCCTCCGCTGCTTCGACGACTCGGATGTCATCGGGGGAGAGTCCCAGCTTCTGTGCGATGTATCCTGCCAGCAGTCGGTCCAGGTCATCACCGCCTAGCTGCGTGTCTCCGGCAGTGGAGAGCACCTGAAAGGTACCCTCGCGCATCTCCAGCACCGAGATGTCAAACGTGCCGCCGCCCAGGTCATACACGGCGATCTTTTGATGCTCCGCCAGCTTGTCCAGCCCGTAGGCCAGCGCAGCGGCAGTCGGCTCGCTCAGGATTCGCAGCACCTCCAGTCCCGCCAGTTCCCCGGCGCGCTTCGTGGCGTTGCGCTGCGCGTCATTGAAATAAGCCGGCACGGTGATCACTGCCTGTGAAACACTCTGCTCCAGCGCCCTCTCGGCCACCTCCTTGAGGTGTTTCAAAATCTCCGCAGACACCTCCACCGGAGAGGTCTGCAGTTCGCTCAGAGAATAAGGCGGCGCCCATCCAGCCTCACCGGGCCGTCTGCCAATCAGACGCTTCACCGAGGTGATCGTTCGGGTGGGGTGCAGCGCCCGCTGCCGTAGCGCCACCGCGCCCACCGAGACGCTGCCGTCCGCTGCCACACACACGGCGCTGGGAGTGCTGCGACTACCGTGTTCATCAGCCAGCAGAATGGGAAAGCCGCTGTCCACCACACCCACGAGGGAGTTGGTGGTGCCGAGATCAATGCCGAGGATGGGTGGGGTGCTCAAGAGTGGCTTCAGGGTGGGATTGAGAGTCGAGCCGGTCCACTGCGGCATGCAAAGAGTCCAGCAACGGGCCTTTCGCGAGGATGGTGATGACGTCAAAGGGAACGAGTTCGTTTCCGATGTCCATCACGTTGTCCATGTACGCATCGAAGACCGCTAGTCCATCCACCGGGCGAAACCAAGCCCAGGAGCGGATGAAACGGAAGCCGCGGTTGATGAACCAGGAAGCCATCACAGATGGCGTGGCCGGGGAGCCATCAAAGATCGGCTGAGAGGTGACAGCTTGAAGTCGGCCGTGACTGTAAACAAAACCGTCAAGTCGGTTTAGGGCCGGATAGTCATTCCGGTTTAACTCGTGCATCAGGTGGGTGTTTGAAAGAAGCAGCCGCTCAAAGTATTCCAAGGGGGTGGCGGGGCGGTCTTCAAACCAGTATCGCACAGGCTTGTGACGGGTGCTGGCGAGCGAAGCGGGGAAGATGCCCCAGCCGGAACCTTTGGTGATTTTGTAAATGCGGGAAGGGTCGGACGGATGAAAGAAGATGTGATGCTCGCGTGTGCGCGAATCATCCACTTCATCAGGAACGAGGGAGTCAACGAAAAGTCCTTTTTGCGAGGCCCACTTTTCCAATGCGGCTATCTCTCGACGCCGCTGGGAATCCGGATCAGCTTGCGCCCCAGATTCCGCTCGATCATCGCTCGCAACTCCTCGACAGACTTCGATTGCTTCTGCGATGAGGAGGTTTTCTGCGTGGAGGCTTGCTGCGGCGGGGGATTGAGGCATGTCTTCAAGGCTGGATCGCGACTGCTCATGAGGGGAGTTTAGGCTAAATCGTTGCAGATCGCAATCACTCAAGTGATTGCCAAAAACCACTGCCTCGGCCAAACTTCGCGGATGGAGACCTTGATTGCCTTACTCACCGCCGGAACCCATCTCAGCAGCGCCCAGATCGCCGAGGCGGCATCCCTGCTGGTGGATCCCGAGATCACCGCCGCGGCCAAGGCCGGTTTCCTGCGCTCATTGGCAAAAAAAGGCGAGACCCCGGCTGAGATCGCCCTGTTCGTGCAGCAGTTCCTCAAGCTCGCTGTCGATCCCGGCATCGATCGCTCCAAGCTCCCCGGCCCCATGCTCGATGTCGTCGGCACAGGCGGCGATCAGCTCCATCTCTTCAACGTGTCCACCACCGCCATGTTCATCCTGGCTGCCGGGGGTGTCTGTGTGACCAAACATGGCAACCGCGGCATCACCTCCAAAGCTGGCGGTGCCGACGTGCTCGAGGCACTGGGCATCAAGATCGATCTCCCCAGGGAAAAAGTGGTCGCTGGCTTGGAGAAAACCGGGCTCGGCTTCTTCTTCGCACCGCTCTACCATCCCACCTTCAAGGCCGTGGCCGAGGCCCGCAAGATGCTCGCGGCAGAGGGTCAGCGCTCCATCTTCAATGTGCTCGGGCCGTTGCTTAACCCTGGCCGCCCGGACTACCAGCTCATCGGCGTGTTTGATCCCAAGCTCACCCGTGCCTTCGGCGAGATCCTGGTGCAGCTCGGCCGCAAGGGGGCCTGGGTCGTGCATGGCACTGCCGCAGACGGCCAGGGCATGGACGAGCTCTCCACCCTCGGGCTGAACGATGTCTGCCAGCTCGCAGGCGGCGCGCTCAGCGAAACCCAGATCGACCCCAAGGCGCTCGGCTTCGGCAAGGCCACGCTGCAGGACCTCGTAGGGGGAGATGCCATGGAAAACGCCCGCATCCTCGAAGGCGTTCTCGCAGGAACCATCAAGGGCCCCAAGCGCGACATCGCCGTGCTCAATGCGGCCGCAGGTTTTGTCATCACCGGCAAGGCCCCTGATCTCGCCGCTGGCCGTGATCTGGCCGAGGAGCTCCTCACTCGCGGCGCAGCCCATGCCCGCCTCCGGGCCATGCAGGACCTGATCTGAGGTCATTTCACGCGAGACAGGCGGGGGAAAGATGTTAAGATGTCTTTAATACCTGTCTCTCTCGCGCATGCCTCATCCCAGCGAAGTGCTCCAATACGCCCAGAAGGTGCCTCACAGCATGTGGGCCACCATCGCCATCGTGGGGTTCATCGCATTCGCGGCGGGCATGGCCTTTGCCAAGGGCGTGGTGGCGCAGATCATCAACGTGCTGACGCTCGCTGCGTGTGCCTGGGCGGCGTGGTATGTTTTCATGCATCGCGTCCAGATTTTCGGTGCCGCTGGCATGCACATGACCACCAACCGGCTGATCGTCATGTCCGGCGTGGCGGCCATCCTGATGTTCGGGGTCTGCAAAGTGGGTAAGTACTTCCTGGCGGCCTTTGGCATCATGCGCATGCTCGGCGGGCTCACCGGCTGGAAGGGGCTCATCGTCAGCTTCATTCCCTCCGGCGGTCTGCTGTGGCTCGGCAGCATGGTGCTGCGTGTGGTGGGCAGCCTCTACGGAATGGAGAACGCCTCCGAGATCGTCAAAAAAGGCGGCGCCATCGAAAGCCAGGCCAAGTCTATTTTCTACACCCTCAGCCAGAAGATCGACAACAGCGTCATCGGCGGTCTGGCCAAAAAGCTCGACCCCTACAACATCAAGCCCACGGCCAATCTGGCCCGTCTCCTCATCCTCTGGCCTGAAGGCACCATGTGGCAGCGCCTGGCCGCACAGAATGCCAAAGTCGCCAATGCCCTGAATCACCCTCTCATCGTCAATCTGGGCTACGACCAGGACGTGCGCAAAGCCATCGAGAACAAAGACTTCGCCGGACTCATGCAGATGCGCAAGATCTCAGACGTCGCCAATCACCCCGACCTCCAGCCCATCCTCAGCGACATGTCCCTGGAAACCGCCATGGACTCCGTGGTTTATCAGCAGCCCCCGCCTCCTCAGCCGGTGCGCATGTATTGAAGGCATTGCGGCATGCCCGAAAAAACCACCAACGCCGCGTTGCCCCGGCCTTGGCTCTCGCTTTCATCCCCGGTCATTCATTTTCCCATCTCGTTCCCGCATGCCCAAGTACATCGTCACCATCGGCCTTGAAGTTCACGCGCAGCTCACCACGCGCAGCAAGATGTTCTGCGCTTGTCCGGTGGAGTATGGGGCGGAGCCAAACACCCACACCTGCCCCACTTGCCTGGGCCTGCCGGGTGCCCTGCCGGTGCTGAACCAGGACGCCATCGAGAAGACCATCCTCACCGGTCTCATGCTCGGCTGCACCACGCCGCCCGTGGTGAACTGGGACCGCAAAAACTACTTCTACCCGGACATGCCCAAGAACTACCAGATCACGCAGATGCCCTTCCCGCTCTGCCTCGGCGGTGGTGTGCCGCTGTATGATCTGGCCTACCCCAAGGACGCACAAAAGAGCATCGCCAATCCTGGCAAGGTCGTGAAGCTCACCCGCATCCACTTGGAGGAAGACGTCGGCAAGTCCACCCACTACGACAAATTCTCCGCCCTCGACTTCAATCGTGCTGGCACCCCGCTGATGGAGATCGTCAGCGAGCCCGACATCGACAGCGCCGAGGAGGCCTTTGCCTACATCACCAGCCTGCGCCAGATCCTCATCTACGGCGGCGTCAGCGACGCCGACATGGAAAAGGGCAACCTCCGCTGCGACGTGAACATCTCCGTGCGCCCCGAGGGCCAGAAGGAGCTCGGCGTGAAGATCGAGCTCAAAAACATCAATTCCATGTCCGCCGTCCGTCGCGCCATCAAGGCCGAGACCGAGCGCCAGATCGATGTTCTCGAAGGCCGTAATCCCGAGAAACTCGTCCAGAGCACCCGCCGCTGGGACGATGATCGCGGCGAGACCACCCTCATGCGCAGCAAGGAAGACGCGCACGACTACCGCTATTTCCCCGACCCCGACCTCCTCCCTGTGCGCACCGCAGACCTCGTCGCCAAGGTCAAATCCCAGGTCCCTGAGCTGCCGCATGAAAAGCGCGCGCGCTTCGAGAAAGACTACGGCTGCAGCGCCTACGATGCCGGCGTGCTCTCCAGCGAAAAAGAGCTCGCCTCCTGGTATGAGGCCGCCGTGGCCGCAGACACCAAGGTGCCCGCCAAGAAGATCGCCAACTGGGTCATCAATGATCTCCTCGGCGTGCTCAATGAGCGCTCCCTCACCATCACCGAATGCCCGGTCAAGCCGGACGCGCTCAGCGCCCTCGTTGCCACGGTGGAGGCCGGCAGCATCTCCAACAACCAGGCCAAGGAGGTCTTTGCCGAAATGTTCGAGTCCGGCAAACCCGCCGCCGAGATCATCAAGGCCAAGGGCTTCGAGCAGGTCAGCGACACCGGCGCTCTGGAGGCCATCGTCGAGCAGATCCTAGCCGCCAACCCCGACAAAGTCGCCGAAGTCAAAGGCGGCAACGAAAAGGCCATGAACTGGTTCACCGGCCAGGCCATGAAAGCCAGCCAGGGCAAGGCCAATCCCAAAATGGTCACCGAGATCGTCCGCAAGAAGGTGCTCGGCTGAGTCCCTGGAGCGTAAAACCCCTTGCACCCTCCCCGGCGGGTGCTACTCTCTCCGCCCCTTTTCAGAACACCCAGCCCCTTTTAGAATCATGTCCCAGCATAGCAGCCTCAAGTCCTCCGGCTCCGTCGGCACCAAGCGCAGTGTCCTGAAGCGTGGTGAGCGCATCAAGCTCCTCAAGTCCCGTGGTCAGTGGAAAGACGGCCGTCTGCCGCTTAACCTGCCGAAGACCAAGCCGGAATAAGGCTTAGCTCGTGCGTCTTAACCGATATCTGAGCCAGTGTGGCGTCGCCTCACGACGTGGGGCGGAGGAAATCATCCTCGGCGGTCGTGTGTCCATCAACGGGCACATTGTGACCGAGCTCGCCACCCAGGTGCAGCCCGAAGACAAAGTCGTCGTCGATGGCTCACCCGTGCGGACGGAAACTCCCGTCGTGCTCGTTTTGAACAAGCCAAAAGGCTACCTCTGCTCTCGTGGAGACAAACACGAGCGCATGACCATTTACGACCTGCTGCCGCTGAAGTATCAGAACCTCCACCACGTTGGGCGTCTGGACAAAGAAAGCGAAGGTCTCATTCTCCTCACCAATCGCGGAGATCTCTCTCATCGGATCATCCACCCCAGCCAGGGTGCCGAAAAGGAATACGAGGTGGTCGTGGACCAGCCGCTGAACGTGGATGTCATGGCCAAGCTGGTCAAAGGCATGATGACCGAAGAGGGCTTTGCCCGTGCCGAGCGCGCCTGGATGGACACCGAATACCGCGCGCACATCGTCCTCAAGATGGGCCTCAAGCGCCAGATTCGCATGATGCTCTATTACCTCGGTTACGAGGTCGAGCGCCTCGTCCGCGTCCGCATCGGCTGGCTCAAACTGCACGGTCTCGCCAAAGGCTCCTACAAAGAGCTCACGCCCACGGAAGTGGAGCGCTTTTTCAAACAAGAGGCCGCCAAGCCCCGCTTGGAGCGAAAACCCGCTGGTGATGAAGGGGACGATGAAGCCCCCCGCCGTCCTGCCAGCCGTGGTCGTGAATCAGCACCTCGCGAACAGCGTGCCAAAAAGAAAAGCGGCCCTCCCGGACGCTTCTCTGCCGAGGAAAAACCCTCCCGTTTCAAGCCCAAGTCCAAAACTTTCAGCCCACGCTCACGCTCAGGTGAAACGGGGCAGGGCGAAAGACCACGGGGGCGTTCAGGTCCGCCAGCTCGCCGTCCAGCTCCACGGGGGCCTCGGCGTGGTCCGTCGTCACGGTAAACTCGCGCGTCTGGATGTAGTCCAGATACTCGCACTCCCGGTAGCCATCCAGCAGCATGCCGCGCAGCAGTTGGATGAATTCCATCCCTCCCAGCCCGCGAAAGATCAGCAGGTCCATCAGCCCGTCGGTGTTTGACGCGTCGCGGAAGAGCGGGAAGGGGCCGCCATAGTGCCTGCCATTGCCCACCAGCACCACCGTGCCCAGCAGCGGGGCCTTGCCGTCGATGTGAACGCTCAGCGTCGGCGGCGTCCGCATCAGCACGTTCACCGCGCTCATCACATAGCTCAGCGGGCCAAATTTCTTTTTTGCCTCCCAGGACGTCTCCTGCACGATCTGCGCATCCAGCCCCACACCCGCCAGCTGGGCAAAGTACATGTCATTCGCCATCCACAGGTCCACTTCGCGGCGCTGGCCGCTCGTGATCTCCCGCCAGCAGCCCTCGATGTCCCGGCCCGGCAGCTTCAGCTCCACGGAAAAGACATTCATCGTCCCTAGCGGCAGTACTCCCAGCGCCGTGTGCTTTTCGCCGGGTTTGCGGCGGGCATTGGCCCGGCAGATGCCCTGCAGCACCTCGTTCATCGTGCCATCGCCTCCGGCAGCCACCACCAGCTCATGATTTTCCGCCAGGGATTCAGCGATCGCCGTCGCATCCGCCGGACCTTTCGTCAGGTGCAGCTCAGGTTCGGGGGAAAGCCTGCGCAGGGCATGTTCGACGGCGGCGGCCTTCGTGCTGCGGGCGGCGGGGTTCAGAATGACCGGTATGGGCATGAAGGGCGCATTCATGCCACGTTACGCCGACTTCGCAAAGCCTCATGCCCGTCCGCTTGTGAAACTTTTCACAAATTAGGGTTGCCCCTCTGCATGCGGCTCCGATAATCGGCTTCAGACCCTTTCCCCTTCGCTCATGCCTGCCCCCGCCGAAGCCCCCGCCCCTGCAGCCGCTCCTCCTCCGGTCGATCTCGTGAATGTCCAGATCGACGGCGTTTGGCACAAGTTCCCCAAAGGCACTCGCATGATCGAGGCCTGCAAGCAGGCCAAGAAGGAAGTCCCCCACTACTGCTACCACCCCAAGCTCTCCTCCCCCGGCAACTGCCGCATGTGCCTCGTGGAGATGGGCATGCCCCCGCGCCCCGCTCCCGGCACTGAGCCCGAGAAGGACGAGCATGGCATGCCCAAGATCGGCTGGATGCCCCGTCCCGTCATCGCTTGCGCAAACACCGTCGCTGAAGGCATGGGCATCCGCACCGAGTCCCTCCTCACCCAGGAGTGCCGCAAGGGCGTGATGGAGTTCCTTCTCATCAATCACCCCCTCGACTGTCCCATCTGCGATCAGGCTGGCGAGTGCCGTCTGCAGGAGTTCAGCGTCGAGCACGGCAAGGGCGAAAGCCGCTTCCGCGAAGACAAGGTCAAAAAGCCGAAGAATGTGGACATCGGCCCCCGCGTGCGCCTCGATGACGAGCGCTGCATCATGTGCAGCCGCTGCATCCGCTTCACCGCCGAGATCGCTGACGAGCCCGTGCTCGGCTTCACCGAGCGCGGCAGCTTCACCACTCTCGCCGTCCACCCCGGCAAGCGCCTGGAGCACAACTACTCCCTCAACACCGTGGACATCTGCCCCGTGGGTGCCCTCACCTCCAACGACTTCCGCTTCCAGCAGCGTGTCTGGTTCCTCACGGAAACCAACAGCGTCTGCACCGGCTGCGCTCGTGGCTGCAATATGGAGATCGGCGCACGCGGAGACACCATCTACCGCCAGACCCCGCGCGAGAACAACGCCGTCAACTCCACCTGGATGTGCGACAGCGGCCGTCTCGACTTCCACTTTGTGAACAGCGAGTTTCGCCTCACCGATCCGATGGTGAAATCCGGCGGCAAGCACCAGATCGCTAACTGGAAGACCGCGCTTTCCAACATCGCCACCGCCCTCGCAGGCAAGAAGGGCGATGAGATCGCCATCATCGCCAGCGCCCGCATGACGAACGAAGAACTCTTCTTCGTGAAGCACCTCGCCGCACTGCTCGGCACCACCAACGTGGACGTCATCCCCCGCACCGGCGGTGCAGACAACTACCTCCGCGCCGACGACCTCAATCCGAACACCAACGGTGCCAAGCTCATCCTCGGCATCGAGCCCGGAGCCAAGCTGGCCGAGATCACCGAACTCATGGGCCGCGGCCGCCTGCGTGCGGTGCTCGCTCTTGGCGAAAACTTGCTGAAGGTGGGCTTCGCCCAGCGCGACCTCGAAAAGGTCCCCTTCATCGCCTCACTGCACATCCTGGCCAACGCCAGCGCTGAACTCAGCGATGTCGTCCTCCCCGGTACCGCCTACGCTGAAAAGCGCGGCAGCATGATCAACGCCACCGGCCGCCTCCAGCGCCTGAACAAGGCCGTCAAGGCTCCCGGCAACGCCCACGACACTTGGGAAATCCTTCGCGACCTCATCGTCGCCTGCGGCGGCTCCAACGGCATCCACACCATTGAGGATGTCTTCAAGCGCCTCAGCGCCGAAGTCCCCGCCCTCAACGGCCTCACCTTCTCCAAGATCGGCGACCTCGGCGTCCCTGTCCTCGAAACCTCCGAGAAGATCCCTCTGCTGGACCGCGAGAAAGAGCGCAAGGCCAAGGGGATCATCGTTGGTTGAGTATGAGGCTCAGCGCCTGTATGCATTAGGTGCATGCCACCCAATTCAATTTCGCGTCCTGAACTTCTATCCCCTGCCGGGAACTGGGACTGTGCCCGTGCGGCTGTCGCTAACGGGGCGGATGCCATCTTTTTCGGCATGCCGCGGTTCAATGCGCGTTTGCGCGCCGACAACTTCACTGAGGAAGATCTGCCGGAATTGATGAAGTTCCTGCATGAGCATGGAGTGAAGGGCTACGTCGCCTTCAACACGCTCATCTTCACCCGTGAGCTGCCAGACGCTGAAAAGCAGCTCCGTTATCTCGAAGAATGCAGTGTGGATGCCGTCATTGTTCAGGACCTTGGCCTCGCACGCATGGTGAAGGAGCTTGCATCTGGACTGCGGCTGCATGCCAGCACACAGATGACCATCACCTCCCCGGAGGGGCTGGATTTCGCCAAGAAGCTGAACATCGATCAGGCAGTTCTGGCACGTGAGCTTTCCCTGCGGGAACTGGAGCGTTTCAAGACCGCGCAGGTGCCGCTGGAAGTCTTTGTACATGGCGCCCTTTGCGTGGCCTATTCGGGCCAGTGCCTCACCAGCGAATCCCTGGGACGCCGCAGCGCCAACCGTGGCGAGTGCGCGCAGGCCTGCCGCATGCCATATGAGATGATCGTGGATGGCGAGCCGCGCGACCTTGAGGACAAGCGCTACCTGCTCTCGCCGCAGGATCTAGCAGCGGTGGATGAGATTCCGCGCCTCATCGCGCTGGGCATCAAAAGCTTCAAGATCGAAGGTCGCCTCAAGACGCCGGAATATGTGGCGGCAGTGACGCAGGTGTATCGCAAGGCCATTGACCGCGCCCTGGCGAACCAGCCTGCACCTGCGAGCGCCGAGGACCGATATGCGCTGGAGATGACCTTTTCCCGCGGCCTCTACACCGGATGGATGCATGGTGTGAACCATCAGGAGCTGGTAGGAGCCTATTACGGCAAGAAACGCGGCCCGTATGTCGGGCAGATCACGCGCATCCTGGGGCCGGACACGCTGGAGCTGGATGAACTCAACATCGGAATCAAGCCAGGCGATGGCGTGGTGTTTGAAAACCTCGCCGACACCAATCAGGAACAGGGCGGCAGTGTGTATGAGATTCGTGGTCGGGTGCTCAGCTTCCGCCACGGCCACCTGCGCATGGAGAATTTGCCGCCGGGCACCCGCGTCTTCAAAACGAGCGATCCTGCACTCAATCGCGCCCTGCGTCAGTCCTTTGAAGGAGACATCCCCATCCGCAAGCAGCGCAGGCTGGATCTTCACGTTACCGGCAAAGTCGGAGAACCTCTGCGTGTGCAATCCGGCAGCGCTGAGGTCGCCTCCAGCATGCCGCTACAGGCTGCGATGAAGCGTCCGCTGACACCGGCGGCCTTCATCGAGCAGTTCAGCCGCCTGGGCGGCACCGAGTTTGAGCTGGGCGAAGTGCAGTTCGATGTCGCAGGCGAGGTCATGCTGCCGATCAGCGAATTGAATCGCATGCGGCGTGACTTGATTGCCGCATGGAGTGGCGACGATTCGTCGCCAAAAAACATCGCCAAGAGCACGGTGACCCTGGAGTCATTGATGCCTTCACGCGGTAAGGGCGACGAATCGTCGCCGCTTCATTTGCATGCACTGTGCCGCACGCAGGCGCATGTGGATGCCGCGCTGGTGCTCGGCGTGCCACGACTCTACCTCGACTTTGAAGATATCCGTCTGTATGCGGATATGGTTCGGCAGATCAAGGAACGCAGCGACACCGCCCAAGTCTGGCTGGCCACGCCACGCATCCAGAAGTCCGGCGAGGCTGGCTTCTTCAAGCTCATTCAGCGTGCGGAGCCACATGGCGTGCTCATTCGCAATCTGGGTGCAATGTCCTTCTTCCAGGATGCAGGCATTCCGATGACAGGGGATTTTTCTCTCAACGTCGCCAATCCGCTCACCGCCGAGATTCTGAAAAATGCCGGCCTGGAACGCCTCACCATCAGCTACGATCTCAATATCGAGCAGGTGGTGGACCTCCTCGCCTCAGCGCCGCCTTCATGGTTTGAGCTGACGCTGCACCAGCACATGCCCATGTTTCACATGGAGCACTGCGCCTTCGCCGCCTTCCTCAGCAATGGCACCGATTTCACCAACTGCGGGCGCCCCTGCGACAGGCACCGTGTGCACCTGCGCGACCGCGTGGGCATGATGCACCCGCTCAAGGCCGACGTGGGCTGCCGCAACACGCTTTTCAACGCCGTGGCGCAAACTGGCGCGCAGTTCTTCGATGAACTCCGTGAGCACGGCCTGCGCTGCTTCCGTGTGGAACTGCTCGAAGAAAACGCCGACGAGGCCATGATCGTCCTGCGCACCTACCAGGAGCTCCTGGCCGGCCAGCGCGATGGCGAGGAAATCTGGCGCGACCTCAAAGCCCACAGCCAGCTCGGCGTCACCCGCGGCACCTGGGCGGAGCTGGTATGAGGTGAGTTTTGATGCCAGGCAGCTGCTCAGCAGAATCTTGCATGAACCGCCTCTTGGATCTCAGGTGAGGCTGGAAGCTGATTCTTGTAGAAGGTGTATGAATTGATAGCCGTGAGATAGCCATCATTCTTCGTGGCCGATCCTACCCATGCACCTGCTGGCAACCTGCCGACAGATCGCTTGACGAAGTCAGCGTGAGATAGAGCCACATTCGGCGTGAAGTGCGTCACCCTGCCATTCTGCACGATGATCAGAAAGTAATAGCTGTCGCGGATTTCGATCTTCTCCTGAGTTCCAGCAGGTGCGGCAAATTTCATGGCGATGAAGGATGAGGTGGCGCTAATCTCCATCTCCGCCGCTGTGCGGCTATTACAAAACAAGCAGCGGCTTCTAGCCCGCCTGTGTTCCCGGTGGACGGCTTAGCAGTTTGAGCAACGCCGTGCTGACTTCGTCCACGGGCAGGCCGATGACGTTGGTGAAGGAGCCGACCATGCGTTCGAGGAGCATGTCGGTTTGCTCCTGGATGCCGTAGGCTCCGGCTTTGTCCAGCGGGTTCACCAAGGCGTGGTAGGCGCGGATGAGGTCATTGGTCAGCGGCTTGAAGGTCACGTGGGTGATGACGTGCAGTTCCTGCGCTATAGCGCCACCACTGGCGAAAGCGACGCCGGTGCAGACCTCGTGCGTGCGTCCGGAAAGGCGGCGCACCATGCGCAGGGCTTCGTCCATGTCGGCGGGTTTGCCCAGAGGCAGGCCGTCCACATAAACCAGGGTGTCGGCGCCGATGACGAGTGCGTCGGGACGCAGGCGGCTGACGTCCAGGGCTTTGCGGCGGGCGTTTTCCAGCGTCAGCTGCTCAGGGGTGAGGGAGGCGTCGTGGGCTTCCTCCACCTGGGGGAGGACGATCTCAAATTGGAACCCCGCATGGCGGAGGAGGTCCACCCGGCGCGGAGAGGCGGACGCGAGCACCAGTGGACGCATGTTCAGGCGCGCTTTTCCACGATCTTCACCACATCGTCGGCACGGATCACGGCATCCCTCTTGTCAGGGGTGCGGTAGCGGTAGTAGCCGGTCTTTTCCTGGTACTGGGGCGCGCCCTCGCAAGGCACTTCGCGGCCGTCCTTGAGCTTGA
Organism: Prosthecobacter vanneervenii; assembly: GCF_014203095.1. NCBI lineage: Bacteria > Pseudomonadati > Verrucomicrobiota > Verrucomicrobiia > Verrucomicrobiales > Verrucomicrobiaceae > Prosthecobacter > Prosthecobacter vanneervenii. Next base: position 168,219 of record NZ_JACHIG010000008.1, on the reverse strand, counting down.
TCCTGTGCGGCGTGTTGGACGCAAACATGTCAGGCATGGAGCAGGAAACAGTAAAAATGGCGGGCAAAATCAGCAGAAGTCGGCACATGGCATTCATGGCGGAGATTGAGGGATAACGGGATGATTTAGACACGACTTTCGGTGAATTTGTTCATCCAGCAGGCATGTGACAATTTCAAGCAACAGAGTGATGCAGGTTGAAGCAGGCTGCGTGCCTTTTACCCTGCGTGCATGAGTGAAAATCTCCCCCCAGCCATCGGTATCATCGGCGGTTCCGGCCTGTACGACCTCGAAGGGTTTGAAAACCGGGAGGAGATCAGCGTGGAGACGCCGTTTGGGCCGCCTTCGGACGTGCTGGTGACGGGGAAGCTGGCGGGGCGGAGGGTGTATTTCCTGCCACGTCATGCCAGGGGGCACCGGATTTTGCCGACGGAGCTTAACCATCGCGCGAATATCTGGGCGCTGCGCAGCCTGAATGTGCGTTGGATCATCGCCGTGACGGCGGTGGGCAGTCTGCAGGAAAAATATCATCCGCGCGACATCGTGCTGCCGGACCAGTTTTTTGACCGCACGAGCCGGCGGGATCAGCACACTTTCTTCGGAAAGGGAATCGTGGCGCATGTGGCGTTCGGAGACCCCATTTCGGATGGTCTGAGAGGGCTGCTGCATGAAGCCTGTGTGGCACAGGGACGCAAAGTGCATAACGGAGGCACCTACGTCTGCATGGACGGCCCGGCTTTTTCGACGCGGGCGGAATCTAATGCGCACCGGCAGCTGGGTTTTGACATTATCGGCATGACGAATCTGCCGGAGGCTAAACTGGCACGGGAGGCCGAAATCGCTCTGGCGACGCTGGCGATGGTGACGGACTACGATTGCTGGAAGGTGGAGGAAGAGGCGGTGACGGCAGAATCTGTCATCGGGCACCTGCATGCGAATGTGGCGGCATCCAAGGCCATTCTGGCGCAGGTGATTCCGAGCATCCCCACGGAGCCGAACTGGCCTGAGCACCGCTCTCTGGACACGGCGCTGATGACGGCGCGTGACCTGTGGCCGGAGCAGACGGTGGAGAATTTGAGGCCGATTTTGCAGCGGTTTTTGTGACCTGCTGCGTCAGTCTTCCATGAGCTTCACGGCGAGGCGGCGCATGAACTGGCGCTCCTGCAGGAGGCCGATGCGTTCGTAGGCTTCGTCGAGATTCCGCAGGATGCGGAGGAGGGTGGCCTCGGCGGTGGCGGGTTCGTGAATGAGGTCTTCCATGCCGGGATTTGCGGCAGGGTGGTGCTTGGCGACGTCTGCTGCGAGCATGAAACGGCCGCGATTGAAGCAGTCGACGAGCCAGGTGTTGTCACGGTAGCGGACGCGGGAGAGGAAGTGGCCGGGGAAGTTGCAGCCTTCGATTTCGAGGCCAAAGCGTTGACCCAGAAGGCGGTAGAGGCAGCAGAGGCTGATGGGATTGCCGAGGCCGGTGTCGAGGACCCAGAAGAGGTTGCTGTTGGAGGGGGAGTAGTAGTCTTTGCTGTTGCCGCGGAAGCGGGTGACGCCGTTGTGGGAGGCGAAGAGCCACTGTGCAAGTTCGTGCGCGTCCATGCGACCTTTTTCAGCGAAGGCGGTCTCGGCGAGGGTGTCGAGGCGCTTGGCAAGGTCGGAGGACTGGGTGCGCCAGCCGTTGATGAAGGCGGAGAGCTGGCTGAGGCCTTCTTCGAGCTGGGCGTCGGGGCCGTCCATCCAGCGCCAGCGCATCCAGGTTTCTTCGAGTTCGGTACGTCGTGCAGGTTCGAGCAGCTGGGCGACGAGCCGTTCTTCTTCGTGCGAGAGGGGTGTTTCAAGCCGCTCGATGCATTCTGGGAGCTCGCGGCGCATGCCGTTGAGCTCCTGACGCACTGCGTGCCGCACGACTTCGGAATCGTCGTCCAGCAGCTTGATAAGGTGGCTCAGGTGATCAACGGCGGGCATTTGCAACGAATGGTGATAACACGGCGGGAACGTGCGGTGCAATGCTGTTTTTGCCGGGTTTTGGCCTTATTTTACAGGCGGATTTCCATGGTCTGGGCGGCGCGGTGGGTCACGCTTGGCATATTCTGGCAGCGAGCCTGTCTTCAAAAGTGCGAATCCAGGTTAGAACACTTCCTGGAAAGCTGGTGTCCCCGACCGATAGAAATGCATAAGACGCATCTCGGACATTTGCAGGCAGCACGACGTCATAATCTGCCTCCATGATGGCATTTTCTGCATCTGCGTAATCTCCCCGCTTGGCATCGCTATACTTTAACGGGATTTTGAGCTCCTGATCTGCTATTTGAGCCATCATGTGGTTCCAAAACACCATGGCATGATCGTATAGTGCTTTTTCGCCAATCAGTTGCAATCCTTCGAGAGCAGATGCCATTGTTGCGACTGAGGCCATTTCATTGATCGCCCACATGTCGTCCAGTCCGTTTGCGCCCGCATGATGAAGGATGCAGCACAATCCGAAAAGGATGCGTTCTTCTACGGGTGCTGCCCAGGTCGAATCTTCGTCAACAATCGTGGTTGTGACCAAGGCATCCCCGATTTCTGACATCTTTTCAGCATCGTGCAGTTCTGCGCAGTTGTAGAGCAGGTCGTGCAATCTTTCAGGAGTCATTTTGGTGCGCGGGTATGGTATGATGTCTTTTAGAGGCGGATTTCCATGGCCTGGGCGGCGCGGTGGGCTTTGGCGCGGGCTTCGTTGATGGTTTCGGCGCGGGCGAGGGTGACGGCCATGCGGCGCTGGCCGCTGACGGTGGGCTTGCCGAAAAGGCGCAATTGTGTGTCGGATTCGGCAAGTACGTGGTCGAGGGCGCCGAACTGGACGTTGGAGGACTCGCCTTCGACCAAAACGGCGCAGCTGGCGCTGGGGCCGTGCTGGCGGATGTTGGGGATGGGGAGGCCGAGAATGGCGCGGACGTGGAGGGCGAATTCGGAGAGGTCCTGGGAGATGAGGGTGACGAGGCCGGTGTCGTGGGGGCGGGGGGAGACTTCGCTGAAGATGACGTCGTCTCCTTTGACGAACATTTCGACGCCGAAGAGGCCGCGGCCGCCGAGGGCTTCGGTGATGGCGCCGGCCATGTGCTCGGCGGCGGCGAGGGCTTTGTGGGACATGGGGTGGGGCTGCCAGGATTCGCGGTAGTCGCCTTTGATCTGGGTGTGGCCGACGGGGGCGCAGAAGGAGGTGCCGCCGACATGGCGGACGGTGAGCATGGTGATCTCGTAGTCGAAGTCGACGAAGCCTTCGACGATGACTTTGCCTTTGCCGGCGCGGCCGCCTTCCTGGGCGTACTGCCAGGAGTGGGGGATGTCGGCTTCGGTTTTGACGACGCTCTGGCCTTTGCCGGAGCTGCTCATGATGGGCTTGATGACGCAGGGCATGCCGATTTTGGCGATGGCGGCGCGGAATTCTTCTTCGGTGGAGGCGAAGATGTAGGGGGAGGTTTTGAGGTGGAGCTCTTCGGCGGCGAGGCGGCGGATGCCTTCGCGGTTCATGGTGAGCTTGGTGGCTCGGGCGGTGGGGACGATGCGGAAGCCTTCGGCTTCGAGCTCGAGGAGGGTGTCTGTGGCGATGGCTTCGATCTCGGGGACGATGCAGTCGGGCTTTTCGAGTTCGACGAGGCGGCGGAGGGCCTGGCCATCGAGCATGGAGATGATGTGGCTGCGGTGGGCGACCTGCATGGCGGGGGCGTTGGCGTAGCGATCGACGGCGATGACTTCGCAGCCGAGGCGCTGGAGCTCGATGACGACTTCCTTGCCGAGCTCGCCGGAGCCGAGGAGCATGACTTTGGTGGCGGAGGAGGAGAGGGGGGTGCCGATGCGGGACATGGAGGGGAGTTTGGCGCGGGGAAGCGGGGGTTCAAGTTTGCGGTTGCCGGGGAGACTGGTGGACAATCAGACAATGAGATGGGGAGACAATCAGATGGGGAGACAATCAGATGTGGGAGACAATCAGATGGGGAGACAATCAGATGTGGGAGACAATCAGATGGGGAGATGGGAGATGGGAGATGGGAGATGGGAGATGGGAGATGGGAGATGGGAAGTCTGAGGGGAGATTTATGATTTACGATTTACGATTTATGATTTCGGAGAGGGGAAGCATGGGGGCGGTGGTGGGGAAGTTGGGGAGACTGAGGGACAATCAGACAATGAGATGGGAGATGGGGGGACGCTGGGATGTTTGGGTTTGCCGCAGAGGAGCGGAGGAGCAGAGGGGGCGGAGGAGCGGAGGAGCAGAGGCTGGTCAAAGATGGATGGTTAAAGATGGATGGTTAAAGATGGGGATCCGGAGGGAGCACCGCAGAGTTTGGAGAAACGCAGAGATGATCTGAGGGGATTGGGTGGGGGGGCAGCAGATGATCGGAGATGGGCTGGTAGAAGATGGATGGTCAAAGATGGGGATCCGGAGGGAGCACCGCAGAGTTTGGAGAAACGCAGAGATGATCTGTGGGGATTGGGTGGGGCAGCAGATGATCGGAGATGGGTTGGTCAAAGATGGGAGCTGGGGGGGCGTTGTGGTGAGGAGCGGAGGTTGACCACGGAATACACGGAATCTGAATGAACGGAGGATGTGGTGGAGTGGCATGGGGACGATGCGGGGATGGCTGCTGAGGTATCGAGCAGGGCTGGTGGAGGGGATTGGCACCGCAGAGATTGGAGAAACGCAGAGATGATCGGAGAGAGGCTGGTAAAAGATGGCTGGTAAAAGATGGGGATCCGGAGCGGCGCCGCAGTTGCGAAGCCGCGAAGCGAAATTGGAGAGACGGAGAGATGATTTGGGGCGAGCAGATGATCGGAGATGGGTTGGTAAAAGATGGATGGTAAAAGATGGGAGATGGAGATGGGTGGGGGCGCCGTCCATCCTTCGCTGAAGCTTCGGAGGACTGGCAGAGATTGGGACGACGCGGAGAGGCCGGAGGTGCAGGAGGGTTTATACCACTGACTTTCACTGACTGGCACTGATGGGACCCGGAGGGGATGGCCGAAATCCGTTCTTCGCCCTTTGGGCTTCGAAGGACGTGGAATGGGAAAGAGGATGAAAAAATGGGGATTTCAGAGCCGGATATTTGAACCACTCATCGAACACTCATGATCCAGAAAATGGGGGCTGAGTGGGATGCTGATGGGGCGGAGGATTTTCACCGCAGAGTTTGGAGAAACGCAGAGATGATCTGAGGGAACTTTGGGGGAGGAGCAGATGATCGGAGATGGGCTGGTAAAAGATGGATGGTCAAAGATGGGGAGTCCGGAGGGGCACCGCAGTTGCGAAGCCGCGAAGCGAAATTGGAGAGACGGAGAGATGATTTGGGGCGAGCAGATGATCGGAGAGAGGCTGGTAAAAGATGGATGGTAAAAGATGTGAGATTGAGATGGGTGGGGGCGCCGTCCATCCTTCGCTGAAGCTTCGGAGGACAGGCAGAGATTGGGACGACGCGGAGAGGCCGGAGGTGCAGGAAGGGTTTATACCACTGACTTTCACTGACTGGCACTGATGGGACCCGGAGTGGATGGCCGAAATCCGTTCTTCGCCCTTTGGGCTTCGAAGGACGTGGAATGGGAAAGAGGATGAAAAAATGGGGATTTCAGAGCCGGATATTTGAACCACTCATCGAACACTCATGATCCAGAAAATGGGGGCTGAGTGGGATGCTGATGGGGCGGAGGATTTTCACCGCAGAGTTTGGAGAAACGCAGAGATGATCGGCGATGAAGATTTAGGGAGGAGCAGATGATCGGAGAGGGGCTGGTAAAAGATGGATGGTCAAAGATGGGGATCCCGGAGGGGCGCCGCAGTTGCGAAGCCGCGAAGCGAAATTGGAGAAACGCAGAGATGGCCGGAGGTGGGGCTGCGGTGCCGAGGGGGGCGAGGCAGAGGACTGTGGGGAGCCCGGAGGGTGAGGGGGACGAAGCTGCGTGCGGATGGGACGCCCATTCTTCGCTGAAGCTTTCTTCTTCGCTCTGCCCGTTCTTCGCTCTGCCCGTTCTTCGCTCTGCCCGTTCTTCGCTCTGCCCGTTCTTCGCTCTGCGAGCTACGAAGGGCAAGCTGAGCTACGAAGGGCAAGCTGAGCTACGAAGGACGTGTCGGAGGGCAGGCCGAGATTGGGACGATGCAGAGGAGCCGGAGGTTTACCCCGTATCTATTGGCCGTTTGTTTGCCACGGGCACTGCATGATTGCATAGTACCATTTTCCATTAAAGAGCAGTCGAAATCGTGATCAAGTATGACTGAAGCACAGCTGACTAGTCAATCAGGCTGGGTAGCTTTATGACTTGCAGGTGCTGTAGGTTCGCCATGCTGCAGAATGGCCGAAGGAGGCAAGGCTGGTTTTGCAGTTAGCTCTTGGGAGTTTTGCTCCGATCTCAATTCAGCATTGGTTGTAGTGCCTGCTTGGGAGGAAGGCTTATCTTGGGGCAGGAACCATAATTCGAGTGCGACAATTCCGCCCAAGAGACACAAAAAAGAACAGAAAATCCATTTTTGAGCGGGTCTTAGACGGGATTGCTTGAGGCTTTGGTCGTTGATCTGATACCCCACACAAATATCCATGGCATGACAGATGTCGGCCCTGAACTTTGCCAAGATGGAATCATGTAGTATGCGGTTGCAGGCGGCTACCAAAACGCAAAATACAGAGATCCCGATTCCCAGTCGAATCGATGTTTGTTGGAGCGGTGGGACATTTGTCAAAAGGTTGGGAATAGCAACTATCAAGCCCGCCAACAAAGCGGATGACCATTTTAGCATTTCAAGTTGCCGATCACGCCGCAATTTCAACTCAGCCGCTTCACGATCTCGCACCTTAAAATAGTGGTCATAATTGATGTTTGGTGAGTGAGCGTTCAGAAACATCGTTTCAGCACGCTGAACTTCTTGATCAACAGTGGGTGGAGGAGTGGTCTGAGGCATGTGTAGTTGAAATGTACTTTAGTTCTGAAAATGTCACTTGTTCTCCAGCTTTGGCAGGCTGTTCACGATCTTCATCGTCTCTAGGCTTACGGTGATCACGCGCAGAAAAAGCTCTAGCGGATACTTGGCATTCCCCATCGTTTCTGTGGCCCAGAGATTGGCGTCATTCATGATGCCGCTACCGCCTTTTCCATCATCTACAGAGACGGCTTGGCGTTCCATGACCCATTCGAGGGCGGTCTTGCCGTTGACGACGTAGTCGTAGGCTTCCAGGGGAATGTCCCGGATGGTGATGCGGTCGTTGTAAAAGACGGTGGTCTTGTCGTTGATGCTCTTGTTGGTTTCGGGGTCGCGGGTCTTGGCGAACTTCATTTTCACTACGCGGTAGTCCTCGGGTTTCAGGGACTTGAACGGGACTTTGCCGGTGTCGAGCGTGGCACCGGCGTAGGGGGCCACGGTTTCGTAGTTGAGATGCCAGTGGGCGAGGTCGCGGCCTGCCTTGGAGAAGGCGCGGAAGTCGGCGAAGGTCTTCACGGCGGGGATGCGCGGGAGTTCCTTGCCGAGGTTGTCGGCGTAGCGGCTGCGGTAGTCGGGGGAGTGCAGCAGGCCGTAGATGTAGTAGAAGAGGTCTTCTTTGGTGATCGTGCCGCCCTCGCCCTTCGCGGGATAGGCCGCCTGGAAATGCGCCAGGCCCGCGTCGCTGATGCCGTCGCGCCGGGTGTAGCTGTCGGTGTCCTTCCCACCGGTCTTGGCAAACAAGCTGCCATCGTCCCCGTCGTCATTTGTCTTCTCGTAGAAGTAGAGAGGAAAGCACTGCGCACCAGCTTCTAGCGAATTGAGATCAACTATGCGATCTGAAATGAGCGAGGTGAATCCGTTACGACTCCCTTTTCCATTGATGCCAATAACAAGGTTTTGCGTCGCGTCGTTCGGAAAGATGCGCGGCATCTGGTAAACCATCTCGTTGAAGCGACGGTTGAAATACAACCACTGCTTCGTGAAAGGTCTATAAAGGCCACGAGTAAGGCAGCTTTTCTCGAAACCGAACTGATGGTCTTTAACGAGTTCAGCTTTCAGTGAGCGCGTCCAACTTATTTTAGTTCTATCGGTGTTTACGAAACCATCCACTGCCTCGGCACGAGCTTTGCCGGTCGCGCCAGGATAAGCTCTGTTGAATCGGTCAACCTCACCGTTATAGAAGTCGATAATACGATTGACGTTGGCTTCCAATTGGCTTTTTGAGGCATTGTAGCACCACGAATCACGATTCGTTACGACTCCGAGGGAGAAGTTGTTGAAGATCTTTATCCCTTCCCCCTTCTTGTCACCGAGCACTACAAAACGGCTGAAACTTTCGTCGCGCTGTTTAAGCCAGTCACCATGCGCATCAGGGGTGATTGGCCTCCATTCATTTGAATTGGTGATTCCAGTTACACTGGCGAATTCCGCTATCTTTTGCAGCTTCTCTTCGGTGCCCAGGTAATCGCCGATGTCGTGAAAATAAATCTTTCCATGCTGATAGGCTGCGGGGTTTTTCACCAGAAGCGATATGGCAATTGGCGCTCGGCTTGCTTGCCCAAATACATTATCTTTCTCTTTTCGGCGTTGCTCGCCTGTGGTTCGGGCGTTGCCACGGAGATGAAATACATAAATTCGTGAGAACTCCTCAGCTAAACATCTTCTCAATCCGTCATTCGTCGCCACTTCAAGGAAATTGCCATTTGTTACAAAGCCAATTATGCCACTGCGCCCCACACGGTCACTGGCCCAACGAATAGCGCGGATATAAGAGTCATAGAGGCCTTTTTGAAGAGTTGCAGATGACTTGTCGGCATAAGTGCTGCGAATTCGCTCGTCTAATGCGGGATATTCAATGTTCGCGGCGTTGTCGTTTTCGCTCGTCTGTCCGACCGAATACGGAGGGTTGCCCATGATGACTCGCACTTCGAGTTTCTGCTGACGCTTGCGACGCTCAGAGTTCCCAGCCATCAATTCACTAACGAGGTCTTCCTCACCCATGCGGAAGGTGTCGGTGAGACAGATGCCTTCAAAGGGCTGATACTTCGTGCCATTGTCCTTGAGCAGGCTGTGATAGACCGCCTCGATGTTGATGGCGGCGATGTAATAGGCAAGCAGGACGATCTCGTTGGCGTGGATCTCGTGCTTGTATTTCCATGGGAGTTCCTCGGGCTTGATGAGGCCGCTCTGGAGCAGGCGGGTGATGAAGGTGCCTGTGCCGGTGAATGGATCAATGATGTGGACACCCTTGCTGCCGAGGGTCTGGCCGAACTCGGACTGAAGGAGATCGTTGATGCTGTGGATGATGAAGTCCACGACTTCCACGGGAGTATAGACGATGCCGAGGCGCTCGGTCATCTTGGGGAAGGCGTTGCGGAAGAACTTGTCGTAAAGTTCGACGACGATCTTCTGCTTTCCCTCGGCGTTATCAATGCCCTCGGCGCGGTTCGCGACGCTGGCGTAGAATTTCTCTAGGGTGTCTGCCTCTTTTTCCAGGCGGTGCTCCTGCAGCACGTCCAGCACGCCCTGCATGGCTTGGGAGACGGGGTTGTTTTTGGCAAAGGAGTAGTCTTTAAACAGGGCATCAAAGACGGGCTTGGTGATGAGATGCTGGGCGAGCATCTCGATGACTTCGGTGTCGGTGATGCTGTCGTTGAGGTCGTCCCGCAGTTCGTGGGCGAAGGCTTGGAAGGCCTTGCCTTCTTTGCTATCCACATTCACAATCTTTGGAGCCTCGGTTTTCGGGTCTTTGTGATTGGGATCATTCTTCAAGACAATTCCGCTGATCCGGGAGATGTGGGTTTGGGCAATTTTGGCGATGTCATTGGCCCAGTCTTCCCAGTGGTTGCGGTTGCCGCATTTTTTGACAAGCTTAGCATTCAGGGCGCGTTCGAGTTCGCCGACTTCGAACTTGAGGGTGCCTTGCACCATGCCATCGCCGCCGCCTGTGCCGGGCTGGCCGATGGTGCTGCCGCCTTTGGCATCCTTGCCGGGATCGGAAGGAGCCTTCTTGCTCTTCTTGTTGATCTTGTCGGTGATGGCGATGACTTCCATCTTGCGCGGATCCTTGCCGATGAGGTCGAGCTTGTTGACGAAGGCATCGAAGCGGTCGTCGTGGGAGCGGAGCGCCTGCAAGACATCCCAGACGACTTTATAGACCTTGTTGTCATTCAGGGCCTCGTGCGGCTCCATGCCGGAGGGGATGACGACGGGGAGGATGACGTAACCGAGCTGCTTACCGGGGGCGGTGCGCATGACGCGGCCGACGGACTGGACGACATCGACCTGGGAATTGCGCGGGGTGAGGAAGAGCACAGCATCCAGCGCGGGCACGTCCACGCCTTCGCTGAGGCAGCGGACGTTGCTGAGGATGCGGCAGGTGTTTGGCGGTGGCTCGGCCTTGAGCCAGGAAAGCTTTTCCTCCTTTTCGGCGGCGTTCATGGTGCCGTCCACGTGCTCGGCCTCGCAGAGGAGATCGTTGTCGCTGTCTTCTTTTTCCTGATAGGCATCCACGACGGCCTTGAACATGGAGGCGATCTGCTTGGAGCTGACCTTGTGAGTCTTGGCGCCCTTTTGCCGCTCAATGACCTGGCAGAAGGCAACGGCGCGCTTCATGGGGCTGGGGTCGAAGTTGAGGTCTTGAGAAAGGCCTTGTTTGCTGAGGGCCTTCCAGCAGCCGATGATGCGGGCGGCGTCGTCCACCTTGAGCTGGTTATTTTCGTCCTTGAGGAGGTTTTGCAGGCGGGAGCTGACGTGGTCCTCGCTGATGGTGAGGACGAGGACTTTGTAGTCGGTGAGGAGTTTGAGCTCCACTGCCTCGGAGAAGGTGATGACGTGGAACTGCTTCCCGTAGAGGGCTTCGTCATCCATGGAGCAGATGGCGATGTTTTCCTTCTCGGCCTGGGCCTTGGCGCTGTCCGCGTAGATGCGCGGGGTGGCGGTCATGTAGAGGCGCCTGGCGGCTTTCAGGAAGTCGTTGTCATGGACGCGGACGAAATTGCTCTCCTTGTCGTCGGTGTCGAAGGTGGCTCCGGTGGTGCGGTGGGCCTCGTCGCAGATGACGAGATCGATCTGCGGCAGGCCGAACTTATTCTGCGCACGGCTGAGGACATCCAGCGAGTGGTAGGTGGAAAAGATGACGCTCATGTGCTGGGCGTCGTGCCGCTTCAAGACTTCAAAGGCGAGGCGCTTGGCATCTGTGGTGGCGGGATAGCGCAGCTCGTGGGCGAAGGTTTCGACGATGTCTTCGTCTATCTGCTCGCGCTTTTTGCCCACTTCGGCATCCGAGCAGACGGCGAAACTGTGGAGCGGAATGGCGCTTTCCTGTGTCCATTCGGTGAGGGACTGGGAAAGCAGATTGAGCGAGGGAACGAGGAAGAGGACGACTTTGTTTTTTCCGGCGATCTCCTCGGCGATCTTGAGCGAGGTGAAGGTCTTGCCGGTGCCGCAGGCCATGATGAGCTTGCCACGATCGGAAGACTTGAAGCCAAGGCCCACTTTTGTCGTGGCGGTGATCTGGTGGGGGCGGAGCTGCTTTTTGGGCTTGAGCGCGGGAGGCTTGCTGGGCTGGTATTTGGCCCAGTCGATCTGGCTGACTTCCAAATCGTGAAGATCGATCTTGTAAACGGGGGGCTGCTGGCTGCTGAGGGCGTTTTCCGCGTTGTCGCTCCAGTCGTTGGTGGTGGCGACGATGATGCGCTGGGCAAAGCACTTCTTGCCAGATGCGGTGAAGAAGCTGTCGATGTCGCCTTTCATCACCCGGTAGTCGGGGGCGTAGCATTTGCACTGAATGGCGTGGTATTCCTCCGTGCCACGAGTGCGGGCTACGAGGTCGATGCCAGTGTCTTTGGCACTGATGCCGAACTCTGGAGTGCCGATTTCTTTTGCCCAGTCGGCGAAGAGCCAGACATCTGAATAGAGGTCGGCGTAGCTGGCCTCGAAGCGGAAGTAGGTGCGGATGAGCTCCTCGAAGTAGGTGCCTTTTTCCCGCTCGGTCTGGGATGTGGCGCGGTATTTGGCAAGGATTTTTTGCAGGGGGCTGCTGGGCATGTGCTTTTGCTAGCAGGTGGGGGCACACCGGCAAAGACAAAGTTTGGGGCGGAGCTGGCGAGGGAAGGAAAGTAGAGGGGTTGAGTTAGGCCGCCCTTTCAGGGCTTCACGGTTTTCGCGTGGCGATTTCCCTGGGCGTTGCCCAGGGCTGCGATAGGTCGCACCTTTGGTGCTTGGGGCTGGGGACTGGCGTGTGGAGGAGTTTGGGGTGGTGCGGTGAGTGTGGGTGTGGCGGAAGGGCTGGCCGGAGCCGATGTGGACATCGGCGCTCCCAATACGGAGGGGCGGCGCATTTATGATTTTGGGGAGTGGGGGCGCGCGGAAGACCATCGGACAATGAGACAATCAGATGGGGGATGGGGAGGAGTTTACGGTGGTTTACCGTTGTTGACAGTGGCTGAACGGTTGTTGAGGGGAGCTTTTTGAACGCGAATGGGAGCGAATAGCCGCGAATGTTCTGGAATGAGGGGTGGGGGATGTTGAGTGGTGGGGGGCTTTTTTGGGGACGCGAATTGGCAGGAACTGGCCGCGAATTTTTATGAATGAGGGGAGTCGGAGGGGCTTTTTTCAACGCGAATGGGGCGCGAATAGCCGCGAATTTTCGCGAATGAGGGGAGGGTGATGTTGAGTGGTGGGGAGCTTTTTTGGCGACGCGAATTGACAGGAATTGGCCGCGAATTTTCTCGAATGAGGGGTGGGGGATGTTGAGCGGTGGGGAGGAGAGGTGGGAACGAGGACCCATTCTTCGCTGAAGCTTCGAAGGGCAGGCAGAGTTCGAGTAGGAGGACGATTCCTGGGATGGGAGTTTGCGGTGGACGTGGGAGCTGGGGCTTGGCTAGACTATGGGATGGCTTTTCCTGGTCCTCCAGAACCTACGCGTGTGCAGCGGTTGCTGAGGCCGGGGTGGGAGGCGGTGGTGGATTTGGTGTTTCCGAGGCTGTGCTGTGTGTGCCAGGGGCCGGTGGGGGAGGGGTGGTTTTGTGAGGGGTGTGAGGATGCTCTGCCGTGGGTGGAGGAGCCGTATTGTGGGGTGTGCGGGGAGGTGTATGAGGGGGCGGTGGAGGGGGAGTTTCGCTGCATGAACTGCAGCGGGCGGAGGCTGGAATTTGACTTTGCGGTGGCGGCGTGCCGGGCGGAGGGGGCGGTGCGGGAGATGGTGCACCGGTTTAAGTATGAGCGGCGGCTGCATCTGCGGGGTGCGCTGGCGTGTCTGCTGATGCGGACGCTGGAGGAGCGGAGGCTGGCGGGGGAGGACCTGGGGGAGTGGCTGCTGGTGCCGGTGCCGCTGCATGCGAGCCGGGAGGCGGACCGGGAGTATAACCAGAGCTGGGAGCTGTGTGTGCGGCTGTCTGAGATGACGGGGATCCGGGCGGTGAGGGCGCTGGTGCGGACGCGGGAGACGGTGCAGCAGGCGGGGCTGGACCGGGAGGAGCGGCTGCGAAATCTGCGAGGGGCGTTTGAGCTGAGGCGGGGACGTGGCGGGTGCGGGGACGGGGGGCTGAGGGGGAGGCGGGTGCTGCTGGTGGATGATGTTTTTACGACGGGGGCGACGGCGAGTGAGTGTGCGCGGGTGCTGCGGCGGGAGGGGGAGGCTGAAAAAGTGGTGGTCATTACGGTAACCCGGGGCTAGGATCGGCCCCGCGTCCGGCTGAGGCCGGGCCTGTGAATGCGTGTGCGGGGTGGGTTTTCCTGCCCTGGCGACTCCTGCGACATGCCAATCGGGGAGGTGCTGGATCGGGCCTGCCGAGGGCTAGGAGGCGCCTGTTTTACTGACCGAACACTACTACCATGGGATTTTTCAAGAAACGCAATGTCAATGATCTGGGTGAGAAGAAGCGCGATATGCCGGAGGGGCTGTGGACGAAGTGTCCGTCGTGCGGGGAGAGCCTGTTTGAGCAGGCGCTGGCGAAGAATCTGAGGGTGTGCACGAGCTGCGGCTACCATTTTACGATTGGGTCTGACGAGAGGATCGCGAGCCTGGTGGATGAGGGGAGCTTTGTGGAGATGGACAAGGGCCTGGACTCTGTGAATGCGCTGGGCTTTAAGGGCTACCTGGACAAGGTGAAGGCGTATCAGAATAAGACGGGTCTGACGGAGGCGGTGGTGACGGGCAGGGCGATGATCGAGGCGCAGCCGGTGCTGCTGGCGATCATGGATTTCCGGTTTCTGGGTGCGAGCATGGGGAGCGTGGTGGGGGAGAAGATCACGCGTGCGATCGAGGCGGCGACGGCGGAGCGGAAGCCGGTGATCGTGTTTTCGGCGTCGGGTGGTGCGCGCATGCATGAGGGGATTTTGAGCCTGATGCAGATGGCGAAGACGAGCGGTGCGCTGGCGCGGCATGCGGAGGCGAAGCTGCCGTATATCTCGGTGCTGACGCATCCGACGACGGGCGGGGTGACGGCGAGCTTTGCGACGCTGGGGGATCTGATTTTGGCGGAACCGAAGTGCATGATCGGTTTTGCGGGTCCGCGTGTGGTGAAGGAGACGACGCATGCGGATCTGCCGCCGGGGTTTCAGACGGCGGAGTTTATGATGCAGCACGGTCTGGTGGATATGATCGTGGAGCGGAAGGAGATGCGGGGGACGCTGGGGAAGGTGCTGCGGTATATGGGGGGCGGGAAGTAGAGTTTGCGATTGTTGGCGGTGGTTTGCGGTTGTTGAGAGACGACGAGACCATCAGACTATGAGACAATCAGATGGGGAGATGAGGAGTGGCATGCACGCGATGGGGCGTGTGTGCGGGGTGGGGGAGGTGGGGTGATTTATGATTTATGATTTATGATTTCGGAGAGGGGAAGCTGGGAGGAGTGGTGGTTTGGGCGGAGTTTTGGAGGGTGCTAAGGAGACTGTGGGTGTGGGGGATGCGGATGGGGGTAGGTTTGGTTTTGGTGCAGAGGCGCTGGTAAAAGATGGATGGTAAAAGATTCTGAGGTGTGGGTGGTGTGGAGGGGGATGGGAGATTGGGGGGGGAATTTTTTACACCGCAGAGATTGGAGAAACGCAGAGGTTTGTGTGTGTGGGTGGAGGAGGGGGTAGAGAGAAGGAGGGGAGGAGTGGGGGTGGTTTGGTGCAGAGGGGTTGGTAAAAGATGGATGGTAAAAGATTCTGAGGTGTGGGAGATGAGGAGGTGGATGGGAGATTGAGGGGGCAATTTTTTACACCGCAGAGATTGGAAAAACGCAGAGGTTTGTGTGTGGGTGGAGGAGGGGGCAGTGAGAAGGAGGGAAGGAGTGGGGATGGTTTTTTATTTGAGATTGGGGGTTGATTTTGGATTTGGGGGCCCAAGGGGTTTGGGGGTGGCTGTGGCGCGGGTGCTGGGGCCGATGGGGTGGGTTTTCTAACTTTCTATGGAGGTGGTTTTATGACTGTGGGTGCTGAGGGTGAGGTGGTGTGTGCGAGGGCTGCGGCGGCGGCTGGGGGTGGGGCGAGGCGTCGTGGCGGGGTGCGGAAGGGGAGGCCTACACGGGGTGCGGCGGGGTGGGGTGCGTGGGTGGCGCGGGCGCGTGAGATGGGGGTGGGGGAGGGGGAGATGGTGTTTGAGCTGCATGTGCGGCTGGGGCTGCCGCTGATGCAGGTGGCGGATGTGCTGGGACTGGAGCTGGCGACGGTGCAGGGGCTGTGGGAGCAGGGCTGCGCGGTGCGAAGGGTGCCTGAGCCGAGGTGTGAGGCGGATTTTGTGGGGCTGCGGGAGCAGGTGGGGACGGCGCTGTGGCAGACGGTGGAGGCGACGTTTTCAGGACTGTGGCTGGGGGCGTGCGGATCGGCGGGTGGCGCGGAGGGGCCTGGGGATGGCGGGGCGGCGACGTCGCCGATGCTGGGGATCCGGCTGAAGGCGCTGAAGCAGTTTGTGGAGCTCTATGACCTGGATGGAGGTGGGCAGTCGGAGGTGTGCCGTGCGGAGCCGTATTCAACGCCGGAGGAGGTGGCGGAGCTGGTGAGGGCGCGGCTGCTGGAGCTGCATGGGAGGGGGAGGGATGGGAGTTTGCTGTAGATGGGGGGTGGGTTGGGGGGAGAGTTTAAAGTTTCAGGTTTAAAGTTGCAGGAAGGGCGAGTGCTGGATGCTGGATGGGGTGTGTTAGGCGGGGACGAAGGGGATGGGGGTGGATTGGGGGTAGCCTGAGGAGGGGAGGTGGAATAACCCGCAAAAATGGGCGGAAATGTGGCTTTCCGCATTTGCACTCAAAACAAATGGGCGCATGCTGCGGTCCCCCTCATGAGTGCTACACTGCCGTACCGCGCTAACGCGGATTTCCTCGAGTCCAAGTATGTGGACTGGAAAAAAGACCCTGCTTCCGTCGAACCGCTTTGGTCTTCCTTTTTCGAAGGTTTTGAACTGGGCATGGCCCGTCTGCCATCGAAAGGCGCTGAAGCTGCGGGTGGTGGAGACGCCGCCCCGCTTTCTGAGAAGACGCTGAGCTTCCGGATGCGGGTGACGAATGCGCTGCAGAATTTCCGTGCGCTGGGCCATACGGCTGCGCACCTGGATCCGCTGAGCGATGCGGGGCCTGAGGTGCCTGCGCTGACGCTGGCGGGGCTGGGCTTTACGGCGGAGGAGCTGGAGGAGGATGTGCAGACGCATCTCTTCCGCAACGGGCAGACGATGAAGCTGAAGCATATGCTGGCGGAGCTGCAGCAGATCTACTGCCGGAAGACGGGGTATGAGTTTATGCACATCCACCACCCTGAGGTGCGTGCGTGGCTGCTGGACCGGATCGAGGGCCGTGACCTGAATGCGAAGCCGGATGCGCAGGATCAGCTGAAGGCGCTGCGCTGGCTGCTGGAGGCGGAGTCTTTTGAGCGATTCCTGCACCGCCGGTTTGTGGGACAGAAGCGTTTCTCGGTGGAGGGCGGTGAGAGCATGCTGGTGGCGCTGGAGACGCTGCTGGAGGCGCTGCCTGCGGCAGGGGGCAAGGAGATCATCCTGGGGATGGCGCACCGCGGCCGTCTGAGCGTGCTGGCGAACTTCCTGCGGAAGCCGCTGGAGTATCTCTTCTATGAGTTTAGCGAGAACTATGTGCCGAACATGGTGTCTGGCGATGGTGATGTGAAGTATCACCTGGGCTTTGAGACGATGAGGCAGACGACTGGCGGGAACACGGTGGGTGTGATGCTGGCTCCGAACCCGAGCCATCTGGAGGCTGTGGATCCGGTGGTGGAAGGGATGGCGCGTGCGCGCCAGCGTGCGCTGGGCGACACGAAGGAGCGCAAGAAGGTGGTGCCGGTGCTGGTGCACGGGGACGCTGCGTTTGCGGGCCAGGGGCTGGTGGCGGAGGTGCTGAACCTTTCGCAGCTGCCGGGCTACCGCACGGGCGGCACGGTGCACATCATCATCAACAACCAGATCGGCTTCACGACGATGCCGGAGGATGCGCGCAGCTCCGACTATTGTACGGACGTGGCGAAGATGATCGAGGCGCCGGTTTTCCATGTGAATGGCGACTGCCCGCTGGAGGTGATGAACGCGACGCGCCTGGCGTTTGAGTTCCGCCAGACGTTTGGCCGCGACGTGATCGTGGACATCGTGTGCTATCGCCGCCACGGCCACAATGAGACGGACGAGCCTGGATTTACGCAGCCGAACATGGCGCGCGCGATCGCTGAGCATCCGTCCACAGCGACGCTGTTCCGTCTGGATCTGGCGGCGACGGGCGTGCTGGACGAGGCTGGTGCGGCTGCGCTGCAGCGCGAGCTGGACGACCAGCTGGAGCAGGGGATCAAGACGCTGGCGGACCGCGACAAGGGTGCGGACGGCGGCAATCCGTTTGAGGGCAGCATGGCGATGCCGCAGCCTGCGTATGACTACACGCCGGTGAAGACGGGCGTGGCGCTGACGAACCTGAAGACGATCGGGCAGCGTCTGCTGGAGACGCCGGAGGAGTTCAACCTGCATCCGACGATCGCGAAACGTTTCCTGGCAGCGCGCAAGAAGGCGATCGAGGCCGGCGAAGGAATCGACTGGGCGTATGCGGAGTCGCTGGCGTTTGGCAGCCTGCTGACGGAGGGGCACGGAGTGCGCCTGAGTGGTCAGGATGTGCGACGCGGTACGTTCAGCCAGCGGCACAGTGTGTTTTATGACAGCCAGACGCGCGAGCGGTACATCCCGCTGAACAATCTGGCTGCCGAACAGGGGCGCTACTGCGTGTACAACAGCCTGCTTTCCGAAGCTGCGGTGCTGGGCTTTGACTACGGGTACTCGCTGCTGGCGAGCAACCTGCTGGTTTGCTGGGAGGCGCAGTTTGGCGACTTTGTGAACGGCGCGCAGGTGATCATCGACCAGTTCATCTCGAGTGCCGAGAGCAAGTGGCAGCGGCCGAGCCATGTGACGCTGCTGCTGCCGCACGGGTATGAAGGCCAGGGGCCGGAGCACTCGAGCGCACGACTGGAGCGATTCCTGCAGCTGTGTGCCGGAGGCAACATGCAGGTGTGCAACTTCACAACGCCTGCGCAGTATTTCCATGCGCTGCGCCGCCAGATCAAGCGCAGCACGCGCAAGCCGCTGGTGGTGATGACGCCGAAGAGCCTGCTGCGGCACCCGAAGTGTGTGTCGAAGCTGACCGAAATGGCGGAGGACACGACCTTCAAGGAAGTGCTGGACGACGACAAGCTGCTGGCGCCGCCGGAGCGGATCACCCGACTGATCCTGTGCAGCGGCAAGGTGTACTACGACCTGCTGGAATTCCGCGAGGAGAACGAGATCAAGAACGCAGCGATCATCCGAATCGAGCAGCTGTATCCGCTGAACTACGAGATGCTGAAGGAGATCGTGGCGAAGTATCCGCGTGCGCAGAAGAAGTGGATCTGGTGCCAGGAAGAGCCGCGGAACATGGGTGCGTTTTACTACATCCGCCCGCGTCTGGAAGAGCTCTCGAACCACAAGCTGCGGTACGCAGGCCGCGAACGCAGCTCCAGCCCGGCCGCCGGCTCCAAGGCGATCCACTCCCTCGAGCAGGACAAGCTCGTGGAGTCCGCGTTCAGCGTTTGATTCAACCAGCAGCCTTAGAATTACTCCCCCTACTCCGTCATGCCCTCAGACATCAAAATACCCGCACTCGGCGAATCCGTCGCCGGTGGACAGATTGCGAAATGGCACTTCAAAGAAGGTGACTACGTCAAAACTGGCGACATCCTGCTGACGCTGGAAACCGACAAGGTGGCCGCGGAAGTGACTGCGGAAGCCAGCGGTGCGCTGCACATCGGCAAGCAGGCCGGTGAAGATGTGGAAGTGGGCGGTGTGGTCGGTTCGATCGATGAAAGCGCTGCACCTGCGGCGAAGGCTGAAGCACCGAAGCCGGCCCCGGCTGCTGCTCCTGCACCCGCGCCTGCGGCGAAGGAGGCTGAGAAGCCTGCGAACGTGACGGAATTCAAGGTGGTGCCGAAGCCCGAGCCGACCCCGGCTCCTGCGCCGAAGGCCGCCCCGGCCCCGGAAGGCCGCGTGACGCGCAAGAAGATGACGCCGCTGCGCAAGAAGATCGCCGACCAGCTGGTGAGCGCGCAGCGCACGGCTGCGATCCTGACGACCTTCAACGAGTGCGACATGAGCAACATCATGGCGCTGCGCTCGCAGCTGCAGGACAACTTTGTGAAGAAGAACGGTGTGAAGCTGGGCTTCATGAGCTTCTTCATCAAGGCGGTGGTGGAAGCGCTGAAGGCGGTGCCGCAGATCAATGTGCGCGTGGAAGGCGACGAGATCGTGCAGCAGCACTACTATGACATCGGCGTGGCGGTGGGCACGGAGCGCGGGCTGATCGTGCCGGTGCTGCGTGACGCGGACCAGAAGAGCTTTGCGGACCTGGAGAAAGACATCCTGGGCTACGCGGCGAAATCCAAGGAAGGCAAGATTCAGGTGAGCGACCTGACCGGCGGTGTCTTCACGATCTCCAACGGTGGTGTGTACGGATCCCTGCTGAGCACGCCGATCATCAACCCGCCGCAGAGCGCGATCCTGGGGATGCACAGCATCCAGCAGCGTGCGGTGGTGGTGGACGGCCAAGTGGTCGTGCGCCCGATGATGTATCTGGCGCTGAGCTATGACCACCGTGTGGTCGATGGCAAAGAGGCGGTGACCTTCCTCATCCGGGTGAAGGACTGCATTGAAAATCCGGCACGCATGCTGGTGGGCGCGTGAGGAGACGCTGAGTCTGAAACTCAAGATTCGAAGACCGCAGAGTTCCTGGAAGCAGGGTTCTGCGGTCTTTTTGTGTGCATGACCCAGGACAACGTCAAATGATGAAGGGTGGAATGATGGTCTGCATGCCCGGATTTTGGACGGGTTTTCGTAGAGCCTGTCACATTGATTGGATGGCGGAGCGGCCCATGGGCGGTGTGATACCACGAGTCCTTGAAAACGGGTCTGCAATTCTGTCGCCGCAGGCATGGCGTGCATCTGGATTTGGAGTGCGGTCGCGCAGATGCAAGGCGCAGGCCTGCATCGGAGCCACC
This sequence comes from Prosthecobacter vanneervenii, assembly GCF_014203095.1. Classification (NCBI taxonomy): domain Bacteria; kingdom Pseudomonadati; phylum Verrucomicrobiota; class Verrucomicrobiia; order Verrucomicrobiales; family Verrucomicrobiaceae; genus Prosthecobacter; species Prosthecobacter vanneervenii. The sequence continues at coordinate 147,794 of NZ_JACHIG010000008.1, read as the reverse complement.
GCTTTCGCGGGGTCGTGAAGGTTCTTCGGCCTCAGCCAGCTGTCCGGCCTGCGGAAAGCGGTAGCTTCGTTCGTTCCTCACTGCGCGACCGCACTCCAAATGGGACGCTGCGCTTTCAGGCCCCAGAACCTGCGGCACGCTCATGCACTTACGGGCTATCGCCACACCCATCCCACGATCCAAGATAGCGGACCAGCCATTCCACTTGTCATCCGAGGAAGACTCTGAGTCTGTGATCCTGTGCAGACTCGTTTTCAACTGCCAGCGGTATTATACCACAATCAGCTGAAAACGGTTCTGTCTCAGAGGGAGAGTTCGTTGCCGGAGACCTGGAGGTGGACTTGTATTGGAGCACTTTGTGACAGCGGGGCCCATGTGCGGCGGAGTTCCAGGCAGGCGCTTCTGGCGAGCGAGGTGGGCGAAGAAGGTCTTGGGTTTGCTTCCCGGATTGGATGGCGGGTAACCCAGGGTCGCCTCGCTGAGGCTCGGCTGACCCTGGGCTCAATTACGCAACCCCTTTGGGGTTGGTTCGATGCGGGCGGAGTGAGGAAAAAACAGCCCTGTTTTCAATCGAGCATGGTATTAGACCGGTTCTCAAAAAGCCTGTCACCTTGCCCGGGCGGCGGAGCGGCCCCATTGGCTGCGTTGGTCGCTTGCCTGTTATTTTCAAATAGCAGGCGGCGCTCCCGCCATGCCACTGGGGCCGCTGCGCTCGCCGGTTCAATCGGACATTCTTTGCGAGAACCGGTCATGGTCCTATGAGGGATGAATAAAGGAGAACCTCAGGACAATCTTTTTGAGAAGCGGGTGAAATCTGCGATAGAGTCAATTTATTGCTGAACAATGAGAGCGTCAGGCGTTCTCATCCTAAGCCTGAAGTATTTTAGATGGCATTTGATCCCCCCAGCACGAATCTGACGAGTGAGGCGCCCGCGCCGAAGGGGTGGGGTGTGTGGCTGCGGAACAAGTTTCTGGCGGGGCTGGCGCTGGCGCTGCCGCTGATCATCACGTTCTGGATCCTGTTTTCGATCTACGACCTGCTGCACGCGTGGAGCAAGCCAGTGCTGGCGCAGACGGTGAACCTCATCAATGAGTTTTCCGAACAGCCGCTGCTGAACATCGAGGACCCGAATCTGGAGAGCCTGACAAATTTCATCGGGTTCCTGTTTTCGGTGCTGGCCATTCTGGGGCTGGGCTTCATGGCGACGAATGTGATCGGCGTGCACATCGTGACGGCGGTGGACAAGCTGCTGCTGAGGATTCCGCTGGTGGCGGTGATCTACCGGCCGCTGAAGCAGGTGATCGACGCGTTTCGGAGCCTGGGTGGGACGAAGCAGAATTTCAAACGGGTGGTGTATGTGGAGTATCCGGTGCCTGGGATGCGGATGATCGGATTTGCGACGGGGCAGTACTGCGATGCGCAGACGGGCAAGGCGCAGACCTGCGTGCTGCTGCCGACGGCACCGAGCCCGATGACGGGGATCCTGCTGGTGGTGGACTCTGACAAGATCTCGGATGCGCCGATCACGATCGAAGAGGCGATGAAGATGATCATCTCAGGCGGGCTGGTGTCTCCGCTGAATGCGGCGCCGCTGAATCAGAAGCCTGCCACGGGATCGCTGGCAGAGCCGCCGGTGCCTGCGCCCGAACCTGAGCTGGAACTGCCGGCAGGGCTGCCGAGGGCGGAAGACTTTGATGCCGGGGACACGGAGATCCTGGCGCAGTCCCTGGACATCAAGAGCGGGAAGCGCTGGCTGCGTGCGCTGCCGTGGAAGAAACGTTGAATACAAGGTGATCATCGACTGGCAAACCTGGCAGCCCGGAACGCGAGCGACGCTGATGTTCATCCTTGATGAGGTGAAGCGGGAGGTGCTGCTCATTCGGAAGAAGCGCGGACTGGGCGCGGGTAAGATCAACGGCCCGGGTGGCAAGATCGACCCGGGTGAGACCTCGCTGCAATGCGCGATCCGTGAGACGCAGGAGGAGCTGGGCGTGACGGCGCTGGACCCGGTGCACCACGGGGAGCTGTGGTTTCAGTTTGTGGACGGGCTGCGGATGCATGTGGATGTGTATGTGGCCACGGCACACGAGGGGGAGCCGGTGGAGACGGACGAGGCGGTGCCGCTGTGGACGCCGCTGCATGCGCTGCCGTTTGATGAGATGTGGGCGGATGACATCCACTGGCTGGAGCGGATGCTGGTGGAGCGTGAGAAGTTTCTGGGAAGGTTTGTGTTTGATGATGACAAGATGCTCACACACGAAGTGAAGTGGGGGTGAGTTTTTTGATTCCAGGCGAGGGTGGATCGTGGGTATGATCCGTGCATGAAATGTCTCCTGCTGCTGTGTGGTGTTTTCTGGATTCAGGCTGTGTGTGTGGCTGCGGCTGATGATCCGCCGAACATCGTGCTGGTGATGGCGGATGACCAGGGGTGGGGCGACATGGGCTACAACGGGAACGCGGAGCTGAAGACGCCGAATTTTGATGCGCTGGCCAAGGAGGGGGTGAGGTTTGATCAATTCCATGCGGCTGCGCCGGTGTGCTCTCCTACACGCGGGAGCGTGCTGACGGGACGCACACCGAACCGGTATGGGTGCTTTTCGTGGGGGCACCCGATCCGGCCGCAGGAGATCACGATCGCGAAGGCGCTGAAAACGGCGGGGTATGCGACGGGGCATTTTGGGAAGTGGCATCTGGGATCGGTGCAGAAGGACAGCCCGGTGAGCCCGGGGGCGTGCGGGTTTGATGAATGGGTGTCGTCGCCGAACTTCTTTGATCTGGACCCGGTGCTGAGCGTGCAGGGGAAGGCGACGGCGTTTCAGGGGGACAGCTCGGACATCACGGTGGATGAGGCGCTGAAATTCATCCGGCGGTGTGCGGAGAAGAAGCAGCGGTTTCTAGCGGTGGTGTGGTTTGGGTCTCCGCATGACCCGCATCAGGCGCTGGAGGCGGACCGGGCGCTGTATGAGGGGCTGCCGGTGAAGAAGCAGCATTTTTATGGGGAGATCACCGCGATGGACCGTGCGTTTGGGAAGCTGAGGGGGGAACTCAAGAATCTGGATTTGAGAGAGAACACGCTGCTGTGGTACTGCAGCGACAATGGGGCGCTGCCGAAGGTGGGCTCGACGGGCGGGCGACGGGGATTCAAGGGGCAGATCTTTGAGGGCGGGCTGGCGGTGCCGGGGCTGATGGAGTGGCCGGAGGCATTTCCGGAGCCGAAGGTCATCAAGGCACCGTGTGTGACCTCTGACATCTATCCGACGGTACTAGGACTGGCAGGGGTGAAGATGGAGAAGCAGCCACCGCTGGACGGGATGGACCTGATGCCGCTGCTGACCGGGGAGGTGAAGAAGCGGACGCAGCCAATCGGATTCTGGGACTACGGGCAGAAGGGGATCGCCACGCCCTCGAAGGCGTGGATGGATGAACTGCTGGCGGCACAGGCCAAGGGGGAAGAGCCGAAGGACCCTGCGCGGCTGATGCCAGATGCGGGAGTGATTGGCCAGCCGGTGTCGGTGACGGAGTTTCCGGGGCATGCGGCGTGGCTGGACTGGCCGTGGAAACTGCACCGGGTGGAGGACCGGAAGACCCATGAGGTATCCTGGGAGCTGTATAATCTGGAGACGGACCCGGATGAGAGCAACGTGCTGCTGGCCGAGCAGCCGGAGCGGGTGCCGCAGATGCAGAAGGAGCTGGAAGACTGGCTGGAGAGCGTGGCGCGGAGCCTGAACGGGGAAGATTATGGGAGGAAGGTTGAATGAACGCTTAGTTTTCAGAACGAGTGAGCTGTTCTATAAAAAGAGTCTGTGCGTCGGTTTGAGTACGCACTTGCCAGGTCGTCATTGAGTGCTAAAAGAAAGATGGAATTGAAAAGACAAACCGCTGAAATTTTAGGATTTCGAATTCATTAAGAATTCTAGAATTTCAAAAATTTGCTTTAAATTCTAAAAATATCTTGCGGTAGTAAGATGTTTCGTGTTACTATAACTTCAATTGCGGGTATAGCTTAGTGGTAAAGTTCCAGCCTTCCACGCTGGCCATGTGGGTTCGATTCCCACTACCCGCTCTGAGGACACGTCAACATCTGTAAATCTCTCTTTATGCCGCTCATGAAAACTGTCCCTTGCTCTCGCATTGCGAGCATCGTCGCCTGTTTATTTATGGCTGCGTCTGCTTCGGCTGAAACTGCGGCCAACTGCACTGAGATCTCCAATGACGTGAAGGTGGCGGTGGAAAAAGACCCCTCCAAAGTTCTGATGGTTGTGGAAGATGCACTGGTGATCAATGAAGGCTGTGCGCACGACATCGTGAAGACGGCGATCATCGCCTCCAAGGCTGACTCTGCGATGGCGAACCAGATCGTGCAGACGGCGGTGTCTGTGGCCCCCAAGATGGCGGGCGTGATCAACGATGCTGCGACTTCAGCGATTCCTGGACTGGCGATCAATGCGCCTGCGCCAGCCCCAGCGCCGGTGGCGTCCAACATTGAGTATGAGCGCCCTGTGATGCCTGTGTCTGGGAAAAATCCTGACAAGAATCCCGTGGTGCCGGTTTCGAAGGAGCCAGATTTTTTTGTGCCCTCCACCATCCGTGGAGTGTTTCTGCTGATGCCGCCTGCGTCCGGTCCGATCCCTCCCCGCACGAACACGAATCCTGTTTCTCCTTCGAACTCGATTCCGTAACCGGCATTTTTTAAAGCAAAGCTTTTCCGCCATTGATCCTTCAAATGGTCTCCACCTCCATGCGCTCCAAACTGGCAATCCTCATCCTGGCCCTCGCCGTGCTCTGCCCGGCGGCACTCCGTGCGCAGGGACTCGTGGCGATCCAGAACTACTCTGCAGACTTCCGGACGGAGGAACCCCTGACCTTTTCTGTGATTGCCAACACAGGCTATGACCGGCTGAAGTACAACGTGGGATCGCCTACGCTTAGCAACATCGACTCCTGGTATACACAGGGCGGGGCATCGCTGTCCTACACACGTCCTGACCAGACGACGCCCTTCAGTTTCAGCCTGGAGAGCAGCGTGCTGCAGTATGTGAAGGGAGTGCCCACCTACGGCAACACTTTCTACAACGGCCGTGCGAACTTCAATTTTGAGCACCGCTTTTCCGAACGCCTGAAGGTGAGCGACAACTTTTACCTGACCTACGGTACGAACCCCACGAGCGCGTTTGGCTACGGCGGAACGAGCGCCCTGTGGAACGGGCAGTTTCTGTATGGGTATAACAACCTGAATGTGAGCTATGCGTGGTCTCCGAGACTGTCTACGACCACGTCTTACACGTTTGACGGCATTGCCTACCAGGACTCGACGGTGGCGACCTCCCAGGACCGGTACTCGCACCTGTTTGGCCAGCAGCTGGCGTATAAAGTTTCCAAACGGACGAGCCTGACGGCCGAGTATCGCTACCGCCTGACGGACTACACGAAGAGCGCCTTTCAGAACTACCGCTCCCACTTTGCCCTGGCGGGTGTGGATCATGCGTGGAGCGAGAATCTTTCCACGTCTGTGCGTGCCGGTGCGGAGTTTTACCAAAATGCCACCGTGGACAAAACGAAGCCGTATGCGGAAGCTGCGGTCAATTACTCCGTGGCCAGGCAGACGCAGCTGCGGTGGTTTTCGATGCTGGGCTTCAACGGTGTGCTGCTGGGCAACTACACGAGCAGCTACGGCGTGAACACAGGTGTGCAGGTGAACCACCAGGTGACCAAGCGGCTCAGTGTGAACGGTGGTGCGAGCTATGCGCACTCTGAGCTTTCCGGCGGGACCGCACCTGACCAGAGGCAGGACTCGGTGTTTCTCAATGCAGGCATCGGCTATCAGCTGATGGACAACCTGAACGTGAACGCGAACTACTCCTTCTCAACGCAGCTTTCGAACAACGCTCTGATCGAGTTTAACCGCAATCGTTTCTCTCTCGGAGCCACAGCCACCTTTTAGTCCCAACAGCCCAAACGATCCGCCGGCGGGCAGATTCGACGAGTGCGAATCTCCCGCTGGTGGTATTTCAAGGCGGATTTCTTAACTTTTCTGAATAATCAAGCCTGCCCAGTCATGAACGAGTCCGGCAACGAACTGCAGAAACACGCGATGGACACCTGGCAGGTGATCAAGAATCGCTTTGGGCTGATTTCGCTCTCGTTTCTGCTGATCTTTGCAGCGGCGGCGGTGCTGACGTACATCATGCCGCGCAAGTATCGCGGACATGTGGAGATGACGATCGAGCGAATCACGCAGGACATCAACGTGTTTGACCGGAACCGCGGGGACAGCCTGGCCTTCACGCAGGAGTACATCAAGACGCAGTTTGAGACGATCACGAAGCCGACGACGCTGTATCCGGTGATCGACAAGCTGGAGCTGGCGAAGAAGTGGCAGCTGCCGAGCCGGCAGGCGGCGCTGGCAAAGCTGAGGGCGAACCTGGAGACGCAGTCGATGCTGAGGTCTGACTTTGTGGTGATCGACTACTATGACCAGGATGCGCAGCTGGCGGCGAACGTAGCGAACGAGGTGGCGCACAGCTACATGGCGCAGCGCAACAGCATCGAGACGGAGAAGAAGCACAAGGCGCTGGAAGTGCTGCAACAGCAGATCTCCGAGCAGGAGGGGCTGCGCCGGCAGGCGCAGGTGCGCTCGCAGGAAGCGAGGAGGAAGGCGGGGATCGTGGGTGACTGGATCGTGGGGGGGAACAACTCGCTGACGCCCGGTGGCGAGATGCGAAGTGAAAAGGACTCGATGGTGATCTCCCGTGAGCAGGCGCTGATGCAGGCGGACCAAGACATCCTGGCGCTGCAGTCCGAGATCGACCAGGTGAGCAAGCTTTCGCCAGATGAGCTGATCGAGCAGGCGTCTGGACTGAAGCTGGAGAACCAGAACATCCTGGCGATGACCTCGAAGCTGCAGGAGCTGAAGGTGGCGCGCGAGGGGCTCATGAATGAGGGGCGCGGGCGGATGCATCCGCAGGTGCTGAGCGCAGACAGCCAGATGGCGGAGTACAAGAAGCTGATCCTGGCAGCGGCGCAGGCCCATGTGGCGGGGCTGCAGAACCGGCTGGATGCGGCGAAGAAGAAGCGTGATTCGCTGCAGGTGTACAATGATGATGCCAAGAAGGAGCTGCAGGACATGACGGCGCTGTACACGGAGTACAAGACGGCCAAGGATGAGGTGACTTACCTGGAGGACCTGATTGTCAAAATGAGGTCGCGCTACTTTGAAGAAAAGGCGGGGATCGAGCTGGTGAAGTCTCCGGCGACGATCTACTCGGAGGCGGAGCCTGAGGCGAAGCCGGCGAAGCCGAATGTGCCGCTGCACCTGGCGCTGGGCGGCGTGCTGGGGCTGATGTTTGGGCTGGGGCTGGCCTTCTTCCTGGAGTACATGGACACGACGGTGAAGAACCTGGATGACGTGGAGCGCTATCTGGGGGTGCCGGTGCTGGCGGTGGTGCCGAAGGATGTGGGAGTGCTGCACCGCTCGAGCGGATTTAATCCTGATGCGGAGGCGTACCGTATTCTGCGAACGAACATCGAATTCAACCGCCGCAACCCGGATGCCAACTGCATCAGCGTGGTGAGCGGTGGTGCAGGCGAGGGGAAATCCACGACGATGGTGAACCTGGCGTATGTGTGTGCGCAGGGCGGATACAACGTGCTGCTTATTGATGCCGACCTGCGCAGGCCGAGCCTGCACACGCATTTTGATGTGAGCCATGCGACCGGGCTGACGAATTACCTGACCACTGACGTGCGGCTGGAGGATGTGGTGCTGCGCACGCAGGTGGAGAACCTGTTTTTCCTGCCGAGCGGACTGCTGCCTGCGGACAGCGCGGGGCTGCTGAACTCGCAGCGGATGGCGGACATGATCAACGAGGTGAAGAGCCGGTTTGACCTGGTGCTGATCGACTCTCCGCCGATCCTGGGGGTGAGTGATGCCTCGGTGCTGGCGAACCTGGCGGACATGACGATGATCGTGGTGCAGCACCGCAAGCTGCCACGCCACATGCTGATGCGGGTGAAGCAGAGCGTGGAGAATGTGGGGGGCAAGGTGGTGGGCGTGGTGCTGAACAACGTGGACCTGCGCAGCGACGCCCAGTACCAGTATTACACGAGCTACTACACCTACTACTCGCCGACGAATTCGCCGAATGGCGCTCAGGGCGGGAAGTCGCGACGCCGGAAGATCAAGGCTGAGACGACGGCGACGGTGCTGGGCGGCCAGGGCATGCCGCGAGCGGGCGGCGATGATATTTTTTAAACCAGGACGAAGTTATTTTATGAATACACGCATTCTACTCTGCCTCATCGCTGCATGCGTCTGCGCCTTTGACTCTGCCTCTGCGCAGAACGGTGAGCTGGCGCTGAAGGCCAATGACCGTGTCACGATCTCCATCGGCGGCATTCCTGACAATGAGGTGCCGCAGATCAGCAAGGTGTACACGATCAGCGACAACGGGACGGTGAACCTGCTGCATATCGGCGAGGTGCGCGCGGCGGGGCTGAAGCCTTCGACTCTGCAGCGGGCGATCGAGGAAACGTACAAGGCGCGGGAGATCTACACGCGGCCGACGGTGACGGTGACGACGGATGACAGCGCGACCACGACGCGCATGATCTACGTGATCAGCGGGTGCAACAAGAACGGCCCGATCGCCTACAACACAGGAATGACGGTGCTGAAGGCGATTGGCTCTGCGGGAGGATTTTCGCCGTTTGCGAAGCCAAGCCGGACGAAGCTGATCCGCAACGGGGTGACGAGCGAGATTAATCTGAAGGACATCAGCTCTGATCCTTCGAGGGACATCAAGCTGCAGCCGGAGGATCAGATCATTGTGCCGGAGTGATGGGGGATTGATTGCCTGTGGGACGTGAGTGCTGGCATCGCTACGCGATGCGAGTGCAAAAGAGGTGTGCGGTGCGTGTTTACGAGGGGTGTCGCTTCGCTCAACCCCTCGCTACAGGCTGGGATGGCTACGCCATCCATGGCGGGGTGGATTCTCAGGTCAGGCCTGCACCATTAGCGCTTTAATCTCATCGCGTATCTGAATGAGAATGTTGTTTTCCAATATTGCCACACAGTCAGGTGGAAGGGATCTGGGCTCTGGAACGCGGGGCAGAAGCGTCTGCATACTGCTCAAGATGCTACTAAAGCGGCTCGATCCATTATTCTGGTCATAGTCAGCTGAAAATTCGTGCTGCCAGACTCCAGCTGATCCGTCTGGTCTGGCCAGCATCACATCACCGTTGCCAGGGTAGAAAAATGCAAGGCTTCCATCCCATTCGCCCAATCCTGGGAAAACCTTTTCACGCATGACAAAGGGCCTGTCATTGCAAGACATGCAGCATCCTGAAGGAGGCACTTGGACTGTGAGTCCACCAAACTGCTCGAGGAATTCGAGCATGTAGGAAGCATGTGCGAAATCACCCGCAACCTCCGGTGGCCACTCAAGGCTTTGTGTCAGAGCGGGCACCATGATGACGTTGCCAAACTGGGTCGGTGAATGTTGGTCGTCTGCGCGTTTCATAACGAGCCAGCATTTCATCCCCTGCACCATCACAGAACAGGGTAGCATGCCCTTGAACAAATCAGCAAACTCACGCACCGCGGGTGATTTAAGGGCTGCGAGACGTTTGGTGAATGCTGTTGCTGCTGATGCCTGCTCCTTGCCAATACATGAAATCACAGATGCAGGCACGCCAGTCCCGCCGATTTCAGTCAACGGGAACTGGTGTTCCCATGCATCAGGGAAACTCGGGGAACGGGACTCGTGAACAACTGCGCCCATGATTGGTTATGAACCAGTTCACAGGCCGAGGTCTGTCACGGCGCCCTGGCTGGCGCTGGTGGTGAGCTTGGCGTATTTGGCGAGGACGCCGCGGGTGTAGCGGGGCTTGGGCTGCTTCCACTTGGCGAGGCGGGCCTTCAGCTCCTTGGCGGGGATGCCGAGGGTGATGGCGCGTTTTTCAGCGTCGATGGTGATGGGGTCGCCATTTTTGATGACGGCGATGGGGCCGCCGACGAAGGCCTCCGGGGTGACGTGGCCGACGACGAAGCCGTGGCTGCCACCACTGAAGCGGCCGTCTGTGATGAATGCGACGTCTTTGCCGAGGCCCTTGCCCATGATGGCGGAGGTGGGGGAGAGCATCTCGCGCATGCCGGGGCCGCCTTTGGGGCCTTCCATGCGGACGACGATGACGTGGCCTTTCTTGACCTTGTCATTGAGGATGGCCTGAAGCGCGGTCTCTTCGGATTCGAAGACGATGGCTTTGCCTTCAAACTTGAGGCCTTCCTTGCCGGAGATCTTGCCGACGGCGCCTTCGGGGCAGAGGTTGCCTTTGAAGATGACGAGGTGGCTGTCTTTCTTGAGGGGATTGTTGAGCGGGCGGACGATCTGCTGGTCCTTGGGCCAGACGATCTTGGAGTTTTTCATGTTCTCCTTCATGGTCTTGCCGGTGACGGTGAGGCAGTCGCCGTGCATGAGGCCTTCAGCGACGAGCATGCGCATGAGGGGGACGGTGCCGCCGATCTTGACGAGGTCGTTCATGAAGTACTTGCCGCTGGGCTTGAGGTCGGCAAGGACGGGGGTCTTTTTGCCGATGCGGACGAAGTCTTCGATGCCGAGCTTCACACCGGCGCTGTGGGCCATGGCGATGAGGTGGAGGACGGCATTGGTGGAGCCACCGAGGGTGATGATGAGGGTGATGGCGTTTTCGAAGGCCTCCTTGGTCATGATGTCGCGAGGAGTGATGCCCTTTTTGATCATGTTCATGACGGCGGCGCCTGCGTCGAAGCAGTCGATGAGCTTGTCGGTGCCGACGGCGGATTGCGCGCCGGAGTTGGGAAGGCTCATGCCGAGGGCCTCGATGGCGGAGGCCATGGTGTTGGCGGTGTACATGCCACCGCAGGAGCCTTCGCCGGGGATGGCGTGCTCCTCGATGTCGATGAGCTCCTTGTCATTGATCTGGCAGTTGGCGTGCTTGCCGACGGCTTCGAAGACGGTGACGATGTCGGCGTCTTTCTTCTCTGGGCCGACGCAGCCGGGAAGGATGGTGCCGCCATAGACGAAGACGCTGGGGCGATTGAGACGGGCCATGGCCATGAGGCAGCCGGGCATGTTCTTATCGCAGCCGCCGATGGCGACGAAGCCGTCCATGCCTTCGCAGCCGACAACGGTCTCGATGGAGTCAGCGATGACCTCGCGGGAGACGAGGGAGTATTTCATCCCTTCGGTGCCCATGGAGATGCCGTCGGAGATGGTGATGGTGTTGAAGATGACGCTCTTGCCACCGGCGGCATCGGCACCTTTGGCGGCCTCCTTGGCGAGGCGGTCGATGTGCATGTTGCACGGGGTGACCATGCTCCAGAGGGAGGCAATGCCGATCTGGGATTTTTTGAAGTCCTCGCGCTTGAAGCCGACGGCGTGCAGCATGGCGCGGGAGGCGGCGCGGTCCACCCCATCGACGACGATGGCGCTGTGTTTGCGATGGAGGTCGGGTTTGGCGGCGGAGGCTTTCTTGGGCATGGCTGAGTAGGATTAAAAGAGCGCGCAAAATGGCAGACATGCCCGGTGACGCAAGCTGCCTTTAAAGGCAGGACAGGCGCAGGAAATGGCAATCATGGTGTGGTTTCCGGCGTGCAAAGAGCGATATGGAAAGGGTGAACATGTATTTCCGATGCATCTTTGTTTTTCTGGCTCTGGTGCCGACCCTGGCGACAGCGGACCAGCCTGTGCCGCTGGACTTCAACCTGTACATGCAGGGGAAGTTTGTGTATGAGCGGAACTGCGTGGTGTGCCATGGGCAGCGCGGAGATGGCAATGGGGAGATGAGCCCGACGCTGAAGCCGAAGCCGAGGTCGTTCCGGGAGGGGATGTTTAAATTCCGCACGACGCCGTATGGCAAGCTGCCGACGGATGATGACCTGAGGCGGACGATCACGCACGGGCTGAGCGGGACGGCGATGGGGATTTTCAGCCATCTGCAGGCGGACGAGATGGAGGCGGTGATCGTGTATGTGAAGTCGTTTTCCCGCCGGTGGAAGAAGGAGGAGAACTATGCGCCTGCGCTGACGTTTCCGGCCGAGCCGGAGTGGCTTCAAAAGCCGGAGGTGCTGAAGACGCGTGCGGAGGCGGGGAAGAAGCTTTTCATGGCGAACTGCATGGCGTGCCATGGCGAGAAGGCGGATGGCAAGGGGGCTGCGGCCGTGGGGCTGAAGGACATCTGGGGGCTGCCGGCGGCACCTGCGGACCTGAGGCAGCCGCATCCCCGCTGTGGAGATGGGGCGGGGGATCTTTTCCGGGTGCTGGCCACGGGGCTGAACGGGACGCCGATGGTGAGTTTTGAGGGGACGCTCTCGGCGGAGCAGCGGTGGGATATCATCGCGTATCTGCTGAGCATCCGGCTGCCGTCGGTGCCGGTGCTGTGATGGGGAGTATGAGACAATCAGATGGGGTGACAGGGAGGCTGTCAGTTGGGGAGATTGCGAGATGTCTTATGAATGTTTGTTTGCCTCGGCAGATGGTTAACTTTAGCGTTTAGGCGCATGAGTCATTCCAACCTTACTCCAGAGAGCCTTGAAGCAGCGTTTGCCCCATTTCGTGAGAAGATGCAGGCCGAGGGCCTGAGTGAATCCGCGATACGTGCTTTTCGGGGCAGCTATGCGGCGCTGCTGGCGGGGGAGACGGGGATGATCCCTGAGACGACAATCAAACCAGCGCAGGAACTGCCGCGAGCGGATGATCTGAAAGCGCCGAGCGCGGAACGTGCGGCGGAGCTGCTGAAGCAGACAGTGCTGATCAAGCTGAACGGCGGGCTGGGCACGGGCATGGGGCTGGAGAAGGCGAAGTCGCTGCTGCCGGTGCGGGGAGAGGACACGTTTTTGGATTTGATCGCGAGACAGATCCTGCTGCTGCGGTCGAAGACCGGTGGCGAGGTGCCGATGTTTATGCTGATGAACAGCTTCAGCACCTCGGCGGATACAGCGGCGCATCTGGCGAAGCGCTTTCCGCAACTGGGTGGGACTGAGACGTGGGAGCTGATGCAGAACAAGGTGCCGAAGGTGCTGGCGAGCAGCCTGGAGCCTGCGACATGGCCTGCGAGCCCGGATGCAGAGTGGTGCCCGCCGGGGCATGGGGACATCTATGCGTGCCTGGCAGGATCTGGCTGGCTGGAGCGTCTGCTAAGCAGCGGGGTGAGGTATGCGTTTGTGTCGAATTCGGACAATCTGGGGGCGACGCTGGACCCGGCGATTTTGGCGTGGTTTGCGGACAGCGGGATGCCGTTTGCGATGGAGGTGACGCGCAGGACGGAGTCTGACAAAAAGGGCGGGCACCTGGCGGTGCGGCTGAGCGACGGGCGGTATCTGCTGCGTGAGTCGGCGCAATGCCCGAAGTCTGACGAGCATCTCTTTCAGAACATCGACGAGCACCGGTATTTCAACACGAACAACCTGTGGATCGACCTGCAGGCGCTGAAGGCGGCGCTGGAGGCGAATGACGGGCTGATCCCGCTGCCGCCGATCATGAACAAGAAGACGGTGGACCCGCGTGATGGCAGCTCGCCTGCGGTGGTGCAGCTGGAAACGGCGATGGGGGCGGCGATCGAGTGCTTTGAAGGGGCGGGAGCTATTGAGGTTTCACGGGTGCGGTTTGCGCCGGTGAAGACGACGAGCGATCTGCTGGCAGTGCGCTCCGATGCGTATGAGCTGACGGAGGATTTTTGCCTGAGGCTGCATCCGAGCCGCAACGGCCAGCCGCCGCATCTGCATCTGGACCAGAAGCTGTGCAAGCTGGTGGACGGGCTGGAGCAGAACTTCCCGAACACACCGAGTCTGCTGCACTGCCGCAGCCTGCTGGTGCATGGGCCGGTGGAATGCGGAGCCGATGTGGTCTTCAAGGGCGATGTGGTGATCCACAACCACACGCAGGCGGCGGTGAAGCTGCATGCGGGCGTGCATGAGGGGCCGATCAGCGTGGGTGGATGAGGCCAATTTATGATTTACGATTTTTGATTTATGATTTGAGATGGGAGTATGAAACTCTTCCTGGTGATATTCGGTTTGCTTTGCGGTGGTCTTTGCGCGGCTGATGTGGCGGCGCTGCAGAAGCTGGGGGCGAAGGTGACGGAAGCGGGAGGAGTGGTGACGCAGGTGCAGGTGAATTGTGATGCGTTTACAGCGGATGATTTCCGGACGCTGGGGAACTTTGTGACGATCAAGAATCTGAGCCTCAGCGGGAAGACGATCACGGATGAGACGATGGCGCTGCTGACAGGGCTGAAGGAGCTGGAGATGCTGAGTACGGACGGCATCCAGCTGACGGACGCGGGGTACAAGCACTTTGCGGCGTTTCAGAAGCTGAAGTCGCTGGCGTTTTTTCATCCGGCGTTTCGCTCGAAGGATTTTACGGGGAGCGGTTTGGCGGAGCTGAAGGCGCTGCCGAAGCTGGAGAGGCTGACCTTTGCAGGATCGACAGCGGGGGATGTGGCGATGGAGGCGATAGGCCAGCTGACACAGATCAAGGAATTCCGCACGTGGCACACGGCGCAGACTCAGGCGGGGAATGCGGCGCTGGTGAAGCTGACAAACCTGACGTCGCTGCGGCTGGGACAGCGGCTGCCGGAGTGGGGGAAGGATACGCCGGTGAGCTTTGATGAGACGACGATGGAGGTGGTGGGAAAGCTGAAGACGCTGGAGTCTCTGGAACTGACGGAGGCGAGGCTGAGCGCGAAGATCATTCCGCAGCTCAAGGGATTGCCGAAGCTGAAGAGGCTGAAGTTTGAGACGGTGGATATTTCTGCGGCAGATGTGGAGGCGGTGAAGGCGGCGCTGCCGGAGTGCAAGGTGGAGTGGAAGGAGATGAGCGCGGAGGAGAAGGAAGCGCTGCTGGTGAAGAAGCTGAGGCTGTGAGGGGGGATGATGGGTGTGCGCGAAGGCGCATGCGTGTGGCGGAGCGCGTTGAGGACGCTGCTGGTGGGCGGCGTGATGTGAAGAGAGCTGTGGGTTTGCTTTCCGATCAGACTGGCATAACCCAGGGCGGCGCTCGCTTAGGCTCGCTTGCCCTGGGCTCTATTATGCCGCCCCTTTGGGGCTGAGAAGTGCGGGTGCGGCAGTGGGTAGCTCCGTTGTTTAGCCAAGCTCTCGAAAAGCTTGTCATATCAAGCACGTCTTAAAAGGGTGCTCATCTGTGGACTGGCGGCGCTCTGAATGGAGTGGGACCCATACTCTCGGCATCGCCCAGTGTTGCCGCTTCCTCCATAAACGCGTTGCAGGTGTGGGGATCCAGATGCCCCCCTCAGTCGGCTCATGCCTTCGTCATCAGACCCGTTTTCGTCGCATCGTGGTATCAGATGGCTGAAAGGAAGGAAGGTTGGAGTCATGCGGAAATTCATGACCCTGCGAAAGCGGTGTCGTCGATGCAGGCTTGCGCCTTGCATCTCTGCCACCGCAGTCCAAGACGCTGGTGCGTTATTTGATGAACCGCAGGGCTAAGGCTTGCGCCATTCGTTGTCTTTTTGCTCAACCACTGCATCTCCGCGCACGACGATGTCCTGTGACTGGTGGTGGATGAGGCAGTGGGTGATCCGGTGGGATTTGCCTTCGAGGAAGAAGCCTGCTCCGAGATTGTGATGGACCTCGCAATTGGTGTAGGTGGTGATGCAGTCGTTGACGTCGGCGACGCCGCCTGCATTGGAGCCGTTCCAGGCGATCTCGGAATCGAAGACGTCCATCTGCACTGTTTCGTGGGCGCTGATGCCTTCATCGCCATTGGAGAAGGCTTTGACGTTTTCCAGGCGGATGCCGACGCGGGGGCCGTGGATGTTGAAGCCGTCGTTGGCGGCGTGGATTGCGGTGATGTTTTTGATGGTGATGTAGGAGCAGGCGATGTTGACGCCGCTGGCCAGTCCGGGTGGCGGCAGGAAGATTTTGGATGAGCCGGGAGTTTTACCTGCGGGCCAGCGGAAGCAGATGGAGCCGTCGGCTTTGAAGGCCATCTGGCCGGGTTGAAGCGTCTCTGCTGCTGCGAAGATGACTTTGCCTTTTTCGCCGCTCTTCTGCTCGGCGGCACGATCCCGCACAATGCGGATGGGGACCTCCTCGATGAAGAGTGCGGCGCGCTGTACGTCATCGACGGGCGGGTGTTTTTCGAAGGGGCCTCGGGAGGTCCAGAGGTCGCCCTGCTTGTCCCAGTCGTGGGAGGTGACGTCGATGCCGAGGTCGATGATCATGCCATGACCGTCGTAGACGGCGGGCTTTTCAGGCGTGCCGCCTTGCGTGAGGGTGAGAGGGGTACGGCGGATTTCCTGGGCGTGAGCGGTGAAGGCGAGGGCAAGAAAGATAAAGAGGCGGTGCATGAGTGTGTGCTTGTTTAAGCCTTCCAGAGGTCTTCGCCATAGCTCCAGCCTTCGCGGACGGGTTCTTTGATCCAGGCGTCGAATTCGGGGGCGTTTTTGACCTTCATGTTTTCGGAGTCCCATTCGATGGTTTTGCCGGAGCGGATGGCAAGCACGCCAGTGCTGACGAGTTCCGTAAGGGGGCAGGCGTAGTCGAAGTGGGAGCCAGCATGAGGGATGGTGCCGCGAATGGCAGCGAAGAGCTCGCCAATGGGCTCGCCAGCGACGGAGCGGGGGAGGGGCTTGCGACGGAGGATGTCGATGATGGGCGTCATGCGCTCGCGGGGCCAGAGCTGGGGGCTTTGAACGCGCATGCCTTCGGAGAAGAGGGTCTCCTTGCTGCCTTTCATGATCATGCCGTTATCTGGGAGACCTTTGGTCATGCCAGGCAAGGCCTCGGGGAGGAGGCCGCCCTCATACCAGTGGATCTGAACGGGAGGCATGGTGCCGCGTGCGGCGAAGTGGAAGATGATGTGGGACTGGGGTGCGGTATAGCCTTTGAAGTCGGCGGGCTGCTGCTGGACGACCTCGACTTTCTCGGGCATGCCGAGCTGCAGGGTCCAGAAGGGGGCATCGAGGCAATGGCAGCCGATGTCGCCGAGGCCGCCGCAGCCGTAGTTCCACCAGCCGCGCCAAAACTGCGGCATGTACTGTGAATTGTATTCGGCATCGGCAACGGGGCCTTGCCAGAGATTCCAGTCCACGTCTTTGGGGATGGGTTCGCCGGCAGGGATCTGGGTGGGGAACTGCTTCAAAAAGCCGACTTTGCTGATGGGGCGGTCGGTCCAGCAGTGGACCTCGCGCACCTCGCCGAGGACACCGGCTTCAAACCATTCTTTGACGAGGCGGATGCCCTCCCAGCAGTGGCCTTGATTGCCCATGACGGTCTGCACGCCGTATTTTTTGGCGGCTTTTTGCAGGGTGCGCACCTGCCAGATATTGTGGGCGAGAGGCTTCTGCACAAAGACGTGCTTCTTTGCCTGCATGGCGGCCATGGCTGCGGCGAAGTGGGTGTGATCCGGGGTGGAGATGAGGACGGCGTCGATGTCAGAGCCCTTTTTGTCGAGCATCTCTCGGAAGTCGGTGAACTTGGGGACGGTCGGATGCTTTTTGGCCTGCTCGAAGGCGCTGCGGCCGCCGAGATCGCGCCAATCCACATCGCAGAAGGCGACAATTTCTTCGCCCTGGGATGCCTGCACCGCGCCATTGCCCATGTTGCCGATGCCGACGCAGGCGACGCGGATCTTTTGCTTGGTGTCGGCGGCGCGGAGGATGTTGGGGCCTGCGAGAGAAGCGAGGGCGGTTGTCTTGAGGAAGTGGCGGCGGGGGTGGGAGGGCATGAGGAGGTGAACGGACCAAGTGGGGGGAGATTTTACATTGTGCGGAGCAGAGATTTCAAAAGCCTAGCAAGTGTGCATAATCATGGAAGCAATTCATGTCTGTCTCTCCCAATTCTCAAGGCGAACGCGCTAAACGCGGCCCAATCCTGATCGAAAACATCTATGAAAAGGAGACGACGGAATCTTTCATCGAGAGGCATTTTCGAGACCGGACATTGCATCGATGCCGTTTTGGGGCGGAATTTGATGTGGATGCAATCGTCGAGCAATACTCCGCCGACTTGGTGCGAAGCGCGCAAGAGCTGGAACCGAATCCAGATGGAAAGGGCTTGAGAGCAGGCTGGACGATGCTGCTTTTCCGTCGTGCGGAAATGTCATTCTGGCTGTTTATGAAGAAATCAGGCAACGGCTACGGTGCCAAAGACGCTGATAAGGAATTTACGCTGACCGTGACAGCAGATACTCCCAAGCGGGCAGCGGAAGACGCTTTGATGCTGCAAAAACATTTCACGGCTAGCGATGAAGCCCCAGGCTTTTTCATGGTGAGAGACATCAACAGGCCAAAGCGCATCCCACTGAAGCCAGAGTATGCTTTGTCAGATGAAATGCTGAATCTGCACTACGGGATTGATTGTGCGGATTGGGCAGCGCGTTTCACGCATGGTCTGAGACAGAGCGGTCTTTCGATTTTGCGTGGCAAGCCAGGGACGGGCAAGACCTCCTTTTTGAGGCATCTGATTTACACCCTGGGGGGAACGTATCGGTTTTACTACCTGCCGGTCGATGCTTTCGGGCTGCTTCAGGTGCAGATGTCCGAGTTCCTCGCCAAAGAGCGGAAACGATTTAAAGAAGCCGTTTTGGTCCTGGTGCTGGAGGATGCCGAGCAACTGCTATTAGACAGGCGGGGGTATCGTGACGGTCTTGCCTCCAGTCTTCTGAATTTCACCGACGGTTTTGTAGGCGACATTGTTCAAGCGCATCTCGTCTGCACCATCAACAGCGAGGTCAAGGATCTGGATGAAGCCGTGTTGAGACCTGGCAGGCAGAGGTTTTTCCGTGAGTTTGATCTCCTGGAGTGGGGGCAGGCCTCGGAGCTTGCCAAGAGGCTTGGGGTCGAGCTGTCTGAAAAACGCAGTTACTCACTGGCGGAGCTTTACCATTTCAAAGATGTGCAAAACACCGAACGAGTGGCCAAGCATGATCGGTCGATCGGCTTCACCGTGGAATGAATCGAGGGCGGGGAGGAGCAAGGAGGCCGCCTTTGCGTTTGACCCGGGACTTTTTGGGCGGCAAAGGTCGCGGTCCCGGCGTAATCAAACGCGCCTGCAACCCCACAACACACGCATATTCATGGAAACAACCCTCGTCTCAGTCGGCTCTATCGTCCCCGATTTCGAAATGGAAACTTATGAGCCTTCGCACGGTGATTTCGGCAAGGTCTCACTGGCCGACATCAAGAAGGCTGGCAAGTGGGCCGTCCTGGTGTTTTACCCGGCGGACTTCACCTTTGTGTGCCCCACCGAACTGGCTGACCTGGCCGACCAGCAGGAGAAGCTGGCTGCACTGGGTGCGCATGTGGTGGCGGTGTCCACGGACACGAAGTTTGCCCACATGGTGTGGCGCAACACGGAAGGCCTGATGAAGAATGTGAAGTACACGCTGGCTGCCGACACGACGGGCGCGGTGAGCCGCCTCTTTGGCGTGTATGACAGCGGCACAGGCCTGGCGCTGCGCGGCACCTTCATCATCAACCCGGAAGGCAAGCTCGTCTCCTCCGAGGTGAACTTTTACAACGTGGGCCGCGACGCCGGTGAACTGGTGCGCAAGATGGAAGCCAACGTGCACCTGATGGCGAACCCGAGCGAGGCCTGCCCCGCGAAGTGGACCCCCGGTGCCAAAACGCTGAAGCCGGGCAAGGACATCGTGGGCAATGTGGCCTCGGTGGTCAACGGCTGAGGTGACTGACCGCTGATTTTTGCAGCCTTGCGGATGATCTCCGCAAGGCTGTTTTCATTTTAGGCTGCAAGGATGGCAGAACGTGGCTGCGGTGGTCGTACTGTGAGGCATGCAGCGCGCCATTCTTTTTGCCTCATTTCTTTTCACCCTGGCTCCGGCTTCCGGGGAGATCACCATCGGGAAGTATGACATGGCCTCGATCAGGGACACGGGGAACCTGGAGACGAAGGTGATCATGGACTGGCATGCGAATCCGAAGGATGCGGCGATACGGCAGAAGCTGGTGGAGATCACGGTGTGTGAGTGGTGGCCGGGGCTAAAGGTGAGGCTGCCGGTGACGTTTCTTGCGCCTGCGACAGGCGTGTGCACGAATGTGATCATCGAGAACACGGGCCTGCAAATGAAGCCTGCGGCGGTGGCTGGGGCCAAGCTGCGGCTGCTGAAGGAGAATGGGGTGGGCATCGTGCTCATCGGGATGGTGCCGATCAATGACATGGAGCCGGTGGGTAAGCTGCACCTGATGATGGAGGAGCATTTCATCCAGACGAAGGACACGCGCTACACGCCTGCGTGGATCTGGGGTATCAGCGACATGCGTGCGCTGACAGCGGCGGTGGCGGAGAAGGAGGTGTTTCAACCGAAGAAGGTGCTGGCGACGGGAGGCTCGAAGCGCGGAGTGGCGACGGCGGCGGCTGGGATCGCGGATGAGCGGGTGACTGCCATCATGCCGGTGGTGGCGCCGGTGATCGAGAGTCCCGGCGGCCCCTATGTGGAGGGCATGCTGGCGGAGGAGATCACGAAGATGAATGAGGAATTCATCGCGAAGATGTCTGACCCAGTTGGGCGTGAGAAAATGCTGATCCGGCAGAAGGCGAGATCGGATGAGCGGATCACGGTGAAGATGGCGCGTGATGCGGGGTGGAGCGATGCGGAGATGAAGACGGCGTGCAATGCGGCGTGGGAGGCATGTCGGACGACGAATTACCTGGACGTGCTGAAGAAGCGTGGCACGGAGATCTTTTACAACCAGGGATCGAATGACAATGTGAGCCCGGGGCTTGTGGAGCTAGGCAGGCAGTTTCCGCAGCTGCCGGTTTTGATTGTTCCGGGAGGGCAGCATGGCGGTGCGAAGGAGGCGGGTTTTGTGAAATCGGTGGGAGGCATGCCGGAGGTGGATGAGAATCTGCGTGCTTTTGCGCTGCATCACTTCTTTGGCACAAGGCACATGGTGGCTCCGCCGAAGGTGAGCACGCAGTGGGACAAGGCCGCGCACAAGCTGATGGTGAAGGTGGTGTTTCCGGATGGGAGCGAGCCGCAGCAGAACAGCGTGTGGTGGTCGGTGAACCGGCATCCGGATTACTCGATTGCGATGGAGTTTGATGCGTGGACCTCAGCGCCGCTGAAAGAAGATGGTGCTGATACCTACAGCGCTGAGGTCACGATCGAGGGAGAGGTGAAGACGCTGGATGTGATCACGGTGCACGCGCAGGAGGAAAGCGGGAGCACGCTGACGGTTTCGAGTCCTGAGATCCGTCTCCCATAAGTTTGTACTGCCATGAACCGCCGCCATTTCCTACACGCTGCTGCCGCCCTGTCCATGACTGCCCGTGCATCGGCGGCAGCAAAGCTGCACATCGCCACCAACACCTATCCATGGGGCACGTTTGCGAAGCGCGACGGCCGGGCATTCCCACTGCACACCGATGAATCCCTGGCCGCCATCGCCTCGAGCGGCATCACGGGGTACGAGCCTGCCATCGGCAGGGTGGAGGAGTTTGAGGGGCTTGGAGCACGTCTGAAAGCCCACGGACTGGAAATGCGCTCCCTCTATGTGGGCAGCACTTTGCACGATGAGGCGCAAAACGCGCAGAACATCGAAAGTGTGCTCAGAATCGCCCGTGGTGCTGCGGAGATCGGCTGCAAGGTGATCGTGACCAATCCATCCCCGCTCAAGCAGGGCGTGCAGGACGGAAAGAGTGATGCGCAGCTCATCACCCAGGCGCAGGCGCTGGACCGGCTGGGCGAGGAGCTTCGCAGGCTTGGTCTGACGCTGGCGTACCATAATCATGATGTGGAACTGCGACATGGCGCCCGCGAGTACCACCACATGCTGACGGCGACGAATCCTGAGCATGTGAAATTCTGCCTGGACGCACACTGGGTCTTTCGTGGCTGCGGCAACTCCGAGGTCGCGCTCTTTGATGCCTTGGAGCACTATGGCAGCCGTATTGTCGAGCTGCATCTCCGGCAGTCCAGCGGCGGCGTCTGGACAGAGGTCTTCACAGGCAAAGGCGACATCGACTATGACCGGCTCGCCTCGTGGCTGCAGAAGCACAACCTCAAGCCACACCTTGTGCTCGAGCAAGCCGTCGAAAAAGGAACTCCGCATACCCTGGATGCAGTCAATGCGCACAAGCAGAGCCTGGAGGGCGTGGAGAAGACCTTTGCGGGGATGCGTGGAGATTAGAGCCTGTTCTCGTAAAGCCTGTCACATTGCTCGTGCGGAGGAGCGGCCCCACTAGGTGCGTTGGTCGCTTGCCCGCTACTTAGCGAATGCGGCCCTGAGCGGGCTTGGGGGCGGAGAGGCCGCCGAGCTGGTTGCGGAATTCATAGACGTCGCTGCGGTAGAAGGTTTCCTCGTGCCAGAGTGGGGAGGTGTCTGCGAGGAAGCCGGTGGCGATGACGAGGAGGCAGGCGGTGTGTGTGGGGATGCCGAGTGCGGCTGCCTGCGGGGTGGTGGCGTTTACGGCGCGGATGGACTCATCGGCACCGGAGATGGAGAGGCGGCACTTCTTTGTCCAGAAGGCGTATAGTGAGCCTGCGGCGGTGGTCTTGGTCATGCCGGTGCAGAGGCGGGCGATGACGTGCCGACGCTCGTAGATGACGGGCTGGCCGTCGGCGAGGCGGATGCGCTCGATGTAGAAGAGCGGATCGGAGGGCTGCAGCTTCAATGCCTGCACGACGGAGGCGGGTGCGTCAGCGGCGGTGATTTTGCGAAATGAGATGACCTGGGTGCCGGGCTTTTTTCCTGCTGCTGCGGCTTTCTCCGTGAAGCTGACGAGGCGCTGGAGATCGTAGTCCAGCACGCTCTCGCGGACGAAGGTGCCCGCGCCCTGGCGGAACTCCAGCAGGCCGGTGGAGACGAGGCTGCTGAGGGCTTTGTTGGCGGTGGGGCGGCTGGTGCCGAAGCGCTCGGCGATCTCGCGCTCGGTGAGGAATTTGGCCCCGGGCACGAACTGGCGGCTGCGGAGGAGCTTCCGCAGCTTTTCGATGAGCTGCTCATGAAATGACGCCGGTCTGGCCACGGAGGGCAATCTGGGGTGAAAACGTCCTTTGACAAGTGGCTAAGCCAATTTAGGGATTGGCTTAGCCAATTACCACACCATGAAATATAGCTACTCCGAACTCGCCAAAATGATCGACCACAGCCTGCTGCATCCGACGATGACGGATGCGGAGCTGGAAGCCGGGTGCAAACAGGCTGTGCAGTACCAGGTGGCCTCGGTGTGCATCAAGCCGTATGCGGTGAAGCAGGCGGTGGAGTGGCTGAGGGGCTCCGACGTGATCGTGGGATGCGTGATCGGATTTCCCCACGGAAACAGCACCACGGAGTCGAAGCGCTATGAGACGGAGCTGGCCTGCAAGGACGGGGCAAAGGAGATCGACATGGTGGTGAACCTGGGCAAGGCGATGGGCGGTGACTGGGGCTATGTGGAGGCTGATGTGAAGGCCGTGTGTGACGAGGCACACAAGCATGGCGCGAAGGTGAAGGTGATTTTGGAAAATGATTACCTGACCAAGGGCGGCGCGGGCCTGAGCAGCGATGATTTCAAGAGGAAGCTGTGCGAGATCTGCGAGAAGGCGGGTGCGGACTGGGTGAAGACGAGCACGGGCTACGGCTTTGTGAAGCAGGCGGATGGAAGCTACAACTACAAGGGAGCGACCGAGCATGATCTGGCGCTGATGCGTGCCGCGTGCAGCCCGAAGGTACAGGTGAAGGCGGCGGGCGGTGTGCGCGATCTGGCGGGACTCATCAAAGTACGTGACCTAGGTGGATCGCGCTGCGGGGCCTCGGCCACGGTGGCGATGATGGAGGAGTATCGCAAGCGGGAGGCAGACGGCACGCTGCAGGGGCTGCAAGGGAAGATCGGCGCGGGAGGATATTGATCCGGGCTTGGCTTTTGCTTGGCTGATCCTGCTTGTGCGTATCTTGTGGTCAGAAACCCTCTTTTGATGGCGTTCTCCAACCACTCGCAATGACCAGCCGCGCCCTTATTCTTTGCCTAGGACTGCCAGCCACCGGCTTCGCGGTGGATTTCAACCGTGACGTGCGCCCGGTGCTGGCGCAGCATTGTTTCAAATGCCACGGGATGGACGATCAGGGGCGGAAGGGGAAGCTGCGGCTGGATTTGCGTGAGGCGGCAACGGGCAAAGGGAAATCGGGCGAACTGGCGATCGTGCCGGGGAAGCCGGATGCGAGCGAGGTGATCAAGCGTGTCTTTTCCAAGGATGAGGATGAAGTGATGCCACCGCCGCATACGAAGACGGTGCTGCCAGAGAGTGCTAAGAATATTCTCAAAGCGTGGATTTCCGAAGGGGCAAACTATGAAGCGCACTGGGCGTATGTGCCGCCGAAGCAGGCGACGCTGCCTATGCCGGGGATGCATCCGATTGATTCATTTATCCAAGCGAGGCTGAAGCAAGAAGGGCTGAAGCCTTCGGCGCAAGCGGACAAGTACACGCTGGTAAGGCGTGTGTATCTTGATCTCATCGGACTGCCGCCCACGCCGAAGGAGGCGGATGCGTTTGTGAATGACCAGTCTGCCGATGCGTATGACAAGCTGGTGGATTCGCTGCTGGCGTCCAAGCAGTATGGCGAGCGCTGGGCAAGGCGCTGGCTGGACCTGGCGCGCTATGCGGATACGAACGGATTTGAGAAGGACCGGCCGCGGCCGATCTGGCCGTACCGGGACTGGGTGGTGCGGGCTCTGAATGAGGACATGCCGTTTGACCAGTTCAGCATCAAGCAGCTGGCGGGCGACATGCTGCCGAAGGCGACGCCGGATGATCTGATCGCGACGGGATTTCACCGGAACACGATGCTGAACGAGGAAGGGGGGATTGATCCGAATGAGTATCGTTTTTATGCGATGGTGGATCGTGTGAGCGTGACCGGCACGGCGTGGATGGGGCTGACGATGAACTGCTGCCAGTGCCACACGCACAAGTACGACCCGATTCTGCACACGGATTTTTATCGGACGATGGCGCTGCTGAACAACGCCGACGAGCCGACTTACTTTATCCCGACGCCGGAAGTGGAAGCGCAGCAAAAGGCGCAGCAGGCGAGAATGGCGAAGCTGGAGTCTGAGCTGGCGGGCAAGTTTCCTGGGGGGAAGACTGTGATGGAGAGCCGGTTTGCCGGATGGCTGGAAGGGGAGTCGCGCCGAGCCTCGAAGTGGGAGGTGATCAAGCCGACCAAGATGGAGACGACGATGCCGCACCTGGAGCAGCAGGCGGATGGCTTCATCTTGGGCAGCGGTGACATCTCAAAGAGTGATGTGTATGACCTGAGCTTCAAGGCACCGATCAAGGGAGTGCGTGCGCTGCGCATTGAAGTGACGTCGCATCCGAGCCTGCCGAACAACGGGCCGGGGCTGACGAATTATGAGGGGCCGATCGGGGGCTTTTTCATGAGCGAGCTCCAGGCTTCGCAAAACGGGCAGCGTGTGAAGATCGCTCGGGCGGAGGACACGAATGAGGATGAAGACGACAAGATCAATGATGCGGCAGCGGCGAATCCTAAAGCGAAAGCCAAGGCGGCCGCGAAAGCCAAGAAAAAGAACAATGCGCAGGCCACGCTGGATGGTGAGATGTCGAGCGGCTGGCAGGTGCTGGGCGGCTATGGTGTGCAGCATGCGGCGGTGTTTCATTTTGAGCAGCCGGTGGATCTGACGAACGGCCTGGATTTAAAGCTGCTGTTTGAGAAGCACTTTGCCTGTCCGCTGGGGCACTTTCGCATCTCTGTGACCACGAGCGATCACGCTGAGGCCATGGGGTATCCGGCAGAGGTGGAGGAGGCGCTGGCTTCTGGAGACAAGAGCAAGCATGAACTGCTGCTGCGTGCCTTCTTGGAGAATGCCGATGAGATGAAGCAGGCGGTGGCACCGCTGCTGGCTGCGCGCAAGAATCCGGCGCGTGGTCAGGCCACCCTGGTGATGCAGGAACGGCCTGCGAGCAATCCGCGCAGCACGCACCGCTACCACCGTGGGGAATACCTGCAGCCGAAGGAGGAGGTGACACCGGCGGTGCCAGCTTTTCTTCCTTCGCTGCCCAAGGGAGAGGCGGCCAACAGGCTGACTTTTGCGAAGTGGCTTTTTGCGCCTGAGAATCCGCTGACGGCGCGTGTGACGGTGAACCGGCAGTGGCAGGCGTTCTTTGGACGGGGGATCGTGAAGTCACTGGAGGATTTTGGGTATCAGAGCGATCCGCCCTCGCATCCGGAGCTGCTGGACTGGCTGGCGGTGGAGCTGGTGAAGCAGGGCTGGTCGATGAAGAAGCTGCACCGGCTGATCGTAACGAGCGCGACGTACAAGCAGGGAAGCCGGATCACGCCGGAGCTGGCGCAGAAAGATGCTGAGAATGTGCTGCTGGCGCGCGGGCCGCGTTTCCGGCTGGAGGCTGAGATCATTCGTGACTCCGCGCTGAAGGCTGCGGGTGTGCTCTCTCTGAAGATGGGCGGGCCGGGAGTGTACCCACCGCAGCCAGCGAGCGTGACCTCTGAGGGCACCTACGGCAAGGTGGAGTGGAAGGTCAGCGAAGGAGAAGACCACTTCCGCCGCAGCCTGTACACCTTCACCAAGCGTACCGCGCCGTTTGCGATGGCCACGACGTTTGATGCGCCCACAGGGGAATCCTGCCTGGCGAAGCGCGAGGTTTCCAACAGTCCGCTGCAGGCGCTGACGCTGCTGAATGACCAGATGTTTATGGAGGCGGCGCAGGCGATGGCGAAGCAGGTGATCGTGGAGTCCAAGACGGACGATGAGCGGCTGCAGAACATCATCCGCCGTGCGGTGACGCGGCCTGCGACTACGGAGGAGCTAGCGATGTTCAAAGCCTTCCTGCAAAAGCAGCGTGAGAGAAAAGTGAGCGATGAAGCCCTGTGGGCCGATGTGAGCCGTGCCGCCCTGAACCTTGACGAAGCCATTACGCATCCATGAACACCTCGAATATTACTCGTCGTCATTTCTTTCAGGACTGTGCCGTCGGCACGGGGAAGATTGCGTTGGCATCGCTGCTGGCGGAGTCGGCCTACGGAGCGGCGCAAAGTCCGAACGTTGCTGCGCCGACGCATTTTCAGCCGAAGGCCAAGGCGGTGATTCACATGTTCATGGCGGGTGCGCCTTCGCAGTTGGAGTTGTTCGATAACAAGCCGATGCTGACGAAGTATGAAGGAAAACCGCTGCCTCCTTCGATCATCGGCGGGCAGCGTTATGCCTTCATCCGGCCTGATGCTGCGGTGCTGGGGCCGCGCTACAAGTTTGCCAAACATGGGCAGTGCGGAGCGGAGCTTTCAGAGATGCTGCCGCATCTGGCGACGGTGGTGGACGACATCGCGATTGTGAAGTCATGCCGCACGACGCAGTTCAATCATGCGCCGGCGCAGATCTACATGAACACCGGTTTCTCGCAGCCGGGGCGGCCGAGCATGGGATCGTGGATCACGTATGGCCTGGGGGCGGAGACGCGGGATCTGCCGAGCTTTGTGGTGATGAGCACGGGCAGTGGGATCAGCGGTGGGGCGGCGTGCTGGAGCAGCGGGTTTCTGCCGAGTGTTTATTCGGGGACACGCTTTCGCAATTCGGGTGATCCGATTCTGAATGTGAGCACGCCGCAGGGCATTGAAGCGGGGACGCAGCGGGACACGATCGAGCTGATCAATGCGATGAACCAGCGGCGTCTGAAACTGGATGGCGATGGCGAGACGGCCACGCGTATTGCGAATTATGAGATGGCGTACCGCCTGCAGAGTTCTGCGCCGGAGCTGATGGATCTTTCGAAAGAGGATGAGGCGACGCTGAAGATGTATGGCTGTGATCCGAAGGTGCCGTCGTTTGCCCGTGCGTGTCTGCTGGCGCGGCGGATGGTGGAGCGCGGGGTGCGCTTCATCAACATCTACAATGAAGGCTGGGATGCGCACAGCGATGTGGCGGGGAATGTGAAGAAGAACTGCGGCATCACCGACCAGGCGAGCGCGGCGCTGATCAAGGACCTGAAGCAGCGCGGGCTGCTGGACAGCACCCTGGTGGTGTGGGGCGGGGAGTTTGGGCGCACGCCGATGGTGGAGGCCAGTGTGTCGCTGGGGCGCAGCCTGGGGCGCGATCATCATCCGCAGGCATTCACCATGTGGATGGCCGGTGGCGGCATCAAGGGAGGGGTGACGATTGGGGCCACGGATGAGATGGGCTTCAATATTGTCGAGGACGAGACGCATGTGGCGGACCTGCAGGCGACGATTTTGCACTGCCTCGGGATTGACCATGAGCGGCTGACTTTCAGCAAGGCGGGGCTGGATTTCAAACTGACGGGCGTGGAGCCTTGTCATGTGATCAAGCAGATCCTCGCGTGATGATTCCAGCCACCATCGTGCAGGGGCATCGCGTGGCCTCGGGCCTGAACGGGAACCCGAAGTTTCCAGGTGGAACACTGCGGATGCAGCAGCCGTATTTTGCGGCGCTGGGGCTGGATCTGAGCGCGTTTTATCCGGGTACGTTGAATGTGAGCATCGCACCGAAGAGTTACCGTGTGGTGCAGCCGCGGCACACGTTTCGCGCGCTGAAGTGGCATCCGGAAGATGCGGCGGAGGATTTTTCGTTCTTTGATGTGACGGTGCATCGGGAGGGAGCGGGACCGGTGAAGGGGTGGATTTATTTTCCGCACCCGGATACGAAGCCGTTGCACTTTCAGAAGCCGGATGTGCTGGAGCTGCTGCTGCCGTGGACGGAGGGTCTGGGGTATGGGACGAGGATTGAGTTGGAGGTGCCGGAGGAGCAGATGGTGTTTGAGGGGTGAGAGAGAAGGGCTGGCGCGATGGCACAATAGTTCTGTGGCGGCGTGGCGGTGAGACGCTGCTGGAGGGCGCGGTGGGGGAAGATGGCGCTGGGTTTGCTTCCCTATTTGTTTGCTCATACCCAGGGGAGCACTCGCTAAAGCTCGGCACCCCTGGGCTGAATTACGCAGCCCCTTTGGGGCTGGCTGAGGTTATAGGAACAAGCAGTCTCTTTGTGGGCTGGAACACGAGTGAATGCGAGAGTCTTGGAAATGTAGGACGTGGTTTATTGAGAGGAGCTCGTCAGCGCCAAGTATCCTTGTGAGTTTGCTAACAAGACGGACGTTGATGCTGCATGAAGTGGATTTTCTTTTTGATGATATGTGCGGCAGCAGCTTATGCCGACAATCAGGCGGATATTGAGTATGCGAGGGTGGGGGATGTTTCGCTGAAGCTGGATCTGCACCGGCCGCAGGGGGAGAAGCCGCCGCTGATTGTGTATGTGCACGGGGGTGCGTGGCGTGGTGGCAGCAAGGAGGATGTGCCGATTGGCAGCCTGCTGGAGCGGGGATACGCGATCGCGAGCGTGAACTACCGGCTGTCCACGCAGGCGGTGTTTCCTGCGCAGGTGCATGACATCAAGGCGGCGATCCGGTTTCTGCGTGCGAATGCGGGTGTGTATCACATCAACGCGGACAAGATTGTGATCATCGGCTCATCTGCTGGCGGGCATCTGGCGGCGCTGGTGGGTGTGACGAATGGAGTGAAGGAACTGGAGGGGACGGTGGGAGAGAATCTAGAGCAGAGCAGCGACGTGCAGGGGATCGTGAGCTTTTTCGGGGCATCGAATTTGATGACCATCCTCTCCCAAAGCACGCCGAAGGGCCGCGAATTCCGCATCCCCGCGCTGAAGCTGCTGTTGGGGGATACGCCGGACAAGAAGCCTGAACTGGCCAAGCTGGCGAGCCCCGTGGCGCATCTGGACAAGAAGGATCCGTCGCTGATGCTGATCCACGGAGATGCGGATCCGCAGATGCCGCCGCCGCAGTCTGACGAACTGGCCAAGGGCTACCGGGAGCTGGGACTGCCGGTGACGCTGATCGTGATGCCGGGGAGCAGGCATGGGGGCGCGGAATTCTATGATGATGAGCGCACTGCGATCGTGTCCAAGTTTCTCGACAAGGTGCTGCATTGAGCCAAAATGCGGGCTCTCATGCCAAAACCGATCATCGCCGTGACCATGGGCGACCCTGCAGGGGTCGGTCCCGAAATCTGCCTGCAACTGCTAGCCAACGAGGAGGTGTGCCAGCAAGCCACACCTGTGGTGTTTGGAGATGCGAGACTGCTCTCCCGCTGTGCGCGGCAGACGGGGCTGCCTGCTCCTGCGCGAATCATCAGTGAGATCGAGTGGGCGGACAAGTACAGCAGCATCGACGGACCGGCGGTGCTGGATGTGTTTGGCTTTGATGCGGAGGATTTTAATCCTGGCACGGTGAGCGCCAGGACCGGGGCGGCGGGGTATCGCTATGTGGAGAAGAGCATCGAGGCAGCACTGGCTGGACAGGTGGCTGCGGTGGCGACAGCTCCACTGAACAAGGAGGCGCTGCATGCGGCGGGGATCAAGTACCCCGGGCACACGGAGATGTTTGCCGAGAAGATGGAGGCGGAGCGCTCCTGCATGACCTTTTTCTCCGAAGAGATGATCTGCAGCCTGGTGACGGTGCACATCGGCTATCAGGATGTGGTGCCGGCGCTGACATCTCAGCGAATTCAGGACGTGATCGACCTGACGGCGGATGCGGTGAAGCGGGTGCGTGGTAAGAAGCCGAGGATCGCGGTGTGTGGGTTGAATCCGCACGCGGGGGAGCATGGGCTGTTTGGGCGTGGTGAGGAAGAAAAGATCATCGAGCCTGCGATCGAGGCCGCACGGCAGAAGGGGCATGTGGTGGAAGGACCGCTGCCGCCGGACACGGCTTTCATCGCCTCGAAGCGGCGGGTGGTGGATGCGTATGTGTGCCTGTACCACGACCAGGCGCTGATTCCGCTGAAGGCACTGGCTTTTGACACGGCGGTGAACACGACGCTGGGACTGCCGGTGCCGCGCACGAGTGTGGATCACGGGACGGCGTGTGACATCGCCTGGCAGGGCAAGGCCAACGGGCGCAGCCTGGTGGAGGCGGTGCTGCTGGCGGCGAAGATGGCGGGGTAAGAAGCCGGCGGCGGCGGATCAGGGGGCTTTGTTTGTCCCCTCACCCGGCCTCTCCCCATAGGATGTCCTGGAAGATACCAGCCCTCGGTGGGGAGAGGGGAAATGTGCTGGGCTCTGCGTTTATTTCCGATCTGCGACCCAGCGGGGGACGCAGCCCTGGTGGGCCTGGGTGACGGTGGCGGCGAAGTCGGCGAGGTAGCCGAAGGGATGGCTGACGGCGGGGATGGTGCGAGGGCGGGAGTCGAGATCGGCATGCACGTGAATGGTGCCTGCGAGGAGGTCGAATTCGATGTCGTCACCGTCTTGGACGGCTGCAATGGGGCCACCAACTGCGGCTTCCGGACTGCAATGCACGCCCACGGCACCACCAGAGACGCCTGAGACGCGGGTGTCTGAGAGCAGGGCGACCTTACCATAGAGCTCTGGCACGGCGAGGGCGGCACTGGCGACGTGCATTTCAGGCATGCCGAGTGCCACGGGACCGCAGCCACGGATGACGACGATGTGGCCGGGCCGGATGCGGCCCTCTGCAGCGGCATCGGAGACGCCTTTGGAGTCGTGGAAGCAGATGGCTTTGCCGCGGAACTTGGGCTCGTCCAGGGAGGAGACTTTGAAGACGACGCCGTCGGGGGCGATGTTGCCAAAGCAGACCTGGATATCGGCGAACTCTTTGAAGGGGGCGGCGATGGGCGCGATGAGCTCGTTGGGGAAGGGGACTTCCGGAGCGTCGGCGAGGTTTTCCGCGAGTGTTTTGCCAGTGACGGTGATGCAGGAGCCATCGAGCAGGCCTGTTTTCATGATGTGCCTGAGCAGCATGGTGGTGCCGCCGAGGCGGTGGAGATCGACCATGGTGCCACGGCCACGGGGGGCGAAGTTGCACAGCACGGGGGTGCGGCGGCCGATGGCCTGGACATCGCGCAGAGTGAAGTCCACACCGGCTTCGCGGGCGACGGCGAGGATGTGGAGGACGCCATTGGTGGAGCCACCGATGGCGCAGATGGCAGTCATGGCGTTGGTGAGGGAGGCCTTGGTGATGATGTCACGAGGGCGGAGATTCATCTCCAGAAGGCGGCGGACGGCCTTGCCGACGCGGAGGCATTCCTCGCGCTTGCCTGTTTCGATGGCAGGCATGGAGGAGGTGTCTGGTAGGCTGAGGCCCATGGCCTCAAGGGCGATGCCCCAGGTATTGAAAGAGGCGGCGATGCCGCAGCCACCGGCGCCCGGGCAGGCGGTGCGGATGATCTGCTCTGACTCCTCGTAGCTCATGGTGCCCTGCTTCTCCTTGGCAGCGGCATCGTAGACATCGAGGATGGAGGTGGAGTGGCCTTTGTGACAGCCGGGCATGATGCTGCCGCCATTGACGATGAGACCGGGGTAATTGGTGCGGGCCAGCGCCATGGCGAAGGCGGGGCCGTTTTTGTCGCAATGATGCAGGCCGATGAGGGCATCGTAGCAGTGGGAGGTGCAGATCATTTCAGCACCATTGGCCATGATGTTGCGAGAGCAGAGTGAAGCAGCGCCGCCGATGTTTCCCTGCGTGATGTTGTCGCTGACAGGCGAGACGCCAAAGGGAAACCCAATGAGGCCTGCATCTTTGCAGCCCTGGGCGATGAGCTGGGCGAGCTCGTGGGCGTGGACGTTGCAGATATTGCCGTCGAGCAGCGGGGTGCCGATGCCGATCTGGGGCTTGTCAAAGTCCTCCGGCTTGAAACCCAGGCCCCAGAAAAAGGCGGTGACGCCGCGCTGCCAGCCGTGGGTGAGGTTGTTGGAGTTCCAGTTGAGAGGTTGTTCGGTCATATGTGCGCGGATGCTAGGCAGGAAGATGCGCCGCGCCAAAACAAAAGCTCCCGACCAGTTGAACGTACTGGCCGGGAGCTAACTAATCAGATGTGTTATTGAGAGGCTTCAAGCCCCGCAAATTAGAACGCGAAGCTCAGCTTGGTTCCCCAATAGAACTCGTTCTGAGTCGTGTTGAGGGCGGCACGGAGCTTGTCGCTGTGGTTCAGGGCGACGTAGGTCGTGAGGGTCACGGCCTTGGTCAGCTTGATCGGCACGGCGATGGTGTAGAGCTGGTGGGTGAAACCAGTCTTGTGAGTGTCCTGCAGGCTCTGGCCGCGATTGCCCACCAAACCAGTGCCGGCGGAGCCGTTACCGGTGTAGTAGTCGATGCCATAGCCGGTTGCGACGGAAGGAACAATGCTCAGCCAATCGTTGATGGCGAAGGTGTAATCTGCGCCAAGAGAGATGTACTGACCATTGATTCGGAAGTCGTAGTAGTAGCCAGCGTAGATGTTGAAGGCCTTGATCGGCACTGCAACGGTCCAGCCAAGCTCACCAGCGCCTTTCAGGGCGAATTCAGGGTCAAAACCAGCGTTGGGAGCACCATTCATGCTGCCACCGTAGTTGTCCGGATAGAAGTAGTATTGGTACTGCATTCCGAACTTGGCCCATCCAGCGTTGTAGTTGAGGCTAGTGATGGCGTCGACTTCAGAGTATTGGAAGCCGGAAGCGCTCTTCGTGCCGGGACCACCAGCAGGATTTGGATAGGGAGTGCCAGCGGTGTTGATGTAAGCACCACCGATGCCCCAGGAGAGCTTCTCAGTGATCGGCACGCTGATGTTCAGGGCGCTCCAAATGATGTTGTCGGCGAACCAAAGACCGCGGAAGTAGTAGCGGCTGTCGTAGCCAGCATCAAAGGTGGCTCCGATGGAGTCGAAGAGTGCACCTGGTTCAGCCGGAGTGGTTGGGACGGGGTTTTTAGCGGCAGGGCCTTTCGCTGCCGGAGTGTCGGCGGAAGCGTTCAGCGCTGCACAGGCAGCAAGAACGGTCACCGACTTGGCAATGAATGATGTCATGCTTTTGGGCTTCATGTGTTGGTCGAGTTTAGTTATTGTTGGTGTTGAGGCGCTGAACTGACCGGGATGGCAGAGCAGCTAGCGCTTTTTTAAGAGAGCAGGCTCCGTGCCAAGTTATGGCGGTTGTTGAATGACCCAGATTCTAAAGGTGAGGGTTGCTCAGAAGATATTTCCCTCAGTTGTGAAGGTGGAATGGGCTTTGGTCCGAAGCGTTTTTTGGGAGCAAAAAATAAATCGTTTTTTTTGCCAGTTGTGACAGGAGGCAAATTTTTTTCGAAAATTTTCCCCAGCTGAATAGGATGGTGGCCGATATCCTGAGGCGTGACCGATTGATGCCAAAAATGAGCCAGAGGTCCTATTTTGTGCTGCTAAGTTTACGCAGGCTTAGTTTGATGGCTTCAATGGAACGATCATGCTGAAAGCAAAGAGGCGAATGTCAGCGTGAATAATCAGGCGCAGGTGTGCCTCAAGTGAGGGGCTGGGTGGGTGTATTGCCGGATGCAGGGGGGGATTTCTGCTTCTGTGCAACTGGAAGGCGCTTGTCCTGTGCATCGTGCACGCGGAGTCGGTGAGCTACTCTGCTACACACAGGGAGGCAAAAATAGAAAACAAAAAACCCCCTGGCTTTCACCAGGGGGTTAACCTTGAAGGGTTATGCTCGTTCAGAGAACGATTAGAAGCGGACGCTCAGGGTCACGCCGTAGTAGGCCACGCTGTGGAAAGCGGTGGCTGGGCCGCCGCCGACGCCGCCGAAGAAGTAGGGCTGGGTAGCGCTACGAGCGAGGTTGGAGTAAGGGCCCATAGGCAGATTCCAAGCCACATAGGGGGTCAGGGTGGCGCGGCTGTTCAGCTTGATCGGGAAGTCGATGCCGACGTTCAGAGCGGTCCAGCCAGTGACGCCTTTGGTGTAGGAGCTGCCACCGAAGACACCGTTGAGACCACCGCCACCGATGAGGTTGCGGGAACCCTGGGTGAAGCCAGCGTTGTAGTTCAGGCCATAGCCAAGACCAACGTGAGGAACGATGCTGATAGCGTCGGTCACAGCGATGGTGGACTTGGCGGTCACGTCGAAGTACCAGCCGCCATTGAACAGGTCATAGTTGGCGCTGGAAGCCAGAGCGATCGGGCCAAGGTTGGTGTTGAGGCCAAGGGTGAGCTGCTGGATGTCATTCATGCCGTAGCCAGAGGAGGCCGGGAAGCCGATCTGGTTGAGCCCGGAACCGTTGGCAAGGGCGCCCATGTTGTGAATGAAGCTGTAGCCGAAGCTGACGCTAGCAGGACCGAAGTCGTGCGAGATGGCAGCACCCAGCTGAAGGCGCTGGAAGGAGGAGGTGGAATTGATGCCGGAGCCTGCGCCAAGGGTGGGGGAGAAATGATCCTGGTCACCAGCGAGGGAGCCGTAGTTCACGTCCCAGAGGAGGGAGGTGCTGCCAGCGCCGTCTTCAGCGGCGCCACCGACGAGGAGGATGCCACCATTGAGGCCGGCACGGACCCAATGCTGTCCGTAGTTGATACCACGCCAGACGTAGTTGGAATCATAGCCGATGGAGGCGGTGATGCCAAGGTCGTCGTTCGCAGGAGCGGGAGCGATCGGGTTTTTCGGGGCGGGTGCGGAAGTACCGGCCACAACGGGAGTGGCGGCCAGTGCCAAGAACCCCAGCGTTTTCAGCAATGCGTTCAATTTCATAGTCTGATTAGTTTGGTATTAGGTTGGTTGGGTTGAGGTCGGACACTCGCATGAATTGCTTCAAGACTAGTGTCTTGGAGCAAGGTACGTGAGCCGTTCAGCCTGCAAGTTAGCAGCGGTCTAATCACTGCAAAGCGTTTTCTTTAATTCTGAGCATTTTTTTGCGCCCGCAGTAATGTCTTGTTTTGTGAATAACTTGCTCTTGTAAAATCGGAAAATTTATGTCGCTAAATATGTTAAATCCAAGGTGGGAGAGCCCATTTTTTTGCTGGTTTATCAAGGGTTGCAGCCTTGCTGCCGTGGTTTTGCTGTTATGCCTGCAGCCCGCACATGCGGCTGAGCGATTTACCCTGATCAGCCTGAGAGTGAGAGTCCATTTGATGCAGTCGGTTATGAACCCAAGGATAAGCACAACGCTTAATAAAGAGGATGTGGAATTGATTTTTAAAGAGGTGAACCGCATCTGGTTTCAAGCCGGAATCCGATTTGAGCTGGAGTGTATAGATAACCTGCAAGCTCTGGAAATTCCTGAAAAACGATGGTATATCAAAGATCGAAATTGGGTCAAAGCAGCCATTCCGACGGAGCATTTTAGTGCGACTGCGATTGATGTCTGCTTTGTGAAGGACATGGGCCCGAACGGTTTTTTTTACGGAGAGCCTGTGGTGGTATGTGAGAAGCCCGAATATCACCCAGTGGCAGGCGGATCTGACAATCCGGTGGCACGTGTGGCGGCCCATGAACTGGGGCATGTGCTTTTTCTGCAGCACCGACAGGAGCATACGAACCTGATGGCCTCCGGCAAAAACGGCATACTGCTCAATGCACAGGAGATCAAAGATGCCAGGAGGAGGGCGCTGGAAATCCTGGGGAAAAAACCTGAGTCGTGAAGCTCAGAGGGCCGCCTGCAGGGCGCTGCCCAGTGCTGTGATTTGTGAAACTGAGTGCTCAGCGCTGAGGGTGATGCGGAGGCGGGCGCTGCCACGTGCCACGGTGGGATAACGGATGCAGGGAATCAGGAAGCCAGAATCCCGCAAGCGTGCACTGGCGGCCAGCGCCTGTGAGGCCTCTCCGATGATGACGGGAAGGATGGCTGCCTGAACTGCTGGTGGTGACATGCCGATGTCTTTGAGCAACTGCACAGCCTGGCCGACATTGGTGTGGAGCTTTGATCTCAGCAGATCGCCGCGTCGGCTACTGATCAGATCAATCATGGTCGTGAGCGCATGTGCCAGATGCATGGGCGGTGCGGTGGAATAGATGAAGCTGCGAGCGCGATTGATCAGGAGGTCGATGACCTGACGCGATGCCGCCAGATAGCCGCCACTGAGGCCGAAGGCCTTGCTGAGGGTGCCGAGATGGAGATCCACCTGCTGATCGACGCCGAGAGCGGCAGAGAGTCCGCGCCCCTGAGGGCCGAGCACACCCACGGCATGGGCTTCATCCACCAGGAGCCAGGCACCGTGCCGGGATTTCAGCTCCACGATTTCCTTCAGCAGAGCGGCATCGCCGTCCATGCTGAAGATGGACTCGGTGACGACGAGTACACGGCCTTGGGCGGTTTGGAGGAGGCGCTCGAGTTTGTCGAGATGGTTGTGTGGGAAGACGCGAATGGTGGCTCCGCTGAGGCGGGCGGCATCCACAAGGCTGGCGTGGCAGAGCTTGTCGAGGATGATGGTGTCCCCTGCGCCCACCAAGGCGGGGATGGTGCCAAGGGCGACGGCGAAGCCGCTGCTGAAAGTGAGTGCGGCCTCAGTGCCTTTGAAATGGGCGAGTGCCTCCTCCAAAGTGACGTGAGAGCGATGAGTGCCGCACACGAGGCGCGAGGCACCCGAACCGCCGCCATATTTAGCGATGCCGTCTTCCAGCGCGGCCTGCATTTCCTGGGAGTGAGCCAGGCCGAGGTAGTCGTTGGAGGAAAAATTGATCCATTCGCGGTCTCCTGAGCGGACGGTGAGGCCGTGTGCTTCATCCAGCGGGCGCAGCTCGCGCCAGAGCTCCTGTGCGCGCAAATCGTCCAGCTGCGCGGCAATATTCCATGTGCGTTCCGTGTCCGGCATGGGTCAGTCCTTGAGGCGGCCCTCCACGACTTCCTCCTTGGCGACACCGAGGGTGAGCGCCTTTTCGTAGTGCCGGCGTGCGAGCTCGATGGCGGGCGGGCGGCGTTCCAGGAGCATCAGCGCCATGTTGAAGTGGGCGATGCCGTAGTCGGGCTTCAGGTCGATGGCGCGCTGGAGTTCGGCCTCAGCGGCGTCGGTCCAGCCAAGACTCTTGGCGGCGATGGCGAGGTAATTGTGAGCGCGAGCATCTTCGGGTTCTTCATGAATGGCACGGGAGAAGCAGGAAATGGCACGGTAGGTATCGCCTTTTTTTTGGACGAGCAGTCCGAGGGCTGTCCATGTCTGGGCGAGCTGGGGATTGAGCTGAACGGATCTCTCGAAGCAATCGATGGCGCGTGATTCATCGCCGGCCTGCTGCTCCACAGCGCCGAGGTTGGCCCAGACGAGGGCATTGCCATCGTCGAGGTCGAGCATTTCCAGGTAAGCCTTGCGGGCAGCGGGCCAGTCCTGCTTGCCGAAGGCGGCGGCAGCACGCTCTCCAAGCACCTTGGTGAAAGGAGGCAGCATGCCGGTTTTATCCGTTTTGGCCGGGGTGTAGGATGGAGCCTCCTGGGCGTGAATGGCTGCGGCCAGGAGAAGCGGCAGGGAGGATTTCAGCAAAAGCGAGGGCGACATGGTGGGGGACTATGCGCTGAAACCAGCGCAGGAAAACATCTTGCGTATCTGGGAGGAAGGGGAATGTTCGCCCGAACAGCCTTGAATTGAACATGTTCACTGAAACTGACTCCCGCCTTACCGCCCGCCAGCAGGAACTCCTGGAGTATCTGCGCAGCTACCAGCGCAGCAACGGCGTCATGCCCTCCACGCGTGACATCCAGCGGCATTTTGGCTTTTCCAGCCAGACGGCGGCGATGAGCCACCTGAGGGCGCTGGAAAAGAAGGGCGTGATT
The DNA here is from genome assembly GCF_014203095.1 of Prosthecobacter vanneervenii. Classification (NCBI taxonomy): domain Bacteria; kingdom Pseudomonadati; phylum Verrucomicrobiota; class Verrucomicrobiia; order Verrucomicrobiales; family Verrucomicrobiaceae; genus Prosthecobacter; species Prosthecobacter vanneervenii. The sequence goes on along the minus strand of NZ_JACHIG010000008.1, from coordinate 109,304 downwards.
CAGCGGCATCCGCACAAAGCGCGCGCTGTGGTGTTTCCTGAAGACCTGGACCGAGCGGAGATCGTGGACATTCCGGTGTTTGGGCAGATCCCGGCTGGCATGGCTGCGGCGGACATGGTGCAGAATGCGGACCGCTGCATTTCGGTGGATGTGAACACGCTGGGCATTCCGCGCACGGCGAAGAGCTTTGCGCTGAAGGTGCGGGGTGAGTCGATGATCGGCGCGCTGATTGGCGATGGAGACATTGTCATTCTCGAAATCCGCGAGCCGAGGCCGCGGGATATCGTGGCAGCTTTGATCGATGGCGAGAGCACCCTGAAGCGGTATCTCATCAAGGATTCCCAGCCTTATCTGCAGGCTGAGAATCCTGAGTTTCCGGATCTGATTCCTGCGAGAGAGCTGCTCATCCAAGGCGTGATGATCGGGCTGATCCGGCATGTGCGGCAGGGCTGAGGAGATCAGCCGACGTAGCGCTCGCGCAGGTGCTTGATGTGCCATTTGGCGTCCGTGGGGCTGCCAGTGGCCTGGGAGATGATCTCCTGAGGGAGGAAGGCGGCGCCCTTGGAATGGACATTGGTGCGCAGCCACTGGAGGAGAGGTGCGTAGTCGCATTTCTCCAGAGCGGCGGCGATTTTCTTCTGCTTTTTGGCCGTGGCGAAAAGCTGGGCGGCATTGAGATTTCCGAGGGTGTAGGTGGCGAAGTAGCCGAGGCCGCCCATGCTCCAGTGGATGTCCTGCAGGCAGCCGCGACGGTCGTCGGGTGGCGTCATGCCAAAGAGTTCGCGGTATTCCTCGTTCCAGACTTTGGGCACGTCCTGGACGGAGAGCTCGCCTTTAACGAGGCGGCGTTCGATGCCGAAGCGGAGAAGGATGTGGAGATCGTAGGTGGCTTCGTCTGCCTCGACGCGGATGAAGCTGAACTCGCTGCGCAGCATTTCCTTCATGAAGGCGTCGAGCTTCACTTTGCGCAGGTGAGGGAAGAGCTCCTGGGCGCGGGGGAACCACTTTTTCCAGAAGATGAGGCTGCGGCCAACATGATTTTCCCAGAGGCGGCTCTGGGATTCGTGAATGCCGAGGGAAGCGGCGCTGCCGCTGGGGAGGCCGTAGTCGAGTCCGGGGAGGCCCTGCTCGTAGAGGCCGTGTCCGGCTTCGTGCATGACGCCGAAGAGGGAGGAGAGGAAGTCTTTTTCGTCGTAGCGGGTGGTGAGGCGGACGTCGCCAGGGCCGAGGGTGGTGCAGAAGGGGTGAGCGGTGGTGTCGATGCGACCGGCCTCGAAATCGAAGCCGAGGCTTTGGGCGATTTCGCGGTTGAGGACCTGCTGTTTTTCAATCGGGTAGCGGCCTTTGAGCGCGCCAGGTTTCACCTTGCTGGATTTGGCCACAGCAGCGCGGGATATTTCGGCGAGCTGGGGACGGAGTTTGGTGAAGAGGGCGGCGACTTCGCGGGTTTTGGCACCACGTTCGTAGAGATCGAGAAGCGCGTCATAGGGCTCGTCATCATAGCCGAAAAGGTCGGCTTTTTTGCGGGCGATGCCGAGCACCTTTTCCAGGTGAGGGGCGAAGTGGTCGAAGTCGGACTTACCGCGTGCCTCGACCCAGGCGGCCTTGGCGTGGGCGCAGACCTGGCTCTCTTCCTCCACGAGTTTTTGGGGGAGCTTGGTGGCGCGGTCGATATCCCTGCGCAGGCCGCGTATGTTGGCGGCGTGGGTGGGATTCTCGCTGGTTTCTTTCTCGGCCTGCTCCAGCAGTTTGAGCGTCTTTTTGGAGGTCAGCAGCGAATGGGCTCTGCCGGTGAGGTAGGAGAGCTGACGCGCGCGGTGATCCAGCGCGTGTGAGGGCATGTAGGTTTCCTGGTCCCAGCCGAGCACGGCCTCGGTGGAGGTAAGGAGGGCGATTTCAGAAATGACTTCGCAAAGGGATTGATAGGCGTTGGGCATGTGGATGAACTGGCAGCGGCGTGTGTGGCTGGCAAGCGAAACCACATCGCAAAGAACAGTCACAAACTGCGCTCGCAGATTCTGCGGCGTGCGTATGCTTTGATACCATGAGCAGCATGATTCCCCAAGTTTATGATTCGCCGATTTTCCGCATGGCCTGCCAGCAGTTTGACTTGGTGGCCGATTTTTTGGAGATTCCGGAAAGCGCCCGAGACCGATTGAAGATGCCGAAGCGCGCCGTGAGTGTGGCGATGCCGGTGAGGCGGGATGATGGCAGCACCACGGTCTTCATGGGCTACCGTGTGCAGCACCACCTCACGCTGGGGCCGACGAAGGGTGGTGTGCGCTTCCATCCGGATGTGACGCTGGGAGAGGTGGGTGCGCTGGCGATGTGGATGAGCTGGAAGTGCGCGCTGACCGGGCTGCCGTATGGTGGGGCCAAGGGTGGTGTGACGTGCGATCCGCGTGCGCTTTCGATAGGGGAACTGGAGAGAGTAACGCGGCGATACACGCAGGAGCTGATTCCGTTCATCGGGCCGCAGATCGACATTCCTGCGCCGGACATGGGAACGAATGAGCAGACGATGGCGTGGATGATGGACACGTATTCGCTGCAGAGCGGCCATTGCGTGCCGGCGGTGGTGACGGGCAAGCCGGTGAGCCTGGGGGGATCGCTGGGGCGCAAGGAATCGACGGGACGTGGTGTGGCGTATTTGATTTCACGTGCGATGGATACGCTGGGCATCAATGCGCAGGGAGCGACTGCGGTGGTGCAGGGTTACGGGAATGTTGGCGGTGTGGCGGCAGCTTCACTGAACCGCATGGGGCTCAAGGTGATCGCGGTGAGCGATGCGTTTGGCGGGTTGTATAATCCGAAGGGCATTGATCTGGCGAAGCTGGACGAGCATGTGGCGAAGACGAAGAGCATCGTCGGATTTGATGGTGCAGAAGCGATTACCAACGAGCAGTTGCTGATCACGCCGTGTGACGTGCTGGTGCCGGCGGCGATGGAGCGGCAGATCACGGGAGACAACGCGGCGAAGATCCAGTGCCGCATTCTGGCCGAAGGAGCGAACGGGCCAACCACGCCGGAGGCGGATGCGATCATCGCGCAGCGTCCTGAGATCTTTGTGATCCCGGACATCCTGTGCAATGCGGGCGGTGTGGTGGTCTCCTATTTCGAGTGGGTGCAGGATCTGCAGAGCTTCTTTTGGGATGAGGGGGAGGTGATGAGCAAGCTCTACCGCATCCTGGAACAGGCGTTTGTGCAGACGATCAACTTCAGCCGCAAACGTGGTGTCAGCATGCGCTTTGCCGCGCTGAGCCTGGGCATCCAGCGGGTGCACGAGGCGAAGCAGATGCGGGGGCTGTTTCCGTGATGAGGCTCGCTGCCTCCTCCCGGAATCCAAGCCGCCGGAATGAGGGAGGAAGAGTAGGAGCAGGAGAAAGAGGAGGATTTAAAGTCACTGCATGATCTCTGTCGGACACTCCGGCAGGGAGGCGAGGAAGGCGCGGCCGTAGGGCTTGGTGAGGATGCGGTTGTCGAGGATGGCGCAGATGCCTTTGTCTGTGGCGGTGCGGATGAGGCGGCCGACGCCCTGGCGGAGCTTGAGGATGGCCTCGGGGACGCTGTATTCGGTGAAGGCGTTGAGGCCCTGCTCTTCGAGGTGCTCGATGCGTGAGGCGGTGAGCGGGTGGTCCGGCACGGCGAAGGGCAGGCGGGTGATGATGACGTTGCTGAGGGCTTCGCCGGGGACGTCCACGCCGGTCCAGAAACTGTCGGTGCCGCAGAGCACGCTGTGGGTGTCGCTTTTGAACTCGGCGAGCATCTGGTGGCGGGGCATGCCGCGGCCTTGGACGAGCAGACGCCAGCCGCGCTTGTCGCAGTGGGCTTCGAGCTTGTCTGCCAGTGAGGTCATCTGGCTGTAGCTGGTGAAGAGAATGAAGGCTCGGCCGCTGCTGAGATCGACGAAATGGGTGATCCAGTGCTCCAGCTTTTCGAGGTAACCCGGATCGGAAGGCTGCGGCATTTTCTTGAGCAGATAGAGCTTCATCTGCTTTTTGAAATTGAAGGGGCTTTCGATGCAGGCAGCGCGTGCGTCCTCAGCGCCGACGCGATTGCGGAAGTAGTTCAACTCCGAGTCGTCGCCAATGCCGAGGGTGGCGCTGGTGAAGACGCAGGCCTTGTGGCTGCTGAAGAAAATCTGCTTCAGGCGAGGGGCCACATCGACAGGGGCAGTGTGGAAGGAGACGATGCGGTTTTCGTGGCTGGTGCGCTCGACCCAATGGACGTGGTCTTCGTTTTCCTGATCGAGGAAGGCCTTGATGCCGACGCGGATGCTGGTGAGGCGTTTGGAGAGATCCAGGAGTTCGAGCTTGGTGCCTTCGCGATCCACGGCATCGCCGGCTTTCTGGGCGCGCAGTGAGAGGCGCTGGAGCGGCAGGCTGAGGGTGTCCTCAATGAGGCCGGCTTCGCGCACGCGGAACTCGCGGCCGAGGGCGTTGAATTTGCAGGCGGCCTCAGCTTCGCGGAAAAAGGTGTCCACGTTTTCGAGTGTCTGCAGGACTTCGCGGATGCCGTCTTTGTCTCCGAGGAGCTGGAAGAAGCCTTTGCGGGTCTTGGGATTGTGAAGGCGGCCGAGCTCGAACTTGATGTTGGATTCACTGATGTGAAGGCCGAAGGCTTTCGCGGCGACGTTCTCGATGGTGTGGGCCTCGTCGAGGATGACGAAGTCGCGCGGGAAGAGGAAATTGCAGTCCTCGGCGGTGGTTTCATCTGCTGAGGCCAGCAGGGTGAAGAACAGCGTGTGATTGAGGACGATAACATCGGCCTGCTCCATGCGGCGGCGGACGTCCTGGTACCAGCAGCGGCTGCCGGGCGGGCAGCGGCGGGGAGTGCAGGCGTGGGGCTCGCTGCAGACGAGGGACCACACGCGTGCGCTGGGGGTGAAGTCGAGATCGCTCAGCGTGCCGTCTTCGGTCTCCGCCACCCAGTCGAGAAGCATCTTCAATTCACCGGCTTCGGAAGTGGAGAAGAGGTCTGCGGACTCATTGAGGGCGCGCTTGAGACGGGTGGGGCAGATGTAGTTGCCGCGGCCTTTGAGGATCTCTGCGTGGAAATTGCCCACCAATTGCCGGACGATGGGGATGTCCTTGGAGATGAGCTGCTCCTGCAGATTGATGGTGTGGGTGCAGATGATGGCCTTGCGCTTCTGCTCAAGGGCAAAGGTGACGGCGGGAACGAGGTAGGCGAGGGATTTGCCGACTCCGGTGGCGGCTTCGCAAACGAGGGCGTGGTTGCCATCCAGCGCGGCACCGACGAGCTCTGCCATGCGCTGCTGCTGGGGGCGGTATTCGAACTGCGGAGAGGCGGCCATCCGGCCTTCGGTGGAGAAGGCATGGTGCATGCGTGGCGCGAGAGGAGGCCGCGAGATGCGGCCTGTCATTCCTTCTTCGTGATCTTCGGCGACGTGAAACATGCAGGGGAGTGTGATAGCAGAGAGCGCCGGGCTCAGGGCAACGGGCTTTTTGAGCTGGGAGTTATTTTTTACGCTCGAACCAGATTGCCTGGAGGCTGAGCTTTGCGGCCAGAGTGCGGCCTTCCAAGGGGCCTAGCACCAGAAGCGCCGTAGCGTAGCCATCGGCCAGAGCGGCGCTGGAGTGGATGACGCTGACGGAGGCGAGGGGGTGGGCTATGGGGCTGCCGGTGCGGGGATCGAGGATGTGAGCGTATTCTTTTCCATCTGCCATGAAGTGCTGGCGGTAAACGCCGCTAGTGGCGATGGACTGATCTCTGAGCAGCAGGGTTTGTGCGGTCTCGCCGGGCGGGGCTGCCGGTGCCTGAATGCCGACACGCCATTCGCCGTGAGCGAGCACTTCGCCGCCGATTTCGAGGAGGAAGTCATGCAGGTCTGAGGATTCCAGGTGCTTTGCCAGGTGGTCGAGTGCCCAGCCTTCGGCCACGGCGCTGACATTGATGCGGAGTGCCGGGATGTCTTTGCGCAGGGCGGGAGGGTCGTGGCGGGTGTGGAGGTGCTGCCAGCCGCAAAGGGCTTTGGAGGCGGTGATCTCTTCTGATGAAGGAGGTGCGTTACGTCTGCCGCTGGAGCCGAAGCCCCAGAGATCGATCAGAGGGGCGAGAGTGATGTCGAATGCGTGATTGGTTTCGGTGCTGATGCGTTGAGCGAGTTCGACGACTTCGATGAGTTCGGGCGGGACGGAGATCCAGTCGGTGCTGGACGAGGTGTTGAAACGAGACAGGGCAGATTCCGGCTGCCAGTGGCTGAGAATGGACTCCCAGGCGTCGAGCTTTTGCTGGATCTCCGCCGCAGGAGGGAGGTGCGAGCCGGGATGCACGCGCAGGCTCCAGGTGGTGCCCATGGTGTGACCGCCCACGGAGGTGGGGCTTTCACGTGAGCAGCCGCAGAGAAGCAGGAGCAGAAGAGCGAAACGCATGAGTGAGAGAAAGTGAAGAGGAGTGTCGTTTGAGCCAGCACGATGAATCCTGCTCCCCTTTCCCGCCGCCGTGCCATTCAAACGCTGTTCTGTTCGTCAGCCGCTATGGCTTTGAACCTGCGTAGTGACCGTGCGGCTGCCGAAGTGGGCAAGGAAGGGCTGCACCTGCTGATGATCGGCGACTTTGGCACGGGCGGGGTGGACCAGATCAAGGTGGCGGGGGCGATGCAGAAATTTGTGACCGCGAATGGCCTGAAGCCCGAGGGACTGCTGCTGCTGGGTGATAATTTTTATGGGCCGGTCAAGGAAGGCTTCAAGGTGGACTCTCCGCGCTGGCAGAAGGACATCGAAAACATGTATCCGCAGAGTGTTTTCCCGGGGCCGATGTGGAGTGTGCTGGGTAACCACGACTATCATGACAACGCGGGCGGTGAGAAGGTGCAACTGGCCTATGCTTCGCAGCCGGGGGTGCGCTGGAAGATGCCGGGCAAGTGGTACCGCTTTGACCTTGGGCAGGCGGGAAGTCCGCTGGTGACTTTCCTCTGCCTGGACAGCAACTTGCCCGCCGTTTCCGGAGGGGTGGACAAGAAGACCAAAAAAGCGCGTGGGGCGATGACAGCGGAGGAGGAAAAAGCGCAGCTGGCATGGCTGGAGGCGGAACTGGCGAAGCCGCGCGCGCCTTTCACCATCGCGGTGGGGCATCACCCGCTTTATTCCAACGGCGATCATGGCGACACGAAGCAGCTGATTGCGCAGTGGGATCCGCTCTTTCAAAAGCACAAGGTGCATGCCTATCTTTGCGGGCATGATCATGACCTGCAGCACCTGGAGCTGGAGGGGCGCTTTACGACGCACCTGCTTTCAGGCGGCGGCGGAGCGAGGACGCGCAAGATGGAGGTCAAACACAAGGTGCCGTTTGGCCAAGACGTGCATGGATTCACGCATTTGCAGATCACTGCGCAGGCGCTGAACTTCACGCATTATTCAGCAGATGGAGCGGCGCTGCACCGCGTGACGAAGCTGCAGGACGGCAGCTTCAAGCTGGGCTGATTATCTTTTTGAGAACTGGTCTACTTGTAGCCGGTGACCATGGAGATAGGCACGACCTTGTGCTTGCCCTCCTCGGTCTGGTGGATGGCCACCATGTACATGCCGGTTTTCTTGGGCTTGTAGAAAAGGACGAAGCCCCATCCGTCGAGCACGGGGAGGATTTCGCCGGCTGGCTTGCCTTCGAGATCGAGAACTGCGCCAGTGATGTGAACACCGGAGTTTTTGGGGGCTGCGATGCAGAAGCAGTATTCGTTGCCTTTGTAGAGCTGCAGGCGGGTGGCCTTGCCGAGCTTGGGCTCCAGCGTGCGAGTCCAGACCTCGGCGCGGATGTTGTAGCCTTCGTTCTCCTGGTCGTAGGCCAGTGCGCTGGCGGCTTTTTCGGCGTCTTCAGCTTCACCTGCGTGCAGCCACACCGCCGGTGCCAGCAGCATCAGAGTGCAGAGTGCGAGGAAAACCAGGGGGGATGGGGCGGCAGGGGAGCGCATGGCACAAAAAGCGAGAAATCACTCTCACACGCTAATATAGCCGTTGCATCAGGAAAATCCCAAGATTCTGTTCGGCTGTTAGTACCTTTCACAGGTTTTACGATCTTTCACCCCCTAATCCCCCGCATTCATGGCTTCGGTAGTTTTTTACATGGAAGACGGCACTACGCTCGTCCACAAGCTGGAAAGCGATGTCACCACCATCGGCAGACATCCTGATAGTGATGTCGTGCTGACCTGTCCTTCCTCATCGGGGCGGCATGCAGTCATCAAGTCCTCCGAAGACGGGTACTACGTGCAGGACGTGGGCTCCAGCAATGGGACGCGGGTGAACGGAGCTGAAATCGAGGAGGCACTGCTCAAGGACGGCGACCGCGTCGGATTCGGGGATGTGCAGTCGGTGTTCTATGCTGGGGATGCTCCCTCGGTGCTGGAGGAAAAGCCAGTGGCTCCGCCAAGCGTGGCCAAATCCCTGCCGCCGCCAGCGCCGGTGATCAGCGCCGAAATTCCTGCTGCATCCAGACCTGCGCCGGCTGGGCGTGCATTGAGCCCGGTGCGCCGTGCTTACGGCAAGCCGGCTGCGGGCAGCTATCCTGACACGACCGAGAGCGGCTGCATGACCGGGATCATCGTTGCAGGCCTGTTTGTGATCGCATTTGCCGTGGGACTGGCGATGCGCCACTCCAAGGAGATGGAGGGCAACCTGATCATTGACCTGAAGGACAAGCTCTTTGGCTCGATGCCCAAGATCAAGATCGAGCGCAAAGCTGACGAATAGGCGGATTTAGAGTGACTGGCGGTAGGCGTCGCAGCGATTGTGCCAGCCTGCCAGCCAGCGCTTTTCGTTGCGCTCTGCGGGGGCATTGGCGACTCGGCGGCTAAGGACGCGCTTCGCAGCCTCCGCGAACTGGGCATTCCAAGGTGTGCGGCTGTCTGAGTGCTCGCCCATGGCCTGCAGGACCTGAAGCAGGCCCCAGCCCTGCCCTTTGTAACGCTCTTTGGAGCTGGTGCCCTCGCCTTTGAAGTTCACATAATCGATGAGGCAAAACTGTCCCTCGGGGGTGGTTTTCAGGGATTGGAAGGCTGTTTGCACCCAAGCGCGGTCCTTGGCTGGTGCTTGTGTCAGCATCTTGGGCAGGGCGGCCTCCATGCGGGTGATGATGAACTCGACCTGCTGCCTGACGGTTCTGCTCAGGAGTGTGCGCAGCTCCTTCTGGCGTTCGCCGTTTTTATCTGCCTCAAAAGAGGCTTTGTCAGGCCACGGGCAGGCTCCCTGCGCCCAGGCCGGAGTGGAGATGCTGCGAGAGGCCAGAAAGGCCATCAAGGGGGGGAAGCTTTCGGCAAAGGGGCCACTGCGTCCCTGGGGGTACCAGATGAAATGGCCGATGCCGAGGGAGGCAAAATCCTCCCCAGAATTCCAGCTGGTAAGCCCGGCCACGGTGCCTGCGCACTCATTTTGCCAGATCCGCTTTCCTACACGGTCAAGCTGGGCGGGGGAGAGGCGGCTGCCGGTGGCTGGAATCTCTGCGCAGGCGCTCAAAGTGCTCAGTCCCAGCAGCAGAAAGGCAAAATATTTGGTCAATTGCATGACGTTTTATATTTTTGTAATCTTAAATGTTTCTGTGCAATTGAAGTGGTTTTTGTAACAATAGCTTCTTCACCCTTGCTCCCAATCGACGAATTTCATTAAGTTTGCTTCACTGATTTTTCACCCTTATTCTTTTGACCCTTCAGTCTTTTCTGCGCGTCCGGCATGCCGTATCTGGCCTTCAACCTTAATGATGGAAATGAGTTCGTCTTCGACATCCTCGAAGAACGGCTGTCCATAGGACGTGAAGCCAGCAACGATATTGTCATCGACAATACGTTCATCTCCACCTTTCACGCCGAGTTTATCCGTCAGCCGGACGGGGGGTATGAGATTGTCGATTTGAAGTCCTCAAATGGTACCTTTGTCAATGGCAAGCGTGTGGAACGCGCCCGGGTCAAAGGGGGGGACCGCATCATGTTTGGGCAGCTGGAGAGCCGCTTTAGAGAGCGTGCGCCAAAGGGAATGGCGGCGGATGGAGGCTCGAAGGCTGTGGCCGCCAAAGGCCAGCCCAGCCGGGAAGATGGAAAGAAGGGAGATACAGAGAGCATCCCTGCGCGGGACAAGAATGACCAGCCCGACTCCAAACCGGAGACCAGTAAAATCGAAGTCACCAAGCCGGTGCTGCAACGTGCACCGGCAGATGCCCTGCGGCCGCCTGGAGGCAGCGCGCCGCCGCCGTCGTTGATCCCCAAGCCAAGTGCTGTTCCGCCACCGCCCACGGCCGCGAAGCCAGTGGTGGCCATCCGCGAGGAGGCCGAAAAGCCCAAGACCAGCAAGACGGAAGGCGAAGGTGAGCAGAAGAAACAGGATGAAGCCCGGTCTCTGGACGCCACGCTGGAGGTGCGACGCAAGGAACTGAGCCAGACCCAGGCTGACATTACAGGCTACAAGGTGGAGCTGGAGAAGCTGCGCGGCCAGGTGCAAAACGCCCGGGCTGAAATGGAGAACGCCAAGGCTGAAGCAGGCAAGCTGGAAGCCAAGCGTCGTGAGCTGAGCAACCTGGAGAGCAAACTGGACACCACGCGAACGCTCGTCAGCAAGGCGGAGCAAGATTTGAACATGGCCCAGCAGGGGCTGCAAAACCTGCACTCGGAGGCAGACAAACAGCGCAAGGAGCGAGAGGCTTCTGTGGCGAAGCTTCTGGCGGAGGAGAAGGCTGCCCAGGAAAAGGTCGAGTCCATCAACAAGTTCCTGGCATCGGCGCAGAAATCAGAGGCCGAGCTGAAAATTCAACGAAGTGCGGAACTGCAAAGTCTGGAGGCAGATCTGACCGCCAAACGTGCTGCGCTGGAGCAGGTGCAGAGCAGTCTGGCCAAAATGCAGGAGGAAGTGGCGGCCAAGGAAGCCGCCGCCGCCAAATCTGCGGCAGAAGTGGCTGCCGCCGACGAGAAACTGGGACTGCTGCAGGGACAACTGACGGCTGCAGAAGCCAAGCTCAAGGAAACCACCCAGCAGCAAGGCGAGGCGCAGAAATCCGAGGCTGAGCTGAAATCGAAACGCAGCGATGAGCTCAAGGCTCTGGAGGCCCAGGTGATGGCCCGAGGGGCGGATCTGGCCAAGGCGCAATCTGAGCTGACGAAACTGCAGGGAGAGCTGGCTGCGAAGAATGACGCGCTGCAGAAAGCCGCGGCTGAGGCCGCCACACGCGAAAGCGCGGTGGCCAAGCTCGCGGCAGACGAGGCTAGCGTGACGCAAAAACTGGCGGGGTTGCAAAAGCAGACCGAGAGCGCCGAGGCTGAGGTGAAACGCCTGGCCGGGCTGCAGGCAGATGCGCAGAAGTCTGAGGCTGAGCAGCGCAGCAAACGCAGCAGTGAACTGCAGGAACTGGACCTGAAGCTGGATGAGCGCCGGGCTGCGCTGGAGCAACTGGACTCCCAACGCGAGGCCAAGCAGAGCGAAGTGGAGGCTGTGAACGCCGCCCTAGCCAAGGCGCAGCAGCAGGTGCAGGCCGCCCAGACGCAAATCGCTCAACTGGGCGGCGAGGAAACGGGCATCGCAAAACGCATTTCTGAACTGAAGGGCAACGAGGAGCGGCTGAACGCACTGACGCAGACGCTGGGCCAGATGGAGAACCAGCGAGGGATGTTGGATGCCGCCATCGGGGCGCTGATGGGCAGGCAGCAGACTCATGAGACGGACGCCAGCGCCGCCGAGCAGCGGATGAACTCCCTCCGTGCGCAGCTTGCAGAGCTGGAGCAGCAGCACCTGGCTGCCGAACAGAAGCTGGCGGGGCTGAATACTCAAAAAGCAGACGCGGAGGCCGCCTATGCCGCGCAGGAGAAGGAAGCGCAGAGCAGGCTGGCCGATCTGGACCGCCAAGCCCGAGATACGCGTAAACTGGATGAAGAAGAGCGACTGGAGGCCGAGAAGCGCCGTGCGGATCTGGAAGCACAGATCAGCGCCCGTGGAACCCAGCTGGCAGACCTGCAGGCACAGGTGAAGGCGCTGGAGGACAAAGCGGCGGATCTCACCAACAAGCTGGATGATCTGGCCTCGACCGATTCGAAACTGAAGGACGCTGCAGATGCCCTGAAGGCGGTGGAGTCCCACAAGGCTGAGGTGGTGGCTGCGGTGGCCGCTTTGGTGAAAGACAGGGATGAGCGCACGCGCGAACTGCTCGCCGCCACCGAGCATGGCCGTGCGCAGACCCTGCTGACGCAGACCCTGACGCAGCGCCGCGAAGTTCTGGAGAAAGAAGTGCGCCAGATCGAAGAGCAGCAGACTGAGCTTTCGCAGGCGCTGGGCAAGCTGCGCGAGCAGGTGAAAGCAGCCGAAAGCGAATTGCAGGAACGCGAGACGAAGGCCGCCGCCGCCGAACAGCGCAGCAAGAACTTGGAAGAACTGGCCTCCACGGCTGATCAGCAATTTAAAGTTCTGCAGGCTGAGCACAAGAAGGTGGCTGAGCAGCTGGCGCTGGCCAAGGCGGATCTGGAGCAGTCCACGGCAGCTGCGGCCGAGCGTAAAAAAGAAGCGGCCGCCGCAGCCGCTGCTGCAGAGAAGAGCTCGCAGCAGCAAATCACGCTCGCGGAAAAAATCAGCGGGCTGGAGGCTGTGATCGCCACGCTGACGGCCACGCATGCCAGCACGCAGCAGAAGCTTGCCGCTGCGGAGTCGGACCATCAGAATCTGCAGGACCGCCTTTCTGAACGAAGCAAGGAGGTGACGGCAGCTGAGGCACGTGTGGCCGAGCTGAAGCAGCAGACCAGCGGGCTGGATGAGCGGGTGAAGGAGCTGGCTGCAGCCAACAAACAACATGCGGAGCTCGCCGCTGTGATCACCACCGCCACGCAGGAGCGTGACAAGCTGCTGGCAGAAACGCAGCGTCTGACGAAGGAGAGGACGGATCTCGAAGCCGTGCTGCCCGACCTGCGCGGCAGCGTGACGCAGACAAGGGCGGAGGCGGACAATCTCAAAGCCGAGCTGGCTGGACTCATCAAAGACCGTGATGCGGCAGCAGCAGCGCTGCAGGAGTCCGTGGCACGACGCAAGGAGACGGACACCGCCCTGGATGCGCTGCGGATCGAGTCAGCCAACCTGGACAAGATTCTCGGTGACAAGCGTGCCAACCTGGAAGCAGAGACCAAGACGAAGCTGGCCGAAGCAAACGCTGCCGAGACGAGGCTCAAGGGAGTGCAGGAGCGCATTGCCGCAGCTGAGAAGCGGCTGGCTGAACTGGCGGATCTGGATGCCCGCATCGCTACAGCGACCAAATCCCTGCGAGACACCGAAACGCAGCGTGCTGCCGAGGAGAAGACGCTGGCGGAACTCGCGCGCAATCAGGAACGGCTGAAGCAGGAAAGCGCCGCGCTCGAGGCAGCCCTGAAGGCGGAGAATGCGCAGCTGGCCGAAATAACCAAGAACGTCAAGGCGAGCGAGGTCAAAGCTGCCGAAGCTGAGAAGCGTGTGGAGAAGGCCACGGCTGCGCAGCTGGCAGCGGAACAAAAGCGAGCCGAGGCTGAGGCTGCCGCTGAGGCTGCACGCACTGAGGAAAAGAACCTGCGCAAACAGATCCCGGCGCTGAACACTGAGCTGGCAGGCATCCAGGCCATGCTGGTCAGTGTGACGAAAGAGCGTGAGGAGGCCTCGCAGTTTGTCACCAGACTGAATGTGACCACCGACACGCAGAACAAGAAGCTGAGCGAGCTGCAGCAGCAGGTGGCCCAGCTGGAGGAGGCGCACAAGCTGCGCGAGGAACGTGTGATGAAGGCGCAGGCGGATGTGGACAAGGAAAGCGCACGCCTGAAAGCGGCGCAGGAGCAGTCCCGTGCCGCCGAAGCTCAGCTGGGAGAGCTGGAAAAAGAGGTCAAGGAAGCGAAGGCGAAGGCAGAAAACGCGAGAAAAGACGCAGCCGCCATCGAAGGCGAACTGCGGCAGCGGCTTGACCGCGTGCAGAATCTCAAGACTGAAGAAGAGAGGCTGGCCAAGGTTGTGGAAACCCAGAAGCAGGCATTAGAGGAGGCAGACGTGTCCCTCAAGGAACTGCATACAAGGATCGAAACACGAAAGACCGAGCTGGGAGATTACATTAACGTCGGTGGTCGGATTCTCGATCTGGGCCAGGTGGTCATGGGGCTGGAATCCCGCCAGACGGAGATCAACAAGTCCCTGCGCAAAACCTCCGAGGAAGAGCTGGCGCTGCAGGTGAAGCTGAATGCGGCCCAGGAGTCTCTGAACCGGGAAATGGCACGAGCCGAACAGGCGCGCAAGGACCGGGAAGGCGCGGATGCGGAGTTCAAGGCATTTAGCGCCGACATTCAGAAACAGGCGGCGGCCCTGCAAAATTACCAATTGGAGCAGAAGAAGCAGATCGCCGAGATGGAAAAGCGGATCGCCGATCTAGGGGCCACTCAGCAGCGTTCTGTCAGCCAGATCGAGGAAACGAAGGCCGAACTGCAGCGGTTGGAGGGCATGAAGCGGGAATTTGCCCAGGCCGAAGCCCAGCTGAAGAAGTGGCAGGAGATCGAAAAGCGGCTGCGCGGACAGCTCGTGGAGCTGGAGGAGAAACACGAGGTCATGCGCAGGGGCCTGCCCACGGACGAGGGAACAGTGGTCATGTTTGCGAACGACATCATCAAGCGAATTGACCTGATCGATTCACTGGTGGCACGCTACGCAGGCTCCAACGGAAGTGACGTGCCGCAGCAGCTGGTGACCTTGCGTGCGTCGTTTGAGGATATTCTACTGCAGCATGGGGTGAGCGAATTTGACGTGGCCCCCGGCACCGAGGTGGATCTGGACCTGCGGAAGAAGATCGCGGTGGTGGATTCCCTGCCTGGCAAGGCCAAGCCGAGGGTCACCGAAAGCTGCCGGTCCGGTTTTATCTTCTCGCGTGGCGAGGGGCACGAGATTATCCTGCGCAAAGTGGAGGTCCGGACCTCCAGCCAGTAGCCCCGCATCCGGAATCTTTCACACACACATTGTTATGGCTGAATACGTTGGAATCGATCTAGGCACCACCCTTTCAGGGCTGGCTTATCTCAAACCTGATGGCAATCCGGAGATCGTGCCGAATGCTGATGGTGAGCGCCTTACCCCCTCGGTGGTGTTCTTTGAGTCGCATGAAGATGTGAAGCTGGTGGGCAGTGCTGCGCGTGATGGTGGAGAGCCGGACCGCACCATTTTCCAGATCAAGCGATACATGGACGATCCGGAGCATCTGGTGGAGATCGATGGCAAGAAGTGGACCCCGGCGGAAATCTCCGCGCTGATCCTTTCCAAGCTGAAGCGCGACTGCTCCAAGATCTGCGGAGACATCAACGAGGTGGTGATCACCGTTCCGGCGAACTTTAACGAACTGGCCCGCAAGAGCACCATCGCCGCCGCTGAAATGGCGGGCATGAAGGTGCGGCGGCTGGTGAACGAGCCGACTGCGGCTGCGGTTTACTACGCCCACTCCCAAGGGGTGAAGGGGCGCATCCTGGTGTTTGACATGGGCGGCGGCACGCTGGACACGACGATCCTGGACGTGGATGGCGACAGCATCAAGATCCTGACCTCCGAAGGTGCGCGCCATCTGGGAGGCAGCAACTTTGACGACATCCTGCTGGAAGCCTACGAGGAGCAGTACAAGAAACAGACTGGTGCAGCGCTCTACAGCGGCGAGCGCCATCGCCGCCGGGTGCTGCAGGCTACGGAGGATGCGAAGAAGATGCTCTCCAAGCTGCAGCGTGTGAACGACACTGTGGCGAATGACACGAACAGCGGCATTGCACGCATTGACCTGAGCCGCGACCAGTTTGAGAAGATGATCCGGAACATGCTGACCCGCTCCGTCTTCCTGGTGGAGCAGGCGCTGGATTCCGCGAAGCTGAAGCCCTCTGACATTGACCACGTGGTACTGGTGGGCGGCTCCACGCGTATCCCGAAGGTGAAGTCGATGCTGGAAAAGATGTTTGGCAAGACGCCAAAATCGTGCGGGAATGTGGACGAGTGCGTGGCGCTGGGCGCGGCCTTGTTTGCCAAGAAGTCCTCCCGCATCCAGGAAGTGTGCAACGCGAGCTACGGTACGCTGGCGATGGTGTACAATGCCAAGACGAAGGAGGAGAAGCTCATGAACTCCATCGTGATTCCGAAGAACACGCCGATCCCGTGCTCACGCACGCAGGTGTATCAGACCTCCGAGGACAATGAGCGCGTGATCGAGGTGGACATCACCCAAGGGGAGGATGAAGACGCAAAGTTTGTCGATGTCATCGGCCGCCTGACGCTGGATGTGCCGCCGAACCGCCCGAAGGGCTGCGAGGTGGCGGTGACCTTCAGCTACGATGAGAACCAGCGCGTGCGTGCACTGGTGGTGGACAAGCAGTCGGGCCGCAGCAAGGAGGTGGCCGTGACCTACAAGGGTGCGGGAGTGCTCTCCGACGAGGAGCTGAAACGCCGCAGCCATCATCTTCGCGCGATGCGCATTGAGTAACCGCCAGCCCAAGAAGGAGCCAACACCATGTTTAAGATCCTCAAATCTCTCTCCAAATCTCTCGGCAGCTCCGCCAAAGCCACCGAGGCCAAACCAGCCGCCGCCAAAGAGGGCACGCTGCTGGACAAGGTGAGCAAAGTTTCTGCTCCAGCCGCCGCCAAAGCGGAGCCACCTAAGAGCCCGGAAGAACTCTGCGGTATCACGCCCAAGATGTCCAAGGACGAGGTGAAGGCGCAGCTGAAGCTGCTCTTCCGACGCTACAACCGCAGCGCCTCCAGCCTGGACGCGAAACTGCGCAGCGAGGCGGAGCGGATGCTGGACGCCATCGTGCAGATGCGTGAGAAGCATTTTGGCGAGATCTGATCTGAGAGCCCGACAAGCCTCAGGGCCTGATCCAAACCGGACGAGTCTGGGTCTGGTGAAGGGCTCCGCCTATGCGGAGCTTAACCGGCATGTTCTCAGAGGGTTTCAGCTTTGCAATGACCGGCTGCCAGGCAGGGCCTTGGAGAAGGATTTCGAACTCCATCTTTCCGCCATAGACAATGCCGTAGGGGTTGACGTTGCGGATGCGCAGCGTGTTCTGGCCGCTGGTGGCGAGGCCGGTGCGATCCGGCTGGAACAGGAGGGTCTGGCCCGCTAGCTCCAGGCTTAGAGGCTGATTGAAAATGGAAAATGCCTCAAAGACGGTGACGGCTCCTGCGAGCCGCAGCTTGGTGCTTTCCGAGAGTTCCGCGTGGGTGATGCGCATGGAGTCGCCCTTTGAAGCGCCGAAGAAAGCCACGGCTGGTTCGCGGCTGGCTCCCTGACCTGTTTTGGGATGAATGGTGTAGCGGGCGTACATGCCCTCCAGCATGTGCTCTGACACATGGCAGTGGTATAGCCAGGAACCGGGGCTGGATGCTTTCATGTCGGCCACTTTCATGGAGGCAGGCAGCAACTCGACCACATCGGTACGGCGGCGTGCATCCTCCATGACACGTGCGCCGTGCCAGTGCGCGGTATGGAAGTCGTCTTCAGAACCCAGGCCGAAGAGATACCAGCGGACGCGTTCGCCTTCATTCATGTCCTGGCCGGTCAGATTGCCGAAAACGAGCCCGTTGATGCAGTGGCGGCTTCCGGCCTCGATGACCTGCTGAGTTTCGGCCCAGCTTCGCTGCTGAGGATTGGCACCTGGGAGGTTGGCGTATTCCAGAGCCTCCAGGGCGTCTGCATCCAGGCCGCTTTCATCGAAGATCATAAACAGGCCAGCCATTTCGCGATCCACATCCGCCGGGGTGCCGTCGGGGCGCGCCCGCTTGGGATCGGTGACGATGATGAAGCCGACCAGCCCTTGATTGACTTCGCTGTCGCCGGTGACGTGGCTGTGGTAAAGCCAGCCTTTGGAGCTGGGCTCTGAAGGCGCAGGGCCCGATGACTCATCGAGCTGCCACATATAGGTAAACCTGGCCTCAGGTGCGATGGCGGCACCAAGTCCTGGCGACAGCTGATCAAGGACACCTTCGTTGTCTTTGTCATAAAGAACGCCATGAGGATGCATGGAGAGAGGCTGTGGGGTGCGGTTAAGGAAGGTGACGGCCAGCGTCTCCCCGACCACGCCGCGCAACACTGGGCCGAGAATGCCGAGGCGATCGGTGGGGAAGACACGGGCGGTGAAGGTGGCATCTGTGTACTGCACGTAGCGCAGCTTGCTGACCGGCCGGTGATCCTGCACTGGGGGCGGTAGTGTGCGACCGCAGACCGGGTCATTTCCCCAAGGTGCGTAGTCCCACTGCACGGGCTCTGCGGCGATGTAGTAGTGGCGTGTTTTGGCGGGATCAGGAGGCTTGCCGAAAAGTTTGCCGCCAACGTCTCCCATTTCAGGAGTCACGGTGGGTTTGATCGCGGGGACCTGGGCGAGCACTTGGGATGCAAAACCGACAAGCACCATGCTGAAAACGACGAGCAACCGCATAATAAAAAGGGTAGTGCAGGCAGCGCCTTGGAGGAGCAAGGCACCACCTGTGTCAAAACTGTTGCTTATGCATCCGGCGGGCTGATGCAGTGGTATGACATGAAACTGCTCTCGTGTCTGGTGATGTGCACCGTGCTGGCTATGTCTGAAGTTGCGGCTCTGACGACGGGAGACTCCGTGCCGGACTGCACGCTCACGGATACAAACGGGAGAGAGATGAAGCTGTGCCAGTTTAAAGGACAGGCGCTGGCGCTGACGTTCATCTTCACCCGCTGCCCTCTGAAAGATTACTGTCCGCGCATGACGGCGCATTTCGCCGCTGTGCAGCGTGACATGAGCGCAGACCAAAACTGGCACCTGCTTTCGGTCTCATTTGATCCTGAACATGACACGCCTGAGAAGCTGCTGGCGTATGCCAGAGCCCACGGTGCGGACTCCTCGCGGTGGACCTTTGCCACAGCTAGGCCGGATGTGCTAAGCAGGCTGGGGGCGTGGTTTGGGCTGGAGGTGCGGTCGAAAGACGGGATGATCGACCACAATCTGCGTACGGTGGTGATCGATGCCGAGGGGCGAGTGCAGCATGTGTTTGAGGGCAATGCCTGGACGCCTCAGGAACTGGCCTGGGAACTGAAGAAGGCGATGAGGTGACTCAACGCCGCCGCCGAAAACCGGCGGCCAGACAGCCCAGCATGAGGAAGAGAGCGCGTGAGGGCTCAGGAGCGGCTGTGATAGGAATGGTGATGGCGGAGCCGCTGTCGTCATAGGACCAGTCTTCGATCAAACCGCCCGAGGAATTGGCCGTGAGGATGACGCGCATCCAGCCATAGTAGGGGCCCGTGCTGGAGTCTGTGTAGAAGCGAAAGCCAAGGTAACCCTCCTGCCTTGGTGCAAACTGACCCGGGCCTGAGCCGAGGTGGGAAACCGGATCGCCCGAGCCGCCGAAGCCGGAGGAGAAGTTCAACGCACTGCCGACGATGTCTCCGCCGTTCAACCGCACGATGGGATCACTGTTGCCCGTGCCCGTGCGTGCCGGCTGAAAGACCGAACTGTTGGCGATGCCAGCGCCACCAAAGAATGGATTGATGTCCCAGCCGGTGATGGTGGAGGAACTGGTGGCGGCATTGTCGATGTTGACATAAACACCGTCAAAGGTGGTGGGAATGGCGATGTTTTGCAGGCCGCTGTAGATGACGGCCGCATTCACAGCAGGGGAGAAACCGGGCAGAACAAGGATGAGTGCGAGGAATAGGCGCTTCATATCTGTGGCAGGGTGGGTATGTGGCGTTTGCAGACCTTAGTTTGGAGTGACCGTGACCCGGAAGAACCGTGCTTTCTGGCCATTGATGAAGAAGGGGTATTTGACGGTGACCACCTCATAGATGCCGTCGTCTGCAATGACGGTGGGGGTGACGGTGCTGGACTGCCAGGTGGTGAGATCTGAGCTGAACTGAACGGTGTAGGTGATGCCGGCGGTGGACTGATCTTTTCTGCGGCAGAAGTCGGCGCGGAAGTCGACGCTCGTCGCCGTACTGGTGATGGAGACATCCGGTTGGCCGCGGCTGATGATCGTGCCGTTTGAAACCACGAGCTTTCCAGGATCGCTGCTGTTGGGATTGGTGCCGAAAGCGAATTCCACCAGATTGCTGATGCCGTCGCCATCGCTGTCTGTAGTGGCATCAGACGAGCTGTTGCGGTTGAGGCCGTTGGCAATTTCGAATTCATCTGTAAGGCCATCGCCATCAGAGTCGGCGGCACCTTGCTTGATGAGTGTGAAGGAGTCGTTAACTGCACCGGTCTCGCGCAGGAAGGTGGCGTTCAGCGTGGTGCCGTTTACATCCAGCACCAGAGAGCCGAGGTTATTGAGGCTGATGTAATGGGCCGGGTGATTGAGCGATCCGCCGCTGGTCTGGCCTGCCGAGCCGGTCACGCTGTAGACCGCGCCGAAGTGGTCGCGCGGGCCGGTGAGAGGCTTGATGTAGGCGCCATTGCCCGCAGGGCGGCCATCTCCCGCGTTTTTCTTCATCGCTGATGTCAGCGTGCTGGAGAGACCATAATGCCCATCCAGCAGGTAGGAGCGCTCATAGCAGTGGCTGTGACCGCAGAGCACGAGATCGACACCGCCATTCTCCAGAATGGGGAGAATGTTGGCGCGCATTTCCATGAGCTCGGTCTCGGTGTCCGAATTGTGAGAGCCTTTGGTGTAGGGCGGATGATGGAAGATGCAGATGATCCAGGTGCGGGTGGTGCTGGCGAGATCATTCTTGAGCCAGGTGGCCATGGCTCCCGAAGGGGAACGGCTGGCGGTCATCGAATCCAAAGTGATGAAGTGGATGTTGCCGTAGTCGAAGGAGTAGTAATGCTCCGAGCCAGAGGCCACGCCGCCGCATTCGCCATTCTTCGGGAAGGTGTAGACTGAGAAATAGGGATAGGTGTCGACAAACGAAGTCGCCTGGCTGGTCTCGTGATTGCCGAGACAGGACCAGAAGGGCACGCGCTTCATGAGGCTGCCGTAGATGTCGAAGACTTTGGTCTGGAACTCGCTGTCGAGACCGGAATTGTAGGCGTTGTCGCCAAGCTCGAGCACGAGGTTTGGGTCACGGCTGCCGGTCCAGGTGTAGAAGGCGTCTCGCACGCTGGTCTGGCTGGAGGTGCCGGTGCCTGCATCTCCCAGAACCCATATGCGGGTGTTTGGCGTGGTGCCTGCCACAGGCGGAGTGGTGAAGGTGTGGGCCGCATCTCCGCCTGCGAGCGTGTCGTAGGGAGAGCCGATGCTGTAAAAGTATGTGGTGCCGGGGGTGAGGCCCGTGAGTGTGACCTCGTGATCTGTGGCGGCGGCGGTTTCGTCTGCGATGCTGGTCAGTGAGGCGGCAGATGAGCCATACCTCACACGGCCCACGATGCTCTGGCTGCTGCGCCAGCGGATGGTCATGGTGGTGGGGCCGGCCTGCTGAAGATAGGCGGCGCGGGTGAGAGTGCCGGAACCGGGGGCCGCATTGACGGTGATGGCCACTGCGCTTGAGATGGTGATGTTGCCATCATTATCCGTGGCTCTGGCTGTGAGGCTGTAGCTGCCGCTGGCCACGCCGGACCAAGCATAGCCGTAGGGTGATGTGGAAGCCTCTCCCAGCTTGGTCGCGCCATTGTAAAACTCCACCTTGGTGATTGTGCCGTCGGTATCGCTAGCGCTGGCGGAGATGTTGATCGTGGCAGGTGCGGTGAAGGCATCTGTGGCCAAAGGAGCAGTGACTGCCACGGACGGTGCTGAACCGATCTGCGCTCCTGCAGCGCTAAGGGTGACGTTGTCGAGGCCGATGATCTGGTCCGGGGAAGTGGCGACGGCATTGTCATCGACCCAGCGAAGCAGCAGGGTGGCGCCGGCAGCCCAGCCGCTGCTGAGGGGGAAGTAGGCAGGGGAGATAGTCGTGACCCCAACGGTGTTTGGCACCTGCACCCCGGAGCCGCTGAGTGTGGGATTGAGGTCGGAGACGTTGGTCCAGGTTGTGCCGTTGTCGAGGCTGTAGAAGAGCCAGTAGCCCGGCAGCTCATTGGCAGTCGAGGCGGCGGTGTAGCGCCGGGTGTCATAGCCGATGTTCAACGCCGTGATGGTGGTGGAGCCGGTATTTGTCAGCTGCCACTGGATGGCCACACCGGCGACGGAGGTGGGTGAGGTGCAGAGGACACGATCAGTGCTGCTGGCGCCCTGTGCATTGTAGCCGTTGTTGTTGGTGGCGCTCGGGGCGCTGTTGGCGGTGAGAGCACCGGAGGCGGCCACCATTGCAGACACGCTGTTGGTGCCGTTGCCAGGGATCGGAATGGAATCTGTCCAGGTGGCGTTGGTGGTGCCGCTGTTGGCATTTTTCATGGACCACCCGCTGGGGGGCGAAGTGCCGCTGGTGCCCATGGAGTCAAAGTTTTCCGAGAATGACAGAGGAGCTGCCTGCACATTGATGGTCACAGGTGAGGAGGTGGTGGCAGCTCCATCATTGTCCGTGGATGTGACTGTCAGAGTGTAGGTGCCGACAGCCACGCTGCTCCAGAGCAGACTGTAGGGGGCGGTGGTGGCCTCGCCAAGCTTTGTGGAACCATTGAAAAACTCCACCTTTGTGATGGTGCCGTCGGTGTCTGCCGCACTGGCTGTGATGGTGATGCCGCCCGCATAAGCCACGCCACCTGCGGGGGAGGTGATGGCGGCGGTGGGAGCCACGTTGTCCGTGTTTGTCACGCTCACGGTGCGCACGGCCGAAGTCGTGGATGCGCCGCCATCGTCGATGGCTTTAGCGGTCAGTGTGTAGCTGCCGGTGTAAACATTGTTCCAGAAGAAGGCATACGGCGATGTGGTGGCCTCTCCCACCTTGGTGCCATTGGCGTAGTATTCCACCCTGGCCACAGTGCCGTCTGTGTCAGCGGCATCAGCGGTCATGTAGATAGAGGCAGGGGAATCAAAGATCTCGCCGGGGTCGGGTTCGGTGAGAGCGACGGTGGGCGGAGTGTTGTTTACCGAGATGACGACGGGAGCGGAAAGGGTGCTGCCGCCGGAATTGTCAGTCGCCACGGCGGTCAGCGTGTGATTGCCAGCGGTGGCGTTGCTCCAGGCGAATGAGTATGGGGCGCTGGTGTCTTCCCCCAGCTTGGTGTCGGCATCAAAGAACTCGACTTTGGCCACAGTGCCGTCGGTGTCAGAAGCGCTGGCGTTGATGGTGATGGCGGTGTTGAGAGCCACGCCGGAGCCGTCTGCCGGAGAGGTAACGGCTACCGCAGGCAGGGAGTTGGCAGCGGTGCTGAAGCGGCGTGTGGTGCTGGTGGCGGTATTGATCGTGTCAGTGACGGTGGCGTACCATTCGTAGCTGCCGCCAGCCTCGAGGCCGGTCCAGTTGAGCGAGGCACTGGTGCCACCTGCGCTGACACTGGCGGTACCGAGAGGCACCCAGTCCGTCAGAGAGCTCTGCATGTTGTAGGGCAGGGTGTAGGCTGCGGTCCAGGAAGGAACGCTGTCGCTGGCATTGACGGCGCGATTCAGCGTCGGCGAATAGCTTTCCACGGTGATCTGGTTGTTGGCCGGGGAGAAGGTGTAAATGCGCATGAAAGCGCGGCCGCCGTCCACGATGTCCTGATAGTCCTGCAGGATGCTGTAAACGGTGCGGCCCTGGTAGGTGTCGCTGCGTCTGCCCTCGCCATTCACATGGCCGCAGAGCATGAGGAAGAGATTGGGGTTGTCCTTGAGGTTGTCGTAGATGGCCTGTCCCTGCGTGCTGAATGTGGCGGGGTTGCCGGTGTTGACGATCCAGTGGCTGGTGACGATGGCGCGGCGGTTTGGGTAGGCTTTGAGCAGTGCGTCCGCCCAGTCGAGCATGGCCTGGTAGCTGCTGACCGCGCCAGCATTGTATTCGAGATGGATGACGATGAAGTCGAGGCCGCTGGCGCTGAAGAACTCGTAGTTGCTGTTGTTGGTGGTGCCGAAGTTTCCGCCGTAGTAGTTGCGACCCGCCCAGCGGTTGGTGCCGAAGTACTGGTTGTAGTAAGTGGTCGTTCCAGTGCCGCCGCCGGTGCCGAAGTCATGATTGCCCGGCGCGCCACCCCAAGGAATGCCGTAGGCGCGCAGGGTGTTTGTCTGGCTTTCGATTTTTTTCATGGCCCCATCTGCATTGATCCATTCCTGCTGATAGGTGTCGCCATTTTGCACGATGTCCCCCATGTGACTGACGAAGGCGATGTTGCGCGTGCTGCGGTTGTCCACCATCCACTGCGTCTGTGCATTGAAGAGGCTGACGACCGCGCCGGAACTGCCGCCCGAGGCATTGCGGCCGGTGTTTTCGGAATAGAACTGAGTATCTGGGACGGCGATGAAGCTGAAATCAGCGCCTGGGGTCGAAGGGGTGGTTTTGCGGCCGTAGAAAGTCACCGTCATGGCATCACCCTCGGGATCACTGAGCGAGACGTTGAGGTTTGTGCTGCTGCCGAGGCCTGAGGCGTTGTCCACCGGAGCAGTGAGCGCGATGACAGGAGCCTTGTTGGGATTGGGGGAGACAGTGATTGAGACGGTGGCCGATGTGGTTGTGCCTCCTTGATTGTCGATGGCCCTGGCACTCAGTGTGTAATCTCCGGCAGCGACAGCGGCCCAGTCATAGGCAAAGGGGGCACTGGTGGACTCCCCCACTTTGGTGCTGCCATTGTAGAACTCCACTTTGGTGATGCTGCCGTCGGAGTCGGAGGCTGTGGCTGCAAAATGCACCGTTGCGGGGGCTGTTCCCGTGTAGGCTGCTGTGGGAGCGTCCAGTGAAACAGTCGGAAGAATATTGGGGGTGAAGGCGGCTCCATCCACCCAGAGGGGACCATTGGTCATCGTGCCGACTGGTGCGCCGGTGCCGACGCTGTTTGCGGTGGTGGTTCCAGTGCCTTCGTTCAGACCGTAGCGCCCGATCAGGCCGGTGGCGCTGGCGATTTCATAATCTTTGGCGCCGGCGATCTCACTGGCGCTGCGGGCGTAGTTCCAGACGCGCACTTCATCGATGCGGCCTGCGAAGGCCCCCTCTGCCACACCGGCGGAGGTGAATGCTGCGCCGATGCCGAAATGCTGGATGGAATCGTAACGCGGCAGAGCGCCGGCAGCAGCGGTGGCGGTGCCGACTGAGACGCCGTCCAGATAGAGCGTCCACGTGGCGGAGTTGCCATCATAGGTCGCGGCAGCATGGTGCCAGACGTTGTTGGTGATGGGTGTATTGGAGCCCGTGATGGGGTAGTTCTGGCCGCCAGTAATACCTGTGGCCGGATAAGCTTCGAAGTCGGCCACAAGCAGGCCGCTGGTGTTGATTCCGAAGAAGTAATTGCAGTCCACATTACTGTTTTCCGCCTCGCCGCGTCCTTTTCCAAAGAGGGGAACGCCTGTCACACCGCCATTGCCGGAACTCGATGTGACACCCGTGCCTTCTTTGCGGAACCAGCACTCCAGCGTGAACCCATTGGAGGGTGGGCCGCCTGCATTGAGTTCCGGGGCGACACCCATGGTGACGTAGTCGTTCACACCGTCAAAGAGCAGCGCTGTCTTAGTCGCGCTTGTGAGAACGCTCACGGTGACCGTGCTGCTCGTGGTGGCTGCGCCGCCGTTGTCAGTGGCACGGGCCGCGTAGGTGTGCACGCCTGCGGTGACGGTGGAATCAGTGAAGGTGTAGGGTGAGGAGGTGACGGTGCCGACGACGCTGCCATCTCGCAGGAACTCGACCTGAGCCACGGTGCCGTCGGTGTCTGAGGCTGTCGCGGTGAGTGAGACACCGGCGCTAACAGTGGCTGTTGTGCCAGTTGCAGGAGCCGTCAGGGCGGCAGTGGGGGCGACGTTCGTGTTGAAGGGAGCTCCGTTGATCCACATCGGGCTGTTGGTCAGCGTGCCTGTGGGAGCACCGGCGGTGCCCACGGTGTTGCTGACGGAAGTGCCAGTGCCTTCATTCAGTCCGTAGCGGGCGAGCAAACCGGTGGTAGCGGTGGTTATCTCCGAGCTTTTGCTTGCGGCAATCTGTGTGGCCGTGCGCGCTATGTTCCACACACGGACTTCGTCGATGACTCCCTGGAACCAGCCAGCGGCCGCGCCGGTGGAAGTCATGGCGGTGCCGATGCCGAAGTGCTGTATGCTGTCGTTGCGAGGAGCTGCGCCGGTGGGATTGGTGAAGGTGGCATCCAGCACGCCATTCAGGTAGAGATTCCAGGTATAGGTGCTGGTGTCATACGTCACTGCTGCATGATACCAGGTGTCGTTCTGAATGACGGTGCTGCCGATGATGGGGTAGTTCTGCCCGGCGGTGATTCCGCTAACACCGGCCTGGGCTTCAAAGTCGGCGCAGAGTTTGTTGGTCGAGGCGTCAATACCGAAGAAGTAATTGCAGTCCACATTGCTGCCGTCTGCTTCAGCGCGTCCTTTGGTGACGAGCGGGATGGCATTGGTGACACCGCCAGTACCTGTCGAGGTCGCGGTGCCCGAGCCGGTGCGCTTGAACCAGCACTCCAGGGTTAGATTGCTGGCGCCCAGCGTGGCGGTGGCGGCGCCCATGGTGATATAGCGATTGCTGTTGAAAAGCAGCGCCTGATTGCTGGATGTGGTGACCGGGAGCGAGATGGTCACATTATCCAGGCCGATCACCTGGTCTGGCGAGGTCTGCTGTGCATTGTCATCCACCCAGCGGAGCAGGAGTGTGCCGCTGCTGGCCCATGCACTGCCGAGTGTGATCGTGGCGGGGGCAGTGACGTAGGAACCGGCGGTGTTTGGAACCGTGGTGATCGTGGGATTGGTGGCGGAAACGTTGGTCCAGGTGGTGCCGTTGTCGAGGCTGTAGAAGAGCCAGTAACCCGGCAGTTCATTGGCCGATGTGGCTGCGGTGAAGGCGCGTGTGTCGTAGCTGATCTGGACCGAGTTGACGGATGCGCCGGTGGTGTTGGTCAGCGAGAGCTGCAGCGCCACCCCTGCGCCCGTGGTGGGCGAGGTGCCGAGACTACGGTCGCTGGTGGCGGTGCTGGTGGCGTAGTTGAATCCGTTGGTGTTGCTGGTGGCGGTGTAGGTGGTGGCAGCTGTCAGGGAGGTTGTCAGGGTGCCGCCAGCCACAGCACTGGCTGGGATGGAAGAGGTCCAGGTGGTGCTGCTGCCGCCAAAAACACCATAGACTGACCAGCCGGACGGCGGCGTGGTGCCGGACGTGCCCATGGAGTCGAAGTTTTCGACGAAGATGCCGTTGAAGTTCGCCGCGTACAGAGCGGAGGTGCAAGTCATGGCTGCAAGGAACAGCGCAGTCAGGCGCAAGGATGTCATAGGGAGGGAGTGGAGGTCTCAGGGGCAGCAGAAGCGGGGGCTGCTAGCGCCCGCTGGGTTTCTTCAAGAATGAGGCTCATGGCATGGGAACCACGTTCCAGATTTGGGAGTCCGAGAATGCGATCACGGAGAGTCGTCCAGGCAGCGCGGGCTTCCTGGGTGCGGCCCGCCTGCTGCAGGAGTGCGGCGCGCCTGGCCATCCAGGGCTCCGGGCGTGGAGCCTGCTGCTGCATCACATCCACGCGGGCCAGGGCTGCGTCGTATTTTGCCTGGGCGATCTCCAACTCCATGACCTTGAGCACCAGAGAAGGAACATTGCCGCGTCTCGCGATGCCGAGCTGGAGCAGTTCGACAGCTTCGGTGGCCAGTTTTTGCGCCGTGAGCGCTTGTGCGATTTCCAGGTACAGATCCGGCTCTGGATCTGCCGTGCGGCGCAGGCCGGTGCGGTAGGCTTTGAGAGACGCCTCAAACCGCTCCATTTTGGCCAGCACACGTGCATGCACCAGGTGTGCAAAGCCGTGCTCCGGATGATCTTTGAGGAAGTCGGACAGGAGGGCTTCCGCCTGGGAATTCAATCCACCCAATGCGAGAGCCTGGGCACGCAGGAGATCCAGCGCGGCGGTATCGCTGCCGAGTCGTTCCGCTCGCTCGATGTCCGTGAGAGCGGCCTTCCATTCGCCGTGTTCGAGGTAGAGCTGAGTGCGGCGTACATAAAGAATGGAATCCTGTGGCCGAGCGGCCATCTCGAGGGCCAGCTCATCCATCATCTCATGGAATGAGCCATGAGCTGCAAGGGACTGTGCCACAGCCAGCCAGGCTAGTGCAGCGGTGCATGTCAAACGGGTAAGCATACCGCTTATCCATGCCAATGACACCACGCCTTTCCGCTGAGAGATGGTCACAAAGTTGGCAGTGAGTTTTTCGTCACATGTGCATGTGACTGAATCGGCACTTGCGTCTAAAGAAGTGCCTCATGATGCAACTCACGGCATGAAACTGGATCGATTGATAGCAGGCCACCAATCGCAGGGCAGGCAGGCGGCGCATCATGCCATCGCCACAAGGCGCGTGCGGGTGGATGGCGTGGTGGTGACAGACAGTCATCATCCTGTGGACCGCTTCATGAAGGTGGAGATGGATCATGTGCTGGTGCAGGCACCGG
The DNA here is from genome assembly GCF_014203095.1 of Prosthecobacter vanneervenii. Lineage (NCBI taxonomy): Bacteria > Pseudomonadati > Verrucomicrobiota > Verrucomicrobiia > Verrucomicrobiales > Verrucomicrobiaceae > Prosthecobacter > Prosthecobacter vanneervenii. The sequence continues at coordinate 80,972 of NZ_JACHIG010000008.1, read as the reverse complement.
AAAGGGCGCTGTACCTCATGCTGCACAAGCCGGTGGGAATCCTGAGCGCGACCAAGGACGACCAGTTTCAGACGGTGATCGATTTGATCGATGATCCGGACAAGCACAGGCTGCACATCGCGGGGAGGCTGGATCGTAGCACATCTGGACTGGTACTGCTGACGAATGACGGGCGGTGGTCCAAGCGGCTGATGGCGGCGGAGGAGAAGGTGCCGAAAGTGTACTTGGTCGAAACGCTGGACCCCATTTCTCCAGATGCTGTGGAGGCGTTTGCACGCGGGTTTTATTTTCATACGGAAGACATCACCACGCTGCCGGCTGAGCTGGAGATCCTGGGAGAGCGCAGCGCCAGGCTGACTCTGCATGAGGGGCGCTATCATCAGGTGAAGCGCATGTTTCATCGGGTGGAGAACCTGGTGGTGAAACTGCACCGCGAAAGCATCGGCACTCTGACTTTGCCTGAAGACCTGCCCGCTGGAGCATGGCGTGAACTCACTCGCGAGGAGGTGCTCGCAGCAGCTGGTGATGAATGAAAACAGCTGTGGAAGCGTGTTCTGGTGATTGTTTGTTTTTCAGAAAATCCAGCTTTCGCAGATGAATTTCAGCCCTTAATCTCAGTGCATTGTGATCCCCCCACGCATGTACCTCAGTATTTGGTTTGGCATCATGTTGGCAGCTCAGTCCGGCTGCACGACACAGAAGGCGGCAAAGCCGGACAAACTCGCCATTGAAGAGGCGCGCAAGGCGCTGCCGCTTGAAGAAAAGGACAAGGATAAAGCCAAGGAAAACCCTCTGGTGAAGCGGCTGAACAATCCCTCCACGATGCCACCGGTGCCTCCTGCTGGGGCGCGGATTTCGTATTCCTCGGTGAAGATCTCGCAGAAGACTCTGGCGATGACCTTTGACGACGGCCCGCATCCGAGCCTGACGCCGAAGCTGCTGGACCTCCTGAAGGAGCGAAACATCAAGTGCACGTTCTTCCTGATTGGCCAGCAGGTGAAGATGTACCCGGACATCGTGCGCCGCATCATTGCCGAAGGGCATGAGATCGGGAACCATACCTGGACGCACTGCAGCCTCACGAGCCGTTCAGATGATCAGATTCGCAGCGAGCTGAAAAAATCTGAAGACGCCGTTTTTGAAGTGGCCGGTGTGCGACCGCATCTGGTGCGTCCGCCTTATGGTGCCGTCAACACACGCATCAAGAACCTGATGTTTACCGAGTTTGGCTACTCCACCATCATGTGGTCGGTGGATCCGCAGGACTGGCGCCGTCCTGGCGTGGCCGCGGTGACCAGCCGTCTGGTGAACGGGGCGCATCCGGGAGCGATCATGCTGTCTCATGACATCCATCCGCCGACGATCACCGCCATGCCGGCGATGTTTGACCAGCTATTGTCCCAGGGATACCAGTTTGTGACCGTGAGCCAGCTCCTGAACATGGAAAAGGCCTCGATGCCCGTCGGGGTGATCGTTCGCCCTGCGGACAAGGTTGAGGAGCATGATCCGAAGCCGCTGCCGGAGAAAAAGCCGAGTGCATGATCAGCGGCGCATAATGAAGCGCCTTGTCTGAAAAAAGGAAAGCGCCCCGGGCGGAGCCGGGACGCTTTCAGACCCACCTGTGCCGTCCGGTGCAAAGGGCTCACGTATCCCATGAGTCCAGGTGGGGACCCGCGGTATGAGGCTCTGTCTTCCAGTGAAGGCATGACATATCACCTCAGCGCGCAGCCCCCGGGTTAGATTAATCGGGCCGGGCCGCAAAGCTCGAAAACGAACACTGCAGGAAATTTAGATGCCACCGAGGTGGCAAATTTCAAAGAGCCGGACAAGGCTGAATGAACCGTGTCCGAGATGACGGAAGCTACTCCCAGATGCGGGCCGGATCAAGGACGGTGTCGAGCAGCCTTTGTGGGAGAAATTTGGGCGCAGAGGGCGTTTGTTCATCTTCCCATCCAGCCATGAGCCGTTTTGCTTTTCTTCTATTCCTCGTATGCGCGGCAGATGCCGTTGCCGCTTCTGATATTCGACGTCTCTGGCTGAGCTTTCAGCGTGAGGAGCCGACCCATATAACGGTGAACTGGGAAACCGAGGAGCTGGGAGATTCGGAAGTGCTATTTGGAATCAGCGCAGCGCTGGGTGGCAGGATCGCCAAGGAAGAAAAAGTCACGCTGCATCATGTGGAGATCCCTCTTTCTGACAAAGATGCGGTTTATCACTATCAAGTGCGCTCTGGTGGCGTGGCTTCAGAGGTCTATACCTTCAAGGGCATGCCAAAACAGGAGCTGCGTGCCGCAGTGGTGGGAGACTGGGGTTTTGCGCAGCCGGATCTGTCCGCGCTGATCAAGGATGATGTGCATGTGCTGATGACGGCTGGAGACAATGTCAGCAGCCTGCATGAGAAAGGCAGGGAAGGGACGAAGGCGTTCAGCGCTTTGATCGATTCACAGCCGGAGCTTTTTCGCAGCGTGCCTTTCATGCCGATCCTAGGGAATCATGACCGGGAGATTCGTTCGCGCGGGCCGAAACCGCCGCCCGAGGCGGTGTATGATGTGGAGGCGGCTGCGTATCGTGAGTTTTTTGCGCTGCCAGGAAATGAGTGGAACTGGGTGCTCAGCTTTCCGGATTTTGGCGCACGGTTTGCCGCCCTGGATCTGGAGCACATTCAGGACATGGGAACGACCTGGCAGACGGGGCATCCGTTTGACGCAGCATGTGAGCAACTGGCCTGGTATCGGAAGCAGATGGAGCCTGCGCATCCGGGGCACACGATCACCCTGCAGAATGAGCGCAATGCGACGATGCGTGGTCAGTTGAAGGGCGAATGGGGGAGGTTGTTTGAACGGGGCTCTGCGGTCATCACTGGATTTGGTTATTTCGCGGAGCGGGCTGTGGTCGATGGTTTCCCGTATTACAACACCGCGCTCAAAGGAAACGGGGATCGCTATCCGGATCCGAAGTCGGCCTTTTTTGCGAGCGAGCACAGCTATGTGCTGCTGAGCTTCAGGCCAAAGGCTCCGATGAAGATCCAGATCAAGAGCCTGGCTGGCGAGGTGCTGGACGAGCAGGTCTATCCGGCCAAGTGAGAGGTGTTAACATAACACCGTGAATTGCGAGCCCGGAGCTGTGAAGAGGGGGCTTGTGGGCGTTTTGGTAAACACATCCAACCATGAAACACACGCTTCTGCTTTTTTCACTGTTCGCTGCGCAGCTCGTTGCGCAGGACAAGGCCGTGCTTGATCTTGCGCTCGAAGCGCCGGTCATCAATACGCAGCCGGGGCCTGAGTATGATGCGGAGAAGCGGCCGGGGAACATGATCATCGGCCTGGACCGCACGCCGAAGGGGCGCTTGTGGGCGGCGTGGGTGGGCAACGGGGATTCGCCCAATGGCTTTTTCATGCTGGCAACGAGCGATGATGACGGCAAGACATGGAGCAACCCGAAGGTGGTGATCGACCCGCAGGATGGAGAACTCAATGGCGTGAAGTATGAGCGCCGTGCGCTGGTGGGGAATCTGTGGACCGATCCACTGGGGCGGCTGTGGTGCTTCTTTGACCAGAGCCTGGGGTATTTCGATGGACGCGGCGGAGACTGGTACATCCGCTGCGACGATCCAGATGCTGCGGAGCCGAAGTGGACGGAGCCGGTACGTTTTGCGGATGGCTGCACGCTGAACAAGCCCACGGTCCTGAGCAATGGTGACTGGCTGTTGCCGGTCTCTCTATGGACGCGCGACCGCATGAATGGACCCGGAGTGGACAAGGAGGCGCACAAAGATCTGGATGTGATCCGCATGGCGAATGTGTTTGCCAGCACGGACCAGGGGAAGACGTGGACACGGCGTGGGGGCGTGGCTTTCCCACGCACGGACTTCGATGAGCATATGATCGTGGAGCGCAAGGATGGCAGCCTGTGGATGCTGGCACGCACCAAGGACGGAATCAGCGAGAGCGTATCCACTGACAAAGGCGCGACATGGAGCGAGCCGCAGCCTTCTTCGATTCAAAATTGCAGTGCGCGGTTTTTCATCCGCCGTCTGGCATCGGGAAAACTGATCTTGGTGAAGAACGGACCGATCAATGTGCGGCTGCCGCGTCGCTCGAATTTGAAGGCCTTTCTTTCCGAGGATGATGGCAAGACCTGGGGCAAGGGGTTCCTCATTGATGACCGCAGTGAGGTGTCTTATCCGGATGGCTTTCAGGCTCCGAATGGAGACATCCACATCCTCTATGACTGGAACCGTCATACCGATGCGGAGATCCTGCATGTGAAGTTTACGGAGGAGGACATGCAGAAGCAGGCGGAGATCGGCAAGCTGACGATGGATCCAGAGGAGATCAAGCGCCGGGCGAAGGTGGGCAAGGATCTAGTGAACAAGGCGCTGGCTCCGAAGCTGCCGAAGGCCATCACGCCAGACCCCAAGTGGGCCGCACAAGCGCTTGAGGATGCGAAGCAGGACTTCAAGAGCATACCGTATGATGGGGTGACGCCAAACAAGATGGTGTGCGACACCACGCTGCGCGAACTGCCAGACGGCTCATGGATTCTCTTCATGCTGGCCGGTGGTGACACGGAACCGAGCCCGCTCAACTACACGGGCGTGACCCGTAGCCATGACATGGGCAAGACATGGACGCCGCTGGATCGTTTTGACGTGGGCTTTCCCCGCGAGGGCAAGACGATCGGTCAGGGGCCGACTGAGCTCATGATTTTGGGACAGCGCAGCACGTTGTTTTTCTCCACCCATTCGAAGCACTGGGCCAACGACTGGCGCTCGTGGTTTCTCACCAGCGATGATTCGTTCAAGACCTGGAGCAAGCCGTATGAAGTGCCAGGTCGGCTGAAGGAGCGCACGTTTATCCGCAAGCATATCGTGTGCAAAGACGGGCGGATCATGGCCCCCTTTCAGCATTACATCGGACCTGATGACCAGCAGGACCGCCCGCCGCTGGAGCGCGACTTTACCAATCCGCGCAACGGGGTGCTGATCAGCAAGGACGGAGGTAAGACGTGGAGCGAGCATGGGAACATCCGCCTGACTCCGAACAGCCGCTATTTCGGCTGGGCGGAAAATGACCTCTTTGAGCATCCCGATGGACGCATCACGATGGTGATTCGTGGGGATGGGCTGGGCGGTATGCTTTACAAAGCGGAGAGCAAGGACGGCGGGCTGACTTGGCCGGAGTTTGCCAGCATCACTCCGATTCCGAATCCTGGCAGCAAGACGACACTCTACAATCTGGGCGGCGATACGGTGGCGATCCTGCACAATCCGAACAGCAAGCACCGCAGTCCGATGGCGCTGTGGATCAGCTTTGACGGCATGAAGACCTGGCCCTACCAGCGTGTGCTGCAGCAGGAGTCGGTGGACGGGCCGAAGGGACGGATGAACTACCCGGACGGTTTTGTGAGCAAGGACAAGCAGTGGCTGCACTTTGCCTTTGATGACAACCGCCATCGGGCGGTGCATTACAGCGCGAAGCTGCCGCCGCTGAAGTAGCGGCTTTGATCAAGGACGACGCGCTCCTCACTTCATCACGGCAGGCTGACCGGTGCATTCCAGGACGCTGTGCCAGAGCTCCTGGGTGGGGTCCACCTTGCGGCGGCCGTGAATGACCAGCTCTAGAGGGAGGTGGATGTAGGAATTGTGCCAGCGGCCCACGAGCATGTTGGTCTTGCCGGCCATGGCTGCGTGCACGGCGTTCTGGGCCAGGCGGGAGCAGTACACGTTGTCCTGTGCGTTGGCAGGCACGCTGCGCACGATGTAGCTGGGATCGATGTATTTGAGGTTTACCTCGGTTTTGCGCTGCTTGAAGAAGGCATTGATGCGGTCCTTCAAGAAGAGGCCGATGTCGCCATAGCGCTTGTTTCCGCTGGCGTCGGTGTCGTCGCCGGTCTGCATGAGGTGCTGGCCTGCGCCCTCTGCGACCACGATGACAGCGCTGCCGCGCTTCATCAGCTTTTGGCGCAGAACTTCAAGCAAGCCGCCTTCTCCCTCGAGCTCAAAAGGCACTTCAGGAACGAGGACGAAATCCACATTGCTGCCCGCCAGGGCGGCATAGCAGGCGATGAAGCCGGAGTCGCGACCCATGAGCTTGACGAGGCCGACGCCATTAACGGCACCGGTGGCCTCGATGTAGGCGCAGTTGACGGCCTGCACGGCGGCGTCAAACGCGGTTTCGAAGCCGAAGCTCTTGTCGAGGTAGCGGATGTCGTTGTCGATGGTCTTGGGAATGCCGACGACGGCTTTTTTCAGTCCGCGGCGCTCGATCTCCTTCACGATCTCCGCTGCGCCGCGCAGGGTGCCGTCCCCGCCGATGACAAAGAGAATGTCCACCTTCATGTCTTCGAGGGTGTCCACCATCTCGCCGATGTCCTGCTTGCCACGGGAGCTGCCCAGCAGGGTGCCGCCAAAATGGTGCGCCTGCTCCACGGAGGAGGGTTTTAATAACAACGGCGTGTGGCCAAAGCGTTGCACCAGACCCTCGTAGCCGTAGCGGAAACCATAGACGCGAGCGACGCCGTACTGTTTGTGACAGCGATTCACGATGCCGCGGATGATGTCATTGAGGCCTGGGCAGAGGCCGCCGCAGGTCACGATGCCGACGGTGGTCTTGGGTGGGTCGAAATATATTTTTTCCCTCGGGCCTGCTTCTTCATAGCTGGGAGTCGAGGAGTCGCGGCCATCTTCAAGAACGTGGCTGTGGTACAGGATGCGGTCCACGGCATCCTCTTTGAAAGGGGCCTCTACGCCGCCGATGCGGTGCACGGGCGAGGGGATGAGGCATGGGCCGAGCGTGGAAATGCTCGTGTCGGGTGGGGCTGGGGTCATGGCTGGCTGAGTGCAGATAGAGCAGGAGAAGTGCCATTCTCCCGCTCCTTGCTGCACTTGCCTGACACAAAAGGCATTGCAGCGCGTTCACTGTCCCTCCCGATCATGAAATTGCTGACGCAGCTCTGCTTTGTTGTTGTATTTGTCATAACGGTGTCGGCGTATTCAGCGCCGCCCAACATCGTTATTCTATTTGTAGATGACCTTGGGTATGCGGACATCGGGCCCTTTGGCGCCACGAAGCAGAAGACACCAAATCTGGACCGCATGGCACGGGAGGGGATGAAGCTGACAAGCTTTTACGCCGCGCCGGTATGCAGTGTGTCACGCGCGCAGTTGATGACGGGATGCTATGGGGCACGCATTTCAGTGCCAGGGGTGTATCCGCCGGGGAGCAAAAACGGGCTGCATCCGCAGGAGCGCACCATCGCCGAATACCTGAAAGAGAAAGGCTATGCGACGCAGATCGTGGGCAAGTGGCATCTGGGAGATCAGCCGGAGTTTCTGCCGACAAAGCAGGGCTTTGACCACTATCTGGGCATCCCATACTCCAATGACATGCAAAAGACCGCGAAGAAAAGCGGGCAGAAGGTGGTGCCGCTGGTGCGCGATGACAAAGTGGTGGAACTGTTGACGGAGGAGGACCAGAGCCGCATCGAGGAGCGCTACACGGATGAGGCTGTAGGATTCATCCGGGCCAATCAGAGCCGGCCATTCTTTCTCTACTTTCCCCACACGGCAGTCCACACGCCCATCCATCCAGGCAAGGCGTTTCAAGGGAAGTCACAAAACGGGCGCTTTGGCGACTGGGTGGAGGAGGTGGACTGGAGCGTGGGTCGTGTGCTGGACACGCTGCGTGAGCTGAAGCTGGATGAAAACACGCTGGTGGTTTTTACCAGCGACAACGGACCCTGGCTGGTGAAAGGCCTGGATGGTGGCAGTGCGCTGCCTCTGCGTGGAGGCAAGGGCAGCACCTGGGAGGGAGGAGTGCGTGAGCCCTCGCTGGCCTGGTGGCCGGGCAAGATCGCGCCAGGAAGTGTGTGCGATGCTGTGGCGGGCACCATCGACCTGCTGCCCACCTGTGTGAAACTGGCAGGCGGCATGGTGCCTACCGAACCAGTGATCGACGGACGCGACATCTCGCCGCTGCTATTTGGGCAGACCAAGGAATCGCAGCGCGAGGCGCATTACTACTTTGGGAGCTACAATCTCCAGGCCGTTCGACAGGGGCCATGGAAGCTCGCCTTGGTCCCGCAATCGGATCCGAAGACCAAGGGCGTCATTGCCGAAGACTCGAAGGTGAATCCGAGACTATACAATCTCGATCAGGAGATCGACGAGAGGACCAATCTGGCGGACAAGCATCCGGAGATCGTTCAGAAGCTGCAGGCTCTGGCCACCAAGATGAGCGAGGAGATCGGAGGGAACGAGCCCAAGTCGCGTCGGCCTGCCGGAGAGGTGGAGAATCCGCAGTTGCTATATCCATCCAGTGAAACCGGTGGCGGAAAGAAGGTCGCTCCCAAAGGAAAGAAACAGCCTGACAAGGAGCTGGCAGAACTGAAACCTGGCGACACACTGACAAGTGATGCCGCTCCGCAGATTGCCGGGAGAGGCTTCACGATTTCCTGCACGGTGGAAACGGCAGAGGCAGATGTGGTTCTGGTGGCGCATGGCGGTGCCTCAGCCGGATATGCCCTGCATTTACGCGGAGGGCATGTCGTTTTCACGGTGCGTTATGGAGGTGGGGACGCCATTACGGAGGTGGTGTCTCCAGGCGTGGTGACTGGCAGTGCCAAAATCTCTGCCCGGCTGGCCAAGGACCGGAACATGACGCTCACGGTCAACGGCGAAGTCGTGGCCACAGCGCAGGCAAAAAGTCTCGTGGGACGCCAGCCACAGGAGAACTTCTGCATCGGGCATGATGATGCGAGGCCAGTGGCCGCCTATCATGCCAAGAACCGATTGGAAGGAAAGATCGATGGGCTGAAGATCTCCACCGAGTGAGTGAAGCACAGCCGCACATCTTTTTGACGAGGAGCACAAGCCTGTTGCAAAAGAGTGTATCCCGTCCTGCTTTCAGCCATGAGCACCGCCTTTCCTGAGAATCTCCGCCTCCAGCTGCGCCAGACCGGCGTGATCGCTGTCCTGATGATCGATCGAGCGGAGGATGCGGTGCCGCTGGCGCGGGCTCTGCTCGCAGGCGGGGTCAATGGAATCGAGCTAACACTGCGCACAGATGCGGCGCTGGAATCTCTGCGGCGCATCCGGGCTGAAGTGCCTGAGATGACCGTGGGAGTGGGGACGATCCTGACGCCGAAGCAGGCGAATGAAGCCAAGGAGGCCGGGGCGAGCTTTGGCGTGGCGCCGGGCATGAACCCGCGCGTGGTGGCGGAGGCGATCCGCATTGGCCTGCCCTTTGCGCCAGGTGTGTGTACGCCGACGGATATCGAGATCGCCATCGAGGCAGGCTGCCGGGTGCTGAAGTTTTTCCCATCGGAGCCGTGTGGTGGGCTGAGTTATCTGCGCAGCATCATGGCTCCGTTCATGCATCTTGGGGTGCAGTTTATTCCGCTGGGTGGAGTAGGAGCTGGAAATGCGGCGCATTACCTGCGCGAGCCTGCGGTGTTGGCCTTAGGAGGCTCATGGCTGGCGCCCAAGGACATCGTGGCCAAGGGCGGCTGGGATGTGATCACCGCGCTGGCTCGTGAGGCCACAGACATTGTCAAAGAGGTGCGCTCATGAGCCGGGTGGTTACTTTTGGCGAGATCATGCTGCGGTTGGCGACGCCAGGGCATGCGCGGTTTCAGCAGGCGATGCCGGGAGGACTGCATGCGAGCTTTGCCGGAGCGGAGGCCAGCATTGCAGCATCGCTTTCCTATCTCGGTGCAGATGCGGCATTTGTCACAGCGTTGCCCGCCAATTCGATTGCGGACGCGTGTGTGGCGGATCTGCGCAGCCTTGGGGTGGAGACAAAGCACATCCTGCGGACGGCGGGAGGCAGGCTTGGTGTGTACTTTCTGGAGCATGGCGCCAATCAGCGCGGTGGTAACGTGATCTATGACCGCGAAGGCTCCTCCGTGGCCATCACCCCGGCTGCTGAGTATGACTGGGGGGCAATCTTTGTCGGGTGCGATTGGTTTGTGATCTCCGGAATCACGCCAGCGATTTCACGCAACGCAGCCGAGGTGGCACGTGTGGCCATGCGAGAAGCGCAGGGGCTTGGGATCAAGATCGTGTGCGACATGAATTACCGCACCAAACTCTGGAACTGGGAGCCGCCGCTGTCTGCACGTGAGCTCGCCACACGCACCATGCGGGAGCTGCTGCCGATGGTGAGCGTGTTTGTGGGCGGGGTGAGCGATGCGACTGCGATGCTGGGCATTGAATCCAGCGGTGATTTGCAGGCGCTGGCCAGGCAGATCGTTGCCGAGTTTCCCAATCTCAGTCATGCGGCCTTCACCCTGCGTGATGGCAGCACCGCAGCGGCGCAATGCTTTGGCGGCGCACTCTACGAAGCGGTAACTGACACACTGCATACCGCCCCACGCCTCACCATCACCCAGGTGATCGACCGCCTCGGCGCCGGGGATGCTTTCACCGCGGGGCTGGTGTTTTCGTTTCTGCAAAACTCCGACCCTCAAACCGCCATCGCCTTTGCTACTGCGGCCGGCTGTCTGGCGCATTCCATCGAAGGCGACTACAACTACAGCACACCCAGCGAAATCGAAGCCCTCATGCAGGGCGATGGTGGAGGCCGTGTGAGCCGCTGATTCATTCCTATTTACACTCATGTCCCATCCTGCACCCACCACCCCTGACCGCTGGTCCCTTGAATCCTGGTTCTCCGGATTTGGCAAACCTGACTACACTGAATTTAAGGCCGCACTCGTGCGCGATGTGGAGGCGCTCAAAAAACAGGCTGCGGCGCTCAGCATAGACGTCGTCGAGATGGCGCAGGTAATCAATGCGCTGGAGGCTCTGAGCGACAGGCTCGGCCATCTCTCGGCCTATCTTGGGTGCTTGTCCGCCGACGATGCCAATGATGAGGCAGTGAAGGCTGACGAGGCCTGGATCTCCACACTCGAAGCAGAAAGCACCAAGCTCATGGCCTCGCTGCGCTCGGCGCTGGCGGCGCTGAGTGATGATGCGTTTGATTCACTGCTGGCAGATCCCTCTTTGAAAAATGCAGAGCATGCCGTGAAGCGCATGCGCCATGAGGGGCAGCACCAGATGAAGTCTGAGATGGAGGCGCTGGCTGCCGATCTCAATGTGAACGGACTGCATGCCTGGGGGCGGTTGTATGACACGCTGACGGGCAAGATGGAGTTTGAAATGACCTTTCCTGACGGTCACAAGGAGACCGTTGAGATGTCTCGTCGTCGTGCGCTCATGTCCGAGCCGGATCGCAGGCTGCGCGAGGCGGCCTTTCACGCCGGACAAAAGCCGTGGAATGATCATGCGGTGACGCTGGCAGCCGGTTTGAACGGCATCGCGGGCACACGGCTCAGCCTCTATGGCCGTCGTGGCCTGCCGCATTTTTTGGACACGCCGTTGTTTGACGGGGCCATGAGCCGGGAATCGCTGGATGCGATGCTGGAGGCGATTCACACGCATATCGAGCTGCCACGCCGTGCGCTGCGCAAAGCGGCGAAGCTGCAGGGAACATCGGCACTTCACTACTTTGATCTAGAGGCTCCGCAGATTGCCGCGCCAGATGAAAAGGAACTCACCTGGGACGAGGCCTGCGCCACAGTGGACCAGGCCTTCAGCACTGCATATCCGAAGCTGGGCGAGTATTTCCGTGAGATGCTGGCGCAGCGCTGGATCGAGGCGCAGCCGCGTGCGGGCAAGCGCCCCGGGGCCTTCTGCACCGGATCCCAGCTCAAGCATGAGGAGCGCGTGTACATGACCTTTCACTGCACGGTGCATGACATGGTGACGCTGGCCCATGAGGTGGGCCATGCCTGGCATTCGTGCGTGCTGCGCCCGGCGCGCTCCTTTGCCGCGAACTACCCGATGACGCTCGCGGAAACGGCGTCGAATTTTGGCGAGATGATCCTGCTCAACGGGCTGATGAATGATCCCGGCCTCACGGAAGCCACCAAGGCCTACCTGCTGGACCAGGAGATGCTGCGCGCGCATGCTTATCTGATCAACATTCCGATGCGCTATGAGTTTGAGAAGGCCTTCTACACGGAGCGTGCGAGCGGCGAGGTGAGCGTGAGCCGCCTCAGCGCCCTTATGGCAGAGGCGCAGCGCAAGCTCTATGGCGACACGTTGCTCGAAGACGGCACGGACCCGATGTTCTGGGCTTCGAAGATGCACTTCTTCATCAGCGGCATTTCGTTCTACAATTTCCCCTATGTCTTTGGCTATCTGCTCAGCCAGGCGCTGTTTGCCCGCTTCAAGGAGGAAGGCGCGTCCTTCCTGCCGCGTTACGAGGCCTTCCTCTCCATGACGGGCAGCGCGACCTGCGAAGAGGTCGTGAAACGCAGCCTTGGTGAAGACATTACCAAGCCTGAATTCTGGGCCACGGCACTGAAGGCCATGGAGCCGGCGCTGAAGGCCTACGAAGCGCTGTAATCGGGCGCGTTGATCAACCAAGCGACCGCACGCTGGGGCCCTCGACCCAGCGTGGGGGGATCATGATCTGGCGCGGCACTGCCGGCACACCGTGCTCATGCTGCGAGAGCTGGGTGACGATGAGATCCACCGCCGCAGCGGCTAGATGCTCTCGCTGCTGATAGATGCCGGCATAGTCGGGCATCTTCGGGGTCCAGTCGTGCACCACGAAGCCGATGTCCTGAGGGATGCGCAGGCCCAGGCGGCGTAGCCAGGCTGGCACGTGGGTGTCGAAGGTGATGAGTGCATCCGGCTGGTGCTCATGCATCCATTTGGAGAAAGCGTCGAATCCCTTGCTGATGTCGTTGCTGGGAAAGAGCAGCAGAGGCACGCGGTCTGCAGGAGGCAGGCTCTGCTGCCAGTGGAAAAGTCCGCCGCTGTAGCCAAACTGGGAGCGGTTCACAATCCACTGAGTGACCGCCACGCCGATGCGCCGGTAGCCGCGTGCGGTGAGCTGGTCTGCGGCCATGTGAATGCCCAGTGTCATGTTTCCAGCACACATGTGCAGAGACGGGCTGCTCATGGCATTGCCAAAAGTCACGGCGGCAAAGGGTGAGTAGTCGATCTTGCTGCAAGGGAGCTGCATGCTCTGCGGCGAGACGATCACGCCTTCGATGCCGCGTGCGTGGAGGATCTTTTGCACTCGTTTTGGAGTAAGGCCTTCTTTTCCAAGCCAGAACTCCTCCACCGCATAGCCATGACCGTGGGCGCGGCTGCGGATGTCATCAATAGGCACGTATTGATAAGAAGGGCTGAGAAGACCGTCCTGGGGCACGTGCTCGCGGATCACCGCGATGACGGCACGTACGCGCTGCTGCTTTTTGCCGCGCACCACCTGCATCATGCGCGCGAGGTGCGGGTCGGGACGGTAGTTCAGGCGTTTCGCCTCCTTCAGGACGAGTTCACGCTTTTCCGCGGAAACCTTGGGAGCGCCGCGCAGCACACGAGACACCGTCATCAAGGAATACCCGGTGGCGTGGGCGATGTCCTTGAGTGTGGGCGCTGAGGTGGCGGGCATGGCGGTCGGTCAGCGGGGTTACAGGTCTGCAAGCGTTTTGGTAAGAAGTTTCCAGAACTTCTGTGTGGAGGAGATGCTGGCGCATTCTTTTTCAGAGTGCGCCTCGTGGATGTTTGGGCCGAAGGAGATCATGTCGAGGCCTGGATAAGCAATGCTGATGACGCCGCACTCGAGCCCGGCATGGCAGGCGCCCACCTTGACCTCATGGCCGAAGAGCTCGCGGTAGATTTTTTTCATCTTGTCCAGGATCGGCGATTCTGCGCTGGGGCTCCATCCGGGATAAGGATCGCCCGATTTGAGGTGAGCGCCGATAAGTTCAAACGGCGCACGGAAGGTGCGGGCGACATCGAGCTTGCTCGACTCCACCGAGCTGCGCTGCAAGCTCCCCCATTCGGCTTTGCCGCCGCCAAGAGCGATGGTGGAAAAGTTTGAGGAGGCCTCCACCAAGCCTGGCACCACAGGGCTCATGCGATAGACGCCATTCACCACCGCCTGCATGGCGAGCACGAGAGATTTCTGGTGCTCAGCACCCATAATTCCAATCCCGCCGTCATCCACTTGAACGGGTGTTGAAGCGATGCTCAGCCCAGGCTCGATCAAACGGAATTCTTCGCGAATGCCCTCGGCCTCGCGCTGGAAGCAATCATCGAACCGAGCCTGATCCAAGATAACCACAATCGCCGTGCATTGCGCCGGGATGGCGTTTCGAGCGCTGCCGCCACGCATCGTTGAAAGTGCCACGACCTTCTCCCCGCAGGCATGCAGGAGGCGCGTCATGAGCTTGATCGCGTTCGCGCGTCCTTCATGAATCTGCAGGCCGGAGTGACCTCCGCGCAGACCGGTGATCTCGATGGCGGCCACGGGCGTGGCAGAGTCATGCGCCACCTCTGTGTATTCAAAAGTGCCCACGGTGTCGATGCCGCCTGCGCAGCCGATGGTGAAGGTGTCGTCTTCTTCGGAGTCGAGATTCAGCATGGTTTTGCCGGTCAGCAGTCCCGGCTGAAGGCCCAGCGCGCCGCCCATGCCCTGCTCCTCGTCCAGAGTGAGGAGCGCCTCGATGGGCGGATGGGAGAGGTCCTTGGATGCAAGCACCGCCAGGATAGCGGCCACGCCGAGGCCATTGTCCGCACCGAGGGTGGTGCCACGCGCGCGGACCCAGTCACCATCGACCCACATCTCGATGCCTTGTTTGTCGAAGTCGAAGATCGCGCCGTCAGCGGCCTTGTGCACCATGTCCAGATGAGCCTGCATGATGACAGCGGGGCGGTCCATGCGGTCTGCGCTGGCCGGTTTGCGGATGATCACGTTTCCGGCGGAGTCGATCTGGTGCTGCAGGCCGTGCTGCTGCGCAAAGGCCACGACAAAAGCGACAACACGCTCCTCGCGCTTGGAAGGACGGGGGACGGCATTGAGATCGGCAAAGCAGTTCCACAGGGGCCTGGGTTCAAGGGAGCGGATTTCGGAGGAGGACATGAATTAATGATGGAGAGTAAATGTGGGGTGCAGCCTGTCAGGAACAAGAGCAACGGAGGGCAGGGGCAATATGCGTGTTAACATAACACCTCTTCGGCTTAATCCAGGGTGAAATCACACCTCAGGTCACGTTTGATAACGCCGATGAATCTCCGCCAATCCTGTATCCTGCTTTTTCTCGCCACCGTCTGCGTCCAGGCAGTCGAGCCGATGGGCGAACGCCGTGAAACATGGCAGGGCATTCCTGGGCTGGAGCGCACAGCCGGGGGGCGTGTGTTTGCATCCTGGTTTACGGGCGGGCCGAAAGAGCCCTCACCTGAGAATGCGGTGCTGCTGTGCTATAGTGATGATCAGGCAAAATCATTCACGAGGCCGCAGGTCATGGCAGTTCCAGGAAATGGGACGCGCTGCTTTGATCCCACGCTGTGGATTGATCCCAGGAGACGGCTTTGGTACATCTTCAACCGCGGCAACAAGGACACCGCGAAGCACGATGTATGGGCGCGCATCTGCGATGATCCAGATGCCACGCCGCCGGTTTTCGGAACCGAGTTTCGCGTGGGGTATGAAGGGCCTTATGCCTTTCGCATGAACAAGTCCACGGTGCTCTCCTCGGGCGAGTGGATCATGCCGGTGACGCATGCCACAGAGCCGGTGTATGAGTGGTTTGCCGGACCGAAGCAACTGCAAGGTGTGGGCATCTCCACCGATGAGGGAAAAACATGGCGGCTGCACGGGGCACTCAAAGCCCCTGAGTGGGCGCTGGAGTGCATGATTACCGAACTGAAGGATGGTCGGCTTTGGCTGCTGACACGAACGGGAGGCGGCTTTTTGTGGGAGAGTCATTCGTCTGACAAAGGCCGCTCCTGGAGCGAGGCCAAGGCCAGCACCATCCCCAATCCGGGCTCCCGCTTTTTCATCCGCCGTCTTGCCTCCGGCAATCTGCTGCTGGTGAATCATCTCGGTTTCACTGGCAAAACACGCAGCCACCTCACGGCACAGATTTCCACCGATGACGGCAAGACCTGGAACGAGGGCCTGCTGCTGGATGAGCGCAAGGATGTCTCGTATCCCGATGGAGTGCAGGACCGCGATGGCATGATCTGGATCACTTATGACCATGATCGGCAAGGTGAGGGCGAGATTCTGGTGGCAAAGTTCCGCGAGGAAGATGTCGAAGCAGGCAAGAATGTGTCTGGTGCGGTGAGTCTGAAGCAAACGATCAACAGGCTGGAGAAACCTCAGATCATACCGGCGAAGTGGGATCCGGCACTGGCGGGAGATGTGGTGATGCAGCGTCTGGTGAACACCACGGCGCCGCAGGTGAAGGGCGCGCACGATGCGGAGTTTGTGTGCGTGGGAGATCGTGCCTACATCGTGGTGGAGGCCAATGACCTGAAGGCAGGAGAAAGCGCCGGCTGGCCGTTCATTTACGCCACGATGTCCATCGTGAACTTGAAGACCCTCGCGCTGGAAAAGGTGATCGACTTTGCCAAAGGCGGACAACGGTTTGAGAACGAGACGCTGCCTGAGGGCGCGTGCTTTGTGCCGCGCATCCTTCAAAAGGATGCGAACATGCTGCGCTGCTACTTTACAAGCGAAGACCCAGGAAAGAGGCAGTCGCAGATGTGGTATCGCGACTTTGACCTGAAGTCCGGTGCTTTCCGTGACACAATCCACAAGGCGAAGCTGAAGACCGCAGCAGGCACGTTTGACTTTCAGCCACAGTATTTTCATGCGGATGCAGCGGCTCATGGCTTTGCCAAGCCGGCAGTGGATTCATCATTCTTCATCTTTGATTCCTTCAAAAAGTTTGATGGCAAGACCTACGTGGCGCTGAACAACTTTACCGGAAAGCAGAACGCGCTTGCTCTGGTGCATGATGATCTGGAGACACTGGAAGTGCTCGGTCATTACAACGAACCGCAGGCCGAGGCGCTGAGTGAATCGGCGGTGAACCGAATGCCAGACGGCACGTGGCTGGCGATCTGCCGCAATGACAAAGGAAACTATCATTTTTCCACGAGCACAGATGGCAGGAAATGGAGCACCGGCAAGCCGCTGCCGGTCGTGCTCAATGGCACCAACTCCAAGCCGACCTTCGACAAGTTTGGCGGCATCTACTATCTGGGGTGGCAGGAGTCCACGCGCAGCCAGGGCGTGAGCCGAAGTGTGTTCAATGTGGATGTCTCTCGCGATGGCAAAATCTGGGAGCGCAAATACCGCTTTGAAACGCCGAAGTCCTTCCAGTACCCAACCTTTCACGAGCATGACGGCGTGATCTGGCTCGTAGTGACCCAAGGCGATACGGATGCCAGTCGCAAGGAGCGCATCATGTTTGGAAAGCTGGAGGAAGTGGGTGGTTTTGAAGCGCAGCAAGGGAAGAAACGCATCGTCTGGCCTGCACCCGCTTCCGTAGAAGCGGCGGAGATGAAGGTTGGGTGCAGACTTTTCACAGACCGGGATTATGTGATCGAGGCCATGCCAGAGCAGGTGCGGGGGTTGCCGTTTCTGCGCACCAGCATTGAAAATATCGAAGCGGAAGTTGTTACGCCGGGAACGCTTTACGCGCTGACACCCGCCTCGCGACCTGGGGCTGCCTGCCAGGAAGAGGCTCTGAAAGGCGCAGGTTTCGCCAAAGTCGAAGTGTCGGAGACGCAGCTGTTCCCGGGTGACATCAATCGTGTGAACTTGTACCGTAAGGAAGCCATCAAGGGTGAGCAGCTCCATTTTAAAAAACTGGTGCTGCTGATCAGCGGCTCGGGTGCCGGGCTGCGTTCTCTTCATCCTTGATGCCAACCATTTCCACCAACCGAACGACTGAACATGATTCGCTTCTTCAACTGGTTTAACAATCTCTATCCCATGTGGCTCGTGAGCCTTGCGGTTCTCGCCTTCTTCAAGCCGCAGACCATGCTGTGGTTTGACAAGCCATGGATCTTTTGGTCTCTCGCGGCCTCTATGCTTGGCATGGGGCTGACGTTGAGCGTGGATGATTTCAAAGCCATCGCGCGCATGCCGGGCAGTGTGGCGCTGGGGTTTGTGGCGCAGTACACCATCATGCCTCTTACCGGGTGGCTGGTGGCAAAGGTCTTGAATCTCGATCCCGGGCTCGCCGTGGGCATCATTCTCGTGGCCAGTTGTCCAGGAGGCATGGCGTCCAACATGATCAGCTACCTCGCGCGGGCGAATGTGGCGCTGTCTGTGGTGCTCACGCTGGCATCCACGCTGCTGGCCTTCTTTTTCACACCCATGTGGACCAGCACACTGGCTGGCAAATACGTCCCGGTGGATGCCTGGGGGCTGTGCCTTTCGGCCTTGCAACTCACGGTGGCACCCGTCGTGCTGGGGGTGCTCATTCGCTGGAAGATGCCACGCACGGCAGATCAGATCGGAGCCTGTGGTCCCACCATTGCGGTGCTGGCCTTCACCTTTGTCAGCGGGGGCATCGTGGCCGCCAGTGCCGATGCCATCTCGGCCCATTTTGGCCGGCTGGCCCTCGCGGCGTTTCTTTTGCACGTCATCGGTTTTGTGGTGGGCTACCTCGTGCCCAAGGTACTGCGTTATCCGGAATCTGTGGCCCGCACCGTGAGCATCGAGGTGGGCATGCAAAATGGGGGGATGGCCGCCTCGCTGGCGCGCGAGCACTTTCCCGCGCTGCCGCTGGCCGCCGCTGCTGCTGTCTTCAGCGGAGTGATGCAAAACATCGTGGGCGGCCTCATGGCCGCATGGTGGAAGCGCCGGACTCCGGATGCGT
This sequence comes from Prosthecobacter vanneervenii, assembly GCF_014203095.1. Taxonomy (NCBI): domain Bacteria; kingdom Pseudomonadati; phylum Verrucomicrobiota; class Verrucomicrobiia; order Verrucomicrobiales; family Verrucomicrobiaceae; genus Prosthecobacter; species Prosthecobacter vanneervenii. The sequence goes on along the minus strand of NZ_JACHIG010000008.1, from coordinate 62,273 downwards.
GATCATGAGCCGCCGAGACATCTATTACTGGAAATGTGATCGGCCTGCGGCGTTTCACGGCACGCAGGTGCGAGGTAGGGTGGATGCCGAAATGGAGCAGCAGCTTCGCGAGGCGCTGTTGCATCAGCTTAATGCGAAATCTGTGGTTTTGAGCGCGGGTGCAGGGCAGGGGAATCATCTCACCTGGAATGCCGAGGTGGACGGGACTGCGATGTTTATTCGTGTGGAAAACGGGCCTGAGAAAGACGGGCATCTGGCGGTGGAGTCCGAGTTGATGGAGCGAGTGCGCGCTGTCGGAGTGCACACGCCATGCGTGCATGCATGCGATGCCACACGCAGGCGGGTGTCTTTTGCGTGGCAGGCACTGGAGCGCATTCCAGCACTTGATCTGAACCACTGGTTCAAGCTCGGCAGCCTCGATGTTCCGAAAGTCGCTTTTGACATCGGGGCGGCGGTGGCGCGGTGGCAGCAGATTGTGTTTCCCGGATTTGGCGTGCTGGATGAGTCCCTGCAGGGCTGCCATGCGACGTATGCGGACTACTTCTACCTGCGGCTGGATCAGCATCTGGCCTTTCTTGTTTCAAGAGGCTTCCTTTCCGAGAAGCAGAGCGATGAAATTCTGGCAGAGATCGAAAGACATCGGGCTCTGCTAGATCTGAAAGTCGGCTGCCTGGTGCACAAGGACCTGGCTCTCTGGAACATCCTCGGTCAGGCCGACGCGATTGCCGCTTTTATTGATTTCGATGACGCCATCAGCGGCGATCCCATGGATGATCTCTCGCTGCTCGCCTGCTTTCATGATCACTTTTTTCTGCGGCGTGCTTTTGAGGGCTATCAGGGCCTGCGTGGACTGCCGGAAAATCATCTGCGGCGCTTCTGGCTGCATCTGCTGCGGAACATGATCGTCAAGGCGGTGATCCGTGTTGGCGCGGGGTACTTTGACCGTGACGACGGTTTCTTTCTGATCTCTTCGGGCACCAACGGGGGGACGCTGCGCGAATTTACCCACGCACGTCTGGCGCTGGCGCTGCGGGGCTTGCGCGAGGGCAGCGACATCGACATTCTTGAATCATGAAAACACACATCGGCACTTTTCTCTCCATCGGTTCTCCTGCGGTCACTGAGCTGGCGGCGGAGTGCGGCTTTGACTGGGTTTTGATCGACCTTGAGCATGGCTGTGAATCGGAGGCCGCGCTGCCGAACCAGCTCCGCGCGCTGCGCGGCAGCAACACGCTCGCGATTGTGCGAGTAAGCGCGCCGCATGCGGACCTCATCGGCCGTGTGCTGGACTGGGGCGCGCATGGGATCATGGTGCCGCATGTGAACACCGTGGAGGAGGCACGGCATTGTGTGGATACGGCCTATTATCCGCCGCGCGGCCACCGAGGTGTCTCGCGCACCGTGCGCACCTACGGCTACGGCATGCGGCTGCCGGAGGGCGAGATGCCCAAGCCGATCATTCTGGCGCAGATCGAGACGGCATCAGCGGTGGATCAGGCAGGCGAGATTGCAGCAGTGGAAGGGATTGATGCCTTGTTCATCGGGCCTGCAGACCTCTCGTTTGATCTGAAGGCGCAGAAGGCTGCGCGCAGCTACGATGAGTGTGTGGATGTGATCGTCAAAGCCGCCCGAGATCACGGCAAAGGCTGCGGCATTCTGGTGCGCCATGCGGATGACAAGGAGAAGCTCAAGGCGCTGGGGTTCACCTGGATCGCCATGGATTCAGACCTCTCGCTCGTGCGTGAGGGGTTTAAAAAGAACCTGGCTGCGGCCCGGGCATGGTGAAATTGTCCGACTTTTCCCTGTGAATCGGCTTTTCCGGACTAATCTCGCGTCCCCATGAAAGCATCCCCTCAAATCACCTCCAAGATCGTCGAACTGTGCGAAGTCCTCGTGGCAGACAGCGAAGTGCAGAATGCCCGCGAAAAAGCGGAGGCGTTCCTGGCCGATGAAGCCGCCGTGTCTCTCTACCGCGAGATGGCCACGCTCGGCCGTGCCCTGCACCAGAAGCAGCATCATGGCGAAGAGCCCAGCGGAGAGGAAATCTCACGCTTCACCGAGCTTCAGGACCAGTGCGATGCGAACACCGCCATCCTGAGCTTTGTGGAAGCGCAGGACGTGCTGCGCAACATTGCCGAAGTGGTGAACGGCTACGTGGGCAAGAGTCTCGAGCGCGGCAAGGTGCCCACCGAGGCCGAAGTGTTTCCTCAGGGCTGCGGCGAAGGCTGCGGCTGCCATCACTAAGACACCGTCATGAAAGCGCCGGCCCTGCTTTTCGCGCTGCTGCTGTTCTGCGCCTCGTCCTTTGCGGGCGAGGCCAAAACGGTGAAGCTCCTGACCATTGGCAACAGCTTCTCGGCCAATGCCACCCATTACTTGGGAGATCTGGCGAAAGCAGGCGGGCACAAGCTGGTGCACCAGCCGCTGGTCATCGGCGGGGCCTCATTCCAGGTGCATGCTGAGAAGGCGCAAAAGCACGAGGCGGACGCCAAGGATAAAGCCGGACTTTACACCAGCGGTCGTGGCTTGAAGGAGAGCCTGGAACTGGACCGCTGGGACTATGTGACGATCCAGCAGGCGAGCATCAAGAGCCACGACTTTGCCACCTACCAGCCCCATGCCGGCTGGCTACGTGATTACGTGGCCAAGCACGCCCCGCAGGCCACACTGCTGGTGCATGAGACGTGGGAGTACCGCAAGGATGACCCGCGCTTTATCAAGCCTTCCACCGCTGCCGGAGAGCCCAAGACGCAGGAAGAGATGTACAAGGGTCTGCGTGCCGCCTACGACAAGATAGCGGCGGAGTTTCACGCGCGCATCATTCCGACGGGAGACGCCTTTCATCTGGCCGACACAGACAAGACCTGGGCATATCAAACCGACACCACCTTTGATCCGAAGACCGCCAAACAGCCCGCTTTGCCGGACCAGACTCATTCACTGCATGTCGGCTGGCGCTGGGCCAAGCCCAAGACCGGCGGTCCGGTGGCTCTGGGCATGGACGGCCACCATGCCAACACGGCAGGCGAGTATCTGGGCGCGTGCGTTTGGTATGAAGTGCTGTTTGGCGAAAGCGCCGTGGGCAGCAGCTTTATCCCGAAAGGGCTGGATGCCAGCTACGCCCGTTTTCTGCAGGAGACGGCTCATCGAGCCGTGGCCGCCCGCGTGAAATAATGATGTCCAAAAAAGCGGCGTGGTGTCCTTGTGGGAAACCATGACGCGCATCCTCGCTTTTCTTCTCACTCTCAGCCTTGTCGCGCGCAGTGCCACAGAGGCCGATGTCATTGTCTATGGAGCGACTCCAGGCGGCTTTTGCGCCGCCATTGCCGCCGCACGGGAAGGCGCCTCCGTGATCCTGCTGGAGCCCACGGACCATGTGGGCGGTGTAAACACGGGTGGGCTGTGTTTCAGCGACTCCAATCAAACAGTGCGCAGCACGGTGTTGGGTCTCTTTGAGGAATGGCATCTGCGCGTGGAGGCGGACTATCAGAAGCGCAGTGTGGCACTGCCCTACAAGGTGAGTGAGAAGGATCACAAGCCATGGACCTACGAGCCGCGTGTGGCGGCGGAGGTGACGAAAGCCATGCTGGATGAGGCAGGCGTGAAGGTGCTGACAAAGCAGGGGCTCAGCAAGGTGAGCAAGACAGGAGCACACATCACCAGCATCAAGACAAGAGACGGTGATTTCACGGCCAAGGTTTTCATCGACACCACCTATGAAGGCGACCTGATGGCTGCGGCAGGTGTGAGCTGGACCATCGGGCGTGAAGGAAGGAGTGAATTTGGCGAACCGCTGGCTGGAAAGCAGTACCCCAAGGCCAGGCTGGCCATCTCGGGAGTGGACGCGGAGGGCAGACAACTGCCGCTGATCACCACCAAGGATGCCGGCCCAGATGAAGCCGGTGACAAGAATGTCATGGTGTACAGCTTCCGGTTGTGCGTCACGAAAGATCCGGCCAACCGAGTGCCGTTTCCCCGGCCTGCCAGCTATGATCCGGCGCGGTTTGAGGTGGTGAGGCGCTACTACACCCAGGAGAAAAGACCCCATCTGCTTTGGGATCTTTATCCGCTGCCGGGAAACAAATTTGATGCGAACAACGGCATCGGGAAGCAGTTTTCCATGGGGCTCGTGGGCGCGTGCAATGGCTGGAGCGAGGCGGATGAGGAAGGGCGTGCGAAAATCTGGGAGGCGCACAAGCAGTACACTCTGGAGCTCTATCATTTCCTCAGCACCGACCCGGCAGTGCCTGAGCCGCTGCGGCAGCAAATGAGCGAGCTGGGCCTGTGCCGTGATGAGTTTGCCGAATACGGCAATTGGTCGCCGCAGCTCTACGTGCGCGAGGGGCGGCGCATGGTGGGCGAGTATGTGCTGAGCCAGAAGGACATCATGGATGAGCCGAAGAAGGAGGATCCGATTGTCGTGTCATCCTTCCCCATCGATTCGCACGACTGCCAGCGTGTGGGGACCCAGGACATGGTGGTGGATGAAGGAACCATCCTGCCCGTGCGCATGGCGGGCCGCAGGCATGGCTACCCCTACCATGTGCCATACCGGGCCATCACCCCCAAGGCGGCAGAGTGCGACAATCTGCTCGTGCCCGTGGCCCTGTCCTGCACGCATGTGGGCATTTCCTCCATCCGTGTGGAGCCCACATGGATGATCCTCGGGCAGAGTGCGGGCATCGCCGCTGCGCTGACTGCGAAGCAGGGGCTCACGGTGCAAAGGCTGCCCTATCCTGCGCTGCGTGAGCGGCTGCTGGCGCAGAAGCAGGTGCTGGATCTGCCGGTGCTGCCTGAGGTGAGGCCGGAGCCGCAGGGCGCGATGAGCATCGATCCCAAAACTCTGCCGGGCATCGTGCTCGATGACACGCAGGCCGAACTCCAGGGCCAGTGGAGCCATTCCTCGGGATTCAAGCCGCACATCGGCACCGGCTATCTGCATGACGAGAAACGTGGCGACGGTCAATCGGCAGCCATCTTCCGCTGCAAGGTGCCCAAGGCCGGGCGCTATGAGCTGCGCATGGCCTATTCACCCCATGAGACGCGTGCCACGAAGGTGCCCGTGACGGTAGAGTGTGGTGGGCGTAAGACCGAGCTGACTGTGGACCAGACTCAGCCGCTGGCAGCAGGCGAGGCGTTCCGCAGCATCGGCCATGTGGAACTGGATACTGCGGCTGAAACGGTCATTACCATCCGCAATGCACGCACCGATGGGTTCGTGATTCTGGATGCACTGCAACTTATCGACGCTAACAAATGACCCACCAGCCATGAAGTCACTCTTTCTCACCCTTTTGCTCTGTTCCGCTCATGTCAGCGCGGCGGATTCCATCACCTCTGACATCGTGGTTTACAGCGGTGTTCCCTGCGGTATTGCCGCCTCCATCATGGCGGCGCGGGAAGGCGCGAAGGTGGTCCTCATTGAGCCGACGAAACACGTCGGCGGCCTGAGCACCAGCGGAATCAACACCGCCGAGAGCGAGCACATGCTGAAATGGACCATCGGCGGCTTCGCGGATGAATTTTACCGTCGCCTGGGAGCCGTCTATCAGATCGACGGGCCGGAATATTTCTTTGAATCCAGCGTGGCTGAAAAAATCTATCTCGACATGCTGCGTGAAGCGGGCGTGCAAGTGCGCTTTAGCGCTTCGGTGGATGCGGTGGCCAAAGACGGCGCACGCATCACTTCAATAACGCTCACCGATGGCACCCAGTTGAAGGCGAAAGTGTTTATTGATGCAGGCTATGAGGGGGACCTGATGGCGCGTGCCGGAGTGAAATATGCCGTGGGGAGGGAGTCGAAGGCGGAATTTGGAGAAGAGGCTGCGGGAGTGCGCTTTGACAAAACACCGCGTCAGGCACGGACAGTGGATGAGGCCGGCAAGCTGCTGCCCGGCATCAGCGCGTGGGCCAAGGATTTGCATGAGGGCGACGCTCATCGTGCTCCGATGAACTACAATTTCCGTCTTACCGTGGCTAAGGACCCCAAGCTGCAGGTGCCCATTCCCGCACCGCGGCATTACGGCGCAAAACGTTATGCTCTTCTCGCAGGTTGGTTTCGCGATCAGGCACAGCAGAAAAAGCCGGTGAAGCTCGCGGACATTCTGGACCTCTACAAACGGCGCAATGGCAAATTCGAGCTGAACAACAAGCAATCCGCCATTTACTCCCTGGGACATTTCGGCGGTCAGTTTGACTGGCCCGATGCCAGCTACGCACAGCGCGCGCTCATTTATCAGGACCACATGGATTACACACTCGGCCTGCTGCACTTCCTGGCTTCAGACGAAGCCGTGCCGGCGAATGTGAGGGACGAAATGAAAGCCCTGGGGCTGCACAAAGAGGAATTCGCCGACAACGGCAACCTGCCTTATCAGCTCTACGTGCGTGAAGCACGGCGGATGCGCGGCGAGTATGTCGTGACACAGCAGGATGTGCAGGATGACCGTCGCAAGCCGGACAGCATTGGCATGAGCAGCCACTTTATCGACTGCCATCATGTGCAGCGCATGGCCTTGAATGAAAACGAGTTCGTCAATGAAGGGCGCATCTGGCGCATGGGCCATGCTTACCAGATACCTTATCGTGCGCTCACACCCAAGGCCGCCGAGTGCACGAACCTGCTGGTGCCTGGTGCAGCGAGCTACAGCCATGTGGCCTTCTGCACCCTGCGGCTGGAGAGCGTGTGGATGATCACCGGGCACGCGGCGGGTGTCGCCGCTGTGATGGCTCTGAAGGCCGATGCCGAGGTTCAGAAAGTGCCGCTGGCTCCTTTGCAGGACAAACTGCGCAGTCAGAAGCAGGTGGTCGATTTCGTTCCCGGCATGCCGGAAAAGTGCGAACACCTGAACGGCCCGCCGGAGTTTTGATATCTCCCCGATCTTTAAAAGTAAAACCGACCGACCCATCACCCCATGACCACACGCCGCCACTTCATCTCCTCCATCACCGCCGCGCTTGGCGGTTCTGTTTTTGCCGCAGACGGCAGGCCCAAGACCATTTTGCTGCAGTCAGCCTGGGACACGGTGAACATCGGAGACATCGGCCACACGCCAGGGACGCTGCGAGTTATTGAAGAGCACCTGCCGGAGGTGAAGGTGGTGCTGTGGGCCATGAAGCTGGACGAACGCGTTACCGCCATGCTCAAGAAGCGGTTCCCTAAAGTGGAGATTCTGCAAGGCAGCCTGACGGGCAAAGGTGAAAGAGATGAGACCTTGCGACAGGCGATTTCAAACTGCGACCTCTACATCCGCAATTCGGGCATGGGGCAGGACATCAGCTTCATGCAGTTCTGCCAGAAAGCGGGCAAGCCCTACGGTCTCTTTGGCCAGTCGTATTTTGCCAGCATGGTGGAGGGCAAGGGGGCGGAAGAACGCACCGCCCTGCTGAACAACGCCTCATTTATCTACACCCGAGAAACAAAGACGCTGAATATCCTAAAAAGCCATGGCATCAAGACGCCCGTGCTCGAGTTCGGTCCGGACGGCTGCTTTGGCATCGACGTGCGCGATGACGAGCGCGGGCTGGCGACCATGAAAAAGCTTGGGCTTGAGGAGCGCAAGTTCATCACGATCCAACTGCGCACCAACACCGCCAAGCTCCCCGGTGTGGACGATACCCGCACACCCAAGCTCAATCCGCTGCATCCCACACCCGAGCAGGTCGCTGATGATGAGCGGCGCGCGGCGAAGTATCGGGAACTCGTGACGATGTGGGTCAAGAAGACCGGGCACAAGGTCCTCATCGCTCCTGAAGTGAAGAAGGAAATGGGGCACAACAAGCGGCTTATCCATGATCTGCTGCCTCCTGAGATTCAAAAGCATGTGGTGAATCTGGAGGAGTTCTGGAACGCCGATGAGGCTGCCTCCATTTTTGCCCGGGCACACACCATTGTCTGTCACGAGCCGCACTCACCCATCATCGCGCTGGCCAATGGCACTCCGATCATCCACACCTACTCCGAGTTTCATTCCCCCAAATGCTGGATGTTCAAAGACATCGGCCTCGGAGACTGGCTGCTGGAGATGGACGAGACGCCGGTGGAGAAGATGGCCGAGACGCTGTTTGCCATTGATGCCGACTACCCCGCCGCGCAGGCCAAGGTGAAGAAGGCCATGGCTTATGTGAATGAATGCTTTGGCAAATCCATGCAGCATGTGAAGGGCGTTTTGGCCAAAGCTAGATGAATAGGGCGGCAAAAAGGAAAAGCAGCAGCCGTTTACACGCCATGTCTTCGATTTCCCGCCGTGTCTTCATCCAGCGCAGCACCCTGTGCCTCGCCGGCTTCGGGGGTGGCAGACTTCTCGCTGCTGATGCCGAAGCCAGGCCGCTGTTCCGTGCGGGCCTGATGACAGATCTGCATTATGCGGACAAAGAGCCCACCAAAACCCGCTTTTACCGCGAGGCCCTGGCCAAGCTGGATGAAGCGGTGGATTTCATGAATCGCGAAAGACCTGCGCTGGTGGTGGAGCTGGGCGATTTCATTGATCAGGCGGACTCGGTGGAACGTGAAATCGAGTGGCTGAAAACGATGGAGTCACATTTCGCGAAGCTGACCATGCCCAGGCATTATGTGCTGGGAAATCACTGCGTCGGCACATTGACGAAGCAGGAGTTTGCCGCCAACACGAAAGCGTCCGGGGGGCATGCGGCTTTTGAAGAAAAGGGCGTGACCTTTCTGATCCTCGATGCCTGCTTTCGTGAAGACGGCACTCCGTATGGAAGAAAGAACTTCAACTGGCAGGATGCCAATCTCCCCAAGGCTGAGCTTGAGTGGCTGGACAGCGCGCTGAAAAAAGCTGGCGGCCCGGTGGTGGTCTTTGCCCATCAACGGCTCGACTTGGACAAGGCGCACGCCGTGCGCAATGCCGCCGAAGTGCGTGCACTGCTAGAGAAGTCCGGCAAGGTGCTCGCGGTCTTTCAAGGGCACTCGCACAAAAATGACTACCAGCAGATCGCTGGAATCCACTACACCACGCTCGTGGCCATGGTGGAGGGCAGCGGCTTGGAAAACAGCGGCTATTCCCTGCTCGATGTCATGGCTGACGGGTCGCTCCGTTTGAATGGATATCGCAGGCAGGCAAACCGCACCTTGAACCACGCATGAAGCACCTCTTCTTTTTTCTACTGCTCACCAGCATCGCTTCTGCAGTGGAGCCCGGCTTTGAATCCCTCTTTGACGGGAAGACGCTCAACGGCTGGAAAAATGACGGCAACTGGGCGGTGGAGAACGGCGAGATCGCGCGTGTGAAGCGCGGCGGCCCGCTCACGTATGAGAAAGCCACGGTGCCGGATGATTTTGAGCTGCGCTTTGACTGGAAAGTCTCCAAAGGCTGCAACAGCGGCGTGTATTACCGGCCAGGTCAGTATGAGTATCAGCTGCTGGACAATGCCAACAGCTCCTATGGCGAGAATCCGCGTTCATGTGCGGCGGCGCTGTACTTCTGCATGGCTCCGACCAAGGATGTGGTGAAGCCTTTCGAGCAGTGGAACGAGGCTCGCATCATCTGCAAGGGCAGCGTCATTCAGCACTGGCTGAACGGCGAGAAGGTGGTGGATTTTGACTATGCCGATCCGCGTTGGAGCGAGGCGGTCAAGCTGGTGAGCTATCGCGGCACCGACCTGACCAAGCGAGGCGGTCATCTCTGGCTGCAGGACCACGGCGCGCCGGTTTGGTTTCGCAACCTGCGCTGGCGTGCCATTCCTGCCGATGAGCCGCTCGTCAGTGAGAATCTGACTCCCATGCCCGTGCCTGAAGCTGCGCTGAGAAAAGAGCAGGCGCGCATTCAGGAGCTGCTGAATGCGAAGGCAAAGCAGGCATGGAAGCATGAGGAGCTGAAACGTTTCAAGGCCGAGGAGGCGCATCAGGGCGTGGCGGTGGATGACACGCATTTTTATGCGATCACGAATTCAGCCATTGGCAAATACCGCAAAGACAACGGCGAGCGTGTCGGCGGATGGCAGGAGGAGAAAGGCGGACACCTCAAGCATCTGAACGCAGGCGTCGTGCTGGATGGCAGGCTCTACTCCGCGCATTCAAACTATCCTGAGATGCCCATGAAAAGCTCCGTGGAAGTCTGGGATCCCAAGACGATGCAGCATCTGGAGTCGATCGATCTCACGACCGCACACGGTTCTCTGACCTGGGTGGATCGTCGGGATGGCGTGTGGTATGCCTGCTTTGCGCAATATGCGAAAACCGGTGATCCCGCAAAAACGAAAGTCGTTACCTTTGACGCTCAGTGGAAGAAGCTCGGCGAGCTGAGGTTCCCACGCCCGTTGGTGCTGAAGTTTGGCAAAAACAGCAGCTCAGGCGGAAGCTTTGGCCCGCAGGGCCATCTCTTCATCACAGGCCATGACGCTCAGGAGCTCTACGTGCTGGATCTGCCAGCCCAGGGCGATGTGCTGGGCTGGCAGACCGCCATCCCGATCAGCGCCCACGGGCAGGCCTTTGCCTGGGATCGCAGCCAGGAGGGCGTGCTGTATTCCATCGACCGCAAGACTCACGAGGTGATCGTGTCGCAAGTACGCTAACGCTTGCACATTCAGTCCTGCGGCTTCGCCCCTGGGAACCATTCGGTGTGCTGATCTCCCTGCCTACCGTAATAGGTCACACGCCGTCCGCGCAGAAATGCGATGTAGCCCTGCACTCCCGCCTGCATGGCACGAATGCTGAAGTCGCGGTAGTGCTGGTTCTTCTGCTGGCTGTCGAGAATGTTGGCGCGGAGTGCCGGGGCATCAAAATCTTCCGACACCGCAGGAAGAGCTTCATAAGAAAGAGGCGTGGTGAAGACGCCGCCGGAACCGTCGTGGAAGCTTTTTTGCAGGGCCAGGTAATCGACATGGTAGGATTCGACCCCGGCCTCCACGAGCATGGCAACGATTTGAGGAAACGGAGTGCCTCCAGCGAGGGTGGCGTTGGCGGCGGCGCTGATGAGAGTGGTGTTCATGAGGATAGATGTGGTTTTGTACCGCCCACAAAACATGGGCGTCCTCTTGTCTGACAGCGCTGGCGACGAGCTGTGACAGTTCGCCGCCATTCTTTTCACTCAACGCTAAAACCGGACTGCTGCACAAGGCTTCGCAGTCTCGCGGCCAGATCGGGGCCGGTCAGCATGGGCTGCGCCCGGTAGAGTTCCGCATGCTCGCGGTCCATGCCCTCAAGTTCGCTCAGGAGAGCAGCGCTTTGCTGCCGCACTGAATGGATGCGGTCCTTGGTAAACTGGAGGTTGGCCGGGTCCAGCCATCCTGCACGCATGAAGCCGCTGGCTTTGCGCGCACAGCGGCAGGGGTTGGCGCGGTTCACCAGTCCGCACTTGTCGTGCATGAACTGATATAAATCCTGCCGGGCACGTGAAAGAAGCTGGCGGAAATTGGCTGGCGTCACCTCCAAGGCTGCCGCCGCAGTCTCGCTGGATTCGCCAAAGACCTCTCCCAGGATGAAGGCCAGCCGCTGTCGGCGCTCCAGGCACATCAGCATGGCGGTGATGCACCCCAGCCTGGCCTCCTCCACCAGCAGATGCGTCTCGACCGGCAAAGCTTTGGAGTCCGGCAGTTCTTCATCCTGGACGCCCTCCAGAGAGGCCGCCATGTCGGTGAAAGTCATCGACTTCTCCTCCATCTCTGATTTTCGCACATTGAGCAGGTGATTGACCGCGATGCGATGCAGCCAGGTGCTGAACTTGCTCCGTCCCTCAAAGCTGCCGAGGTGGGTCACGGCCTTGATTAAAATCTCCTGGGCGGCATCCTCGGCCACGTCGCGACGCCACACCATGCGCAGGGCTAGATTGAAAACCCAGGACTGGTGATTGCGCACCAGGGTGTCCAGCGCTGTCATGTCTCCATTCTGGGCCCGCAAAACCAGCGTCTCATCATTTTCCACCATCATGAAGTATGAGGTGCGAACGCGGCGCTTTTCAAGGCCGCTTCATCACGCCGGCTGTAGCAGGGCCTGCGTTCCTTCTTCCCAGGCCAGTGCCCAGTCTCGCAGAGACTTCAGCACAGGGCGGAGTGCCAGGCCTTTGTCAGTGAGTTCATAGGCCATGCGCTTGCCCCCATCCGAGGCCGGCACCTGGCGGATGATGTCTGCGGTCAGCAGTCGCTCCAGGCGCTCGCTGAGGATGTTGGTGGGGATGCCCTCGGGAGAGCTGATGAAGTCTTTGAAGCGGTTACGGCCCAGAATGAGATCGCGGATGACCAGCAGCGTCCAGCGGTCGCCCAACAGGTCCAGTGCGCAGGACACCGGGCAGGGAGAGCGGCGGGAAGAAGGCGGAGCTTTGCTGGGCGGGCCTTTATGCATGCAGAAGGATGCTTTCAAAAGCTTGCATTTCAAAAGTAAAATACTTGCATAATGCAAGCAAAGTGAAATCATGACCGCGCATGACCTCATCTGTACAACCTGAACTGGCCCCACCCGGCGCGGGACTGCCTCTGCCCGAACTCTGGATCGCGAGGCTGCTGTTCGCCATGAGACGACTGCGAGGCAGCCGCGAAACCTTCCTAACCAAGTTTGAGCAGGAGCGGGCTGCGATCCGTGCGCTGGTGGCCTCGTGTACTGAGGGAATGCGTGGCAGGCAGGTGCTCATTGAGCGCCCTCGCGGGTTGGAGGATAGCAGCCGCAACTGGTCGGTGTGGATGACATTGGACCATCTGCGCATCACCAACACGGCTCTCATCCGTGTCATCACGGCGCTGACTCAAGGCCAGGTGCCGCCTGGCAAGGCGAGCACGGCGGCGGTCAAGCCCTCCATCACAGTGACAGCAGCCGTGGAGGCAGAGTTTGAACGCTCCTGCGATGGCGTCCTGGCCGTGATCGCCGGAGCATCCGATTTGAAAACGGCGGTGTGTTTTGCCCATCCGTGGTTCGGCCCGCTGGATGCCTTTGGCTGGGCGGCCATGGCGGGCACTCATATGGGTGTTCATCGGGTGCAGATGCAAAACATCGTGGCAGAGTTGAACCGATGAAGCAGCCGCTCTCGCTCACCACCGATCCCATTCCACATCTTGTCTGGCGCATCGCGCTGCCCATGAGCGTGGGCATGTTTTTCAACACCATGTTCAACGTGGTGGACACCCTGTGCGCAGGCTGGCTGGGCACGGAGTCACTGGCTGCGCTGTCGCTTTCTTTTCCGCTCTACTTCGTGGTGTTTGCCACCGGCAGCGGCATCAGCCAGGGGACCACCGCGCTGCTGGCAAACGCGTTGGGAGCTGGAGGCAAGGCCGAGGCCCGGCAGGTGTTTGCACAGTCGCTGCTGTTTGCCACGACTGCGGGGCTGCTGCTTTCCTCCATTGGCTGGCTGGTGGCTCCCTCGCTGTTCCGCCTGCTCGGTGCGGAGGGGGCCTATCTGCACACGGTGCTGGCCTACATGAATGTCATCCTCGGCGGCGGAGTGTTCTTTCTGCTGCCCATGATCCTGAACTCTGCTCTGTCCGCACAGGGCACCACGTGGGTGTATCGCAATTTCTTGATCGCGGGCTTTGCGGCCAATGTCGTGCTCAACCCCGTGCTGATGTGGGGCTGGGGCGGGCTGCCAGCCATGGGGGTGGCGGGCATCGCGCTGGCCACGGTGCTGGTGCAGATGGGTGGTGCGGTCTTTCTGTGGTCGCATGCCAGCAGGACAGATTTCGGCCACGGGTTGAAACTGCACGACTTCAGACCAGACGCGCGCACGCTGAGGCGGATCGCCGGGCAGGCGGTGCCTGCGGCACTGAACATGCTGACCATCGCAATGGGTGTGTTTGTCATCACCTGGTTTGTGAAACACTTTGGCAAGGAGGCGGTGGCGGCGGTGGGCATCGCCACACGCATCGAGCAGATCGTGCTCATGCCGGCCATCGGCCTGAATGCCGCGGTGCTGAGCATCGTGGGCCAGAGCCACGGGGCAGGGCTGCCGCAGCGCGTGCGCGAGGCCTGGATGACGAATGTCAAAATCGGCGCAGGCCTCATGCTCGTGGGCGGATTCCTCGTCTGGCTGCTGCGCGGGTACGCCATGCGGCTCTTCACCCAGGATGAAATCGTCATCGGCCACGGACGCGACTACCTGCTCGCGGCATCGCTTACGCTTGCGGCCTATCCGATCCTGTTTGTCACCGTGTTTGCCATGCAGGGCATCAAGCGGCCGTCTTATGGACTGTGGATGGGCATCTACCGTCAGTTTGCGGCGCCGGTGCTGGTGTTCCACACCCTCGCCTTTGCGCTGAGCTGGGGGCTGTGGGGAGTCTGGTGGGGCATCTGCATCGTCAACTGGAGTGGCGCATTGTTTGCGCTCGCATGGGGTGCAAAAAAGTTTTGAGGCATTTCTGTCGCAGCAGTTTATCAGCCCCGGATTGACAAATTCCCGCCACCGGCGACGCATCTGGCATGTCCGCCAAACCTGATCCCGCCACGCTACCCTGCAGTCCTCTCGAGGAAACCGCCGGCCTGAAATACTTCCCGCGCATGTTGGGCAAGATCCGCCTGCACGCCGCCGGTAGACTGTGGGAGGATCTCCATGCCAATCTAGGAAAGGGAAGTGACGGCACCTGCTGTGGATTTCTGCACGTGGACTATGATGCCCTGAAAGCCCGTGTGCTGGAAGGTGGCACAGATGCGGAAATTCTGGAATGGTGCGAGCAACATGGGCGTCAGCTTAATGACACCGACAAGCTCGTGTGGAGCCATTATGTGCTGAAGCTCGGCATCAATGATCACATCACTCCTATTCTCGCGAAGCGGAAAGCCGATGGTGGACTGGGGGATCGTGACGACATTCAGACCATCACGCACTACATCGATGTGGATGAAGGAAGGCTGCCCTGAATGAGCGGAGAGTCTTCACCGTCAGTGTCATTTTGGCAGAGCGTGCGGCAGTCGCTGCGCGGAGAGGAGCACGACTACACCGCGCTGCCGCTGAATCGTGCCGTCATCCTGCTGGCGGTGCCCATGGTGCTGGAGATGATCATGGAGTCCCTCTTCGCCGTGGCGGATGTTTACTGGGTCTCACGGATCGGGAAGGAGGCTGTGGCCGTGGTAGGCCTCACCGAATCGGTGATGACACTCATCTATGCTGTGGCTATTGGCATTTCCATCGCGGCCACCGCTATTGTGTCGCGCCGCATCGGTGAAAAGGAGCCGGAGCTCGCCTCACAGGCGGCAGGGCAGATCGTTCTGCTGGGCGTGCTGCTGGCGGCCGCGCTGGGCATGGCGCTCGGCTTTTTCGCCCCGGAAATTCTGAGGCTGATGGGAGCGGAAGATGACATCGTGACACTCGGATCAGGCTTTGCCCGCATGATGCTGGGCGGCAATGCCACCGTATTTTTGATCTTCCTCATCAATGCCATCTTCCGTGGCGCGGGAGATGCCGTCATCGCCATGCGCACGCTGTGGCTGGCGAATGCGCTGAACATCGTCCTGGGTCCGTGCTTCATCTTTGGCTGGGGGCCTTTTCCAGAGTTGGGCGTCACTGGCGCGGCAGTGGCCACCAACATCGGCCGCGGCATCGGTGTGCTGTATCAGCTCTGGCATCTGGCGGGGCATCACAGCCGGGTGAAAGTGCGATGGGCACATTTCAAGCCGGAGCGGGAGGTGATCAGCTCAGTGCTGCGCAAGTCCGGCAGCGGCATTGTACAGCTTCTCATCAGCACCACGAGCTGGCTGGGTCTCTTTAAAATCCTCGCGCTTTTTGGCAGCGCCGCCCTGGCGGGTTACACGATCGCCATCCGCATCGTGATCTTTGCTCTCATGCCGGCCTGGGGTCTCGCAAACGCTGGCTCCACGCTGGTGGGTCAGAATCTCGGCGCTGGCAAGCCGGAGCGTGCCGAGGCGGCGGTCTGGATCGCCGTGAAGTTCGATGCCCTCGTCCTGAGCGTGATCGGTCTGGGTTTCGTTTTGTGCGCCAATCCGCTGATCCGGCTGTTCACCCTGGATCCTGAAGTGATGGCGTATGGCACCCAGGCTTTGTGGATCGTGAGCCTTGCCTTCCCGCTCTACGCCTGCGGCATGTGCTTTGAGGCTGCGTTCAATGGCTCCGGGGACACCTGGACCCCCGCGGGGCTGAATTTCCTGTGCCTGTGGCTCGGGCAGATTCCGATCGCCTGGGGCTTGGCAAAGTCCTTTGGCTGCGGTCCAGTGGGGGCTTTCATCGCTGTGCCGGTGGCTTACTCGCTTCTTGCTCTCAGCAGCTGGGGCCTCTTCAAACGCGGAAAGTGGAAGACACAGAAAGTCTGACCACCGCACGCCCATCCCGCTTTATGAAATCACTTCTTCTCAGTCTGTTTTCTCTGATCTCTGCGGCGGCCGCTGCTGCCGAACTGCAAACCACCGGAGCCGGCATCGAAATCTCAGCGGGCAGTCTCGGCAGTTTTGTGCTGACGTATCCGGAGTTCGATCCCGGCAGCAAGCAGATCGAAGTCAAAGCCGCAGGTGCGGGCGCGACGGTGCGCTATGACAGCGGTGCGGAGTGCTCAGTGAAGATCAATCAAGGTGAAATCGACCTCGCTTTCAAAGGCGTGCCTTCAGGCGTGAAGTCATGGAAGATGTCCGTGCTGATCGACATCGGCTTTGCCAAAGGCGGCGCCTGGAAGATCGCGGACAAGGAAGGCGCGTTCCCAGCGGAGAAGTCCACGCCGCCGCAGTTCGCCAGCCTGAACGCCACCAGCTTCCTGCTGAAAAACGCCCAGGGCCAGAGCCTCAGCTTCACCACGCCGGACTTCGCTTTTCAGCAGCTCACCGACAACCGCGAGTGGAACTGGGCCATCTACAACTGGTTCTTCATGGTGCCTTTTAATGCAGACAATCCATCAGCCAAAATCCGCGTCACCTCGGATCTCGCCTCAGTGACCAAGCTGATCGACTCGTTCGGACAGAGCATCAAAGACACCTTTCCCAACAAGCTCAAAAGCTTGGAAGAACTCAAGGCCGACGTGGCTTCTGACAAGGCCTACTACAACAGCATCGAAACACCCAGGCTGGATCGCTTCGGCGGCCTTCCCGGCAGCGGTGATACGCTGGGACTGAAGAAGACCGGCTTCTTCCATGTGGAGCAGAAGCAGGGGAAATCCTGGCTCGTGGATCCAGATGGCAATGCCTTCTTCCACCTCGGCATCTGCGGCTTTGCGCCCAGCGATGACTACACCTATGTCAAAGGACGCGAGGGCATCTACGAGTGGCTGCCGAAGGCGGAGGGCGAGTATGCCAGCGCCTTCCGTGCCGGGGATGGAGATGCTCATTTCTCCTTCTATCTCGCCAACACGATCCGCAAATTCGGCGTTCCCTACGATTACGAAACGCACGCCACACGCATGATCGAGCGCGTGCGCAAATGGGGCTTCAACTCCATCGGAGCCTTTAGCCCCACGCCGGACAAAGCGCATGTGAAGGCTGATTTTCCGTATGTGACCAGCCTGCCGATCAACGCCTGGGAAGGCGTGCCCCGCATCCCGGGAGCGCATGAGGTGTGGGACCCGTATGATGCCGGCACAGCGCAGAAGATCGCGGAAAACATGGCGCGTGAACTGCCCGCACATGCCGGCGATCCGCTGCTCATTGGCTACTTCATCGTGAATGAGCCGCGCTACGATGAGCTACCACGCGTGATTCCCTCACTGACTGGCGGCCAGGCCTGCAAGCTGCGCTTGGTGGAGGCCCTGAAGAGCAAGTATCAAACTATCGAAGCCTATAACGTCGCGTGGCAGGCCAAGGCGGCCACGTTTGATGAACTGACTGGCATCGGGCTTGCCGTGGCCACAGATGCCGCCAAGGCGGACGTGAAAGCCTTTGTCGGCGAGTTCATCGAGACCTACTTCGCGCAGATCGAAAAGATCTTCCGCCAGCATGATGCAAACCACATGCTGATCGGAAGCCGCCTGCAGCCCGTGACGATCAATGACGAGCAGCTCTGCCGCATCATGGGCAGGCACCTCGATGTGGTGTCCTACAACTACTACACCTTCGGCGTGGACACCGCCGCGCTGAAACGCTTTCACGAATGGACGGGCAATAAGCCGATGATGCTCAGCGAATTCTTCTGGGCTTCGCCGAAAGACAGCGGACTCATTGGAGGACGCGAGGTCAGCAGTCAGCAAGAGCGCGGACTGGCGTATCGAAACTACGTCGAGCAGAGCGCCGCGCTTGGCTTCGTCATCGGCATCGAATGGTTCACGCTCATTGATCAGGCCACGACGGGCCGCTGGTTTAGCAAATATAACGGCGAGAGCTACAACACCGGCCTCGTCAGCGTGGCGGACCGCCCCTGGAAGGACATGCTGGCGGAGATGATGAAGACGAACCACACGATCTACGATCTCCTGCTCGGGAAGCGCCCGCCCTATGCCTGGGATGATCCGCGGTTTCACGTGCAGGAAAAGTAAAGGCCTCAGGTCAAGGATGGTCATCCAGGTGCCAAGGATGCGCATCCGGCCTGGGTTGTCAGTTGAGCTGGTGCTCGGCCAGTCTGTTGGATAGGATTTATTTTATGCCTGCCCAACCCAAAATCGTCCAGCTCGTGGCCAGCGGTGACCTGCGCCTTTCCGCCAATCAAACCTGCTGGCCCGCTCAGGCCGCCATGGAGAAAGCCCTGGCGGCTGCTCTGAAAGCCGAAGGCTGGAAGATCAAGCGTGCGCATGCGTTGGATCCCGTGAAGAAGCACGGCTTCATCGACTCTCAGCGCATGGGCATCGAGGTGTTTCGCTGCATTGATCCCGACGCCCCGCTGATCGTGGCGGAGGCCGTGTGGCAGTACTCGCATCATGTCCTGGCCGGGCTGACCACGCATCGCGGTCCGATTTTGACCGTCGCCAACTGGAGCGGCCAGTGGCCCGGTCTGGTGGGCATGCTGAACCTGAACGGCTCCCTGACCAAGGCAGGCGTGAAATACTCCACGCTCTGGAGCGAGGACTTCACCGATGCGTTTTTCAAAACGAAGCTGAAGCAGTGGCTGAAGACCGGTCGCATCGCGCACGACCTCAGCCATGCCCGCAAGCTGGAGAAAGTGAAGATGCCCGCAAAGCCAACAGCCCTCGGCAAAAAACTGGCCGCCACGCTCCGTGCCGAGAAGGCCATCATGGGCATCTTTGACGAGGGCTGCATGGGCATGTTCAACGCCATCATCCCTGACCACGCGTTGCATGCCTGCGGTGTGTTCAAGGAGCGGCTGAGCCAGTCGGCGCTCTATCATGAGACGCTTCAGGTGAGCGATGCCGATGCCCTGGCTATCCACACGTGGCTGGAAAAGAAAGGCATGACCTTCCATCTGGGCAGAGATCATACCACGCAGCTCACCCGCGAGCAGGTGCGTCTGCAGTGCAAGATGTACGCGGCGGCACTTCGCATCGCGGATGATTTTGGCTGTGACTCCGTCGGCATCCAGTATCAGCAGGGTCTGAAGGACCTGCTGCCAGCGAGCGATCTCGTCGAAGGCATGCTCAACAACGCAGACCGTCCGCCAGTCAAATCTCGCGATGGTAGGCGCACCCTCTGGGCCGGCCAGCCGCTGCTGCATTTCAATGAGGTGGACGAATGCGCCGGACTGGACGGCATGCTGACGCAGCGCGTGCACCGTGCGCTGCAGCAGCCCGTGGAAAACACCCTCCACGATGTGCGCTGGGGCGAGGCTTTTGGCGGCGACTATGTCTGGGTCTTTCTCATCAGCGGCGCGGCACCACCCGCGCATTTTGTGGGAGGGTGGAAAGGCGCCGAAGGCTTCCGCCAGCCCGCCATGTATTTCCCCAATGGCGGATCCACCCTGCGTGGAAATTCCAAACCGGGCGAGATCATCTGGTCACGCATCTACGTGCAGAATGAGTCGCTGCACATGGACATCGGCCGTGGCTGCGTAGTCGAGCTTCCGCCTGAGGAAACCGAGCGCCGCTGGCAGCTCACCACCCCGCAGTGGCCCATCATGAGCGCCGTAACCTATGGCGTGAGCCGCGACCAGTTCATGGCCAAGCACCAGGCCAATCACGTGCAGGTCGCCTATGCCCATGACGCCAAAGCCGCCAACGACTGCCTCTTTGCCAAGGCCGCCATGGCCCGCGCCCTGGGAATCCAGGTGAATGTGTGCGGAACCTTGTCACGTTGATCTCTTTCCTTTTTCTCTCATGAAGTTTCTCCAACCACTCCTGCTGGCCTGTCTTTGCAGCCAGGCTTTCGCTGCCGACGGACTCACCGCGCTCAAGTACAACAACCCCGGCCTCGTCGTTGATCTCGGTGTCGGCCTCTGGGCCTGGCCCCTGCCCATGGACTTCGATGGCGATGGCGACCTCGATCTCGTGGTGAACTGCCCGGACAAGCCCTACAACGGCACCTACTTCTTTGAGAACGCCAGCGGCGACACCGCAAAAAACAAGATGCCGGTGTTCAAGCCCGCCAGACGCATCAGCTCTGGAAAGCAGAATGTGCAGGTCAGCTATGTGGATGGCAGGCCCGTCGTGCTGTCTCCCGGTCGTGAATATCCCGACTTTCTGAAAACCGGTCTGGAGCATGAGAAAAAACTGCCCGTGGATGCCAAGGTGCATCCCAACAAAATCCGCGCCGACATGTGGCGCATGGTGGACTATGACGGCGATGGCAATCAGGACCTCATCGTCGGCGTGGGCGACTGGACCGAATACGGCTGGGACAATGCCTACAATGAGAACGGCCGCTGGATGAACGGCCCCATCCGCGGCTATGTATATGTGCTGCGCAACACCGGCACCAAGGACAAGCCCGCCTATGACAAGCCGAAGAAGCTCATGGCCACCGACCGTCCAGTGGAAACCTTCGGCTGGCCTTCGCCCAACATGGCCGACTTTGATGGCGATGGCGACCTGGACCTGCTCTGCGGTGAGTTTCTCGATGGCTTCACCTATTTCCAAAACACCGGCACCCGCACACTGCCGAAGTACGCACTCGGCGTGCGCCTGAAGGCAGACACTGGCCGCTACCTCACCATGGATCTGGAAATGATCACGCCCACCGCCATCGACTGGGACAAGGACGGTGATCTCGATCTCATCTGCGGCGATGAAGACGGCCGTGTGGCCTTCATCGAAAACACCGGCAAATTTGAAAACAAGGCGCCTGTGTACGCCGAGCCTCGCTACTTCCAGCAGGAGGCCGATCAGGTGAAATTTGGCGCGCTCGCCACACCCGTGGGTTTTGACTGGGATGGCGATGGCGACATGGACATCATCTGCGGCAACACCGCCGGGTATGTGGGCTTCATTGAAAACCTCAGCGGCAAGGGTGTAGAGCAGCCCAAGTGGGCGGCCCCGGTGCGCCTCGAAGCCGAGGGCAAAGTAATCCGCCCTATGGCAGGGCCAAACGGTTCCATCCAAGGCCCCTGCGAGGCCAAATGGGGCTACACCACGCAGACCGTTGCCGACTGGGATGGTGATGGACTGCCGGACCTCATGCTGAACTCCATTCTCGGCAAAGTCGTGTGGTACAAAAACATCGGCACGCGCTCAAAGCCAAAACTGGCCGCAGCACAGCCCGTCGAGGTGGAGTGGGACGGCCCGCAGCCCACTCTGGCCTACGGCTGGCTGCGTCCGGAAGGCAAGGCCCTGCTCACCCAGTGGCGCACCACACCTGTGGCCGTTGACTGGAACAAGGACGGCCTGACCGATCTCGTCATGCTCGATCAGGAAGGTTATCTCGCCTTCTTTGAGCGGGCGAAACAGAAAGGCAAACTGGTGCTCAAGCATCCGCAGCGCGTACTCTGCGCCGCTTCGGATGCCAAGGCCCCCGGCCTGATCGACAAGGCGCTCGAGCACATGAAGGTCAAGACGCCCGTCGCCATGAAGCCCGGCGAACCTCTCCGCCTCAATGCTGGCCTCGCTGGCAAAAGCGGCCGCCGCAAGATCTGCATCATGGACTGGGACCAGGACGGCAAAATCGACATCCTGCTCAACTCAGCCAACGCCAACTTCCTCCGCCAGACCTCCAGCAGCGATGGCAAATGGTTTTTCGCCGACATGGGCCTCCTCATCGACACCAACATCGAAGGCCACGACGTCAGCCCCACAACTGTCGATTTCAATGCCGACGGCCTGCCAGATTTCGTCGGCGGCGCGGAGGATGGGCACCTCTATTACTTGAAGAACCCGAAGGCAAAATAAGGAGTCATTTTCTCCATGCGCGGCGTCCGGCGCTGAGTAGTGACAAGAAATGACCTTTCTCGAATTTCTCGCTTTGAGCGCCGCCGGCGGCACCGCCGGGGCGATCAATGCGATCGCGGGAGGTGGCACGCTGCTGACGTTTCCTGTGCTGCTCATGTGCGGCACGCCGCCCGTGCTGGCCAATGCCACCAGCACCGTGGGGCTGGTGATCGGCACGGCGGGCAGCATCGTGGGCTTTCGCGGTCATTTGAAGGCCATCCGCACGCGGCTGCTGCAGTTCATCCCGATCTGTCTTGTCGGCGCAGCGGTCGGGAGCTGGCTTCTCACACGCACGAGCGACGACCAGTTTTCAAAGCTCATTCCTTTTCTAGTGCTCTTTGCCACGGTGCTGTTCTTTCTGCAGGGCTTCCTGCGTCGGTCACAGCCAAAGGAGGCAGGCCATTCAAACGCGCTTTGGTTCTCCATCGCCCTGCAGCTTCCGGTGGCTATCTACGGCGCGTTCTTTGGCGCGGGCATCGGCATCCTCATGCTGGCCTCGTTTGGCTTCATGGGCATGACGAACATACACGAGATGAACACGCTCAAAAACGTGCTCGGCTCGCTGATCAATGTCATCGCCGCCTTGTGGTTCATCGCCGTCGGCATGGTCAACTGGCCGCAGGCGCTGGCGCTCACAGCAGGCGCGTTGGTGGGCTACTATTTAGGCGCACGCTGCTCTCAGCGCATCGCGCCACAGCGGGTGAGAAACCTCATCACTCTCATCGGCTTGGTCATCTCGGTGCTGATGTTCTGGAAGCAGTTTGGCTGATCATTCCGCTACACCAGCTGCCACGGACCACGCATCGGCCGCGTTAGCATGGCGGCTGCCTCGGCATCGTCCAGCACCTGCTCTTTCGCTGGATCCCAGCTCAGCTTGGCGCGGTTTAGCCTCAGGGCAATATTGGCCAGATGAGCGATGGTGATGCTGCGATGCGCATACTCAATCGGCGCCGCCGTCTTTGCGCCGTTCTGAATGCCGTCGATGAAGTTGCGGAAGTGGTCCTTGCTCTCGTAAAGACGCACATCGTTTTCGGCCAGCGGCTTGCGCAGGGCATCCGGCTTGATCTCCAGCTTGCCGCGCATGCTTAGCACGCTGCCTTCTTCGCCTTCAAACAGGATGCCCGAGCCAAAGTCTTGCTTGTCCGCCACACATACCGTGGTGCCGTCCTCGTAACGATAGGCAAAGGAGAAGTTCGGTGCCGTGCTGTAGAGACTTCCCGGTGCTGGCCACGTGGCTTTCAGGTCGAAGAACTCCACCGGTCCACTTTCATCCTTCCCCAGCGCCCACTGCACGATGTCGAAATGATGCGCGCCAAAGTCGGTGATGTTGCCGCCGGAGTAGTCAAAGAACCAGCGCCAGTTGGAGTGCAGCCGTGCCGGGCAGAAGGGGGCGTCAGGCGCAGGGCCCAGCCAGAAGTCATAGTTTAGCCCCTCTGGCACAGGCGTGGGGGCCGTTTGTGCGGCACAGCCGTTGTTGTCGCGGTTGTCACTCGCCAGCCCTACTCGGATTTGCTTCAGCTTGCCAATCTTGCCATTGCGCACGTACTCGCAGGCCATGCGGAAATGGATGTCGCTGCGCTGCTGGCTGCCTGTCTGCCACACGACCTTGCTCTGGCGCACCACGTCGCTCATGAAGCGTCCTTGCGCCACCGTGAGGCTCAGCGGTTTTTCGCAGTAGATGTGCTTTCCGGCGCGTGCCGCTGCTACGGCCATGAGTGCATGCCAGTGGTCTGGCGTGGCGATCTGCACGGCATCCACATCCTTGCGCGACAGCACTTCGCGGAAATCCTCGTGCACGGCGCAGCTTTGGGTGCCATAGCTTTTGTCCACCAGCCGGCGTGCAGGTTCGCGGCCCAGTGTGCCTGCCTTTTTGATGATGCCCTTGTTGTAGCGGTCAGACTCTTTCTCCACATCACACACCGCCATGACTTGCACCCGCTCATCATGCAGGAAGTTTTTCACCACATCAGTGCCTCGGCCTCCGCACCCGATCAGTGCCAGCGTTGTCCGGTTGGAGGGGGCCACTGCTCCGTTCTTTCCCAACGCGGTGCCCGGGATGAAGGTGGGGAACCCCAGCGCAGTGCCGACGGCGGAGCATTGCTGGAGAAAGTGACGGCGCGTGGTTTGGGCTGGTGCTGGCATGGTGCCTTTCAAACGTCATTTCTGGCGCGGTTCTTCGATTAAGTGATCACATGTTTAATGATTCAAAATTAGTCACTTGCATCAGTGTCAGGCTTGAGGTTGGGTGGCATGAATATTATTAGGTTTAAAAAATGAGCTTGGAAAAAATTGAAAGAAAATACTATGATGCACGCGTTGCTCACAAATACGATCCGTCATGAAAACGCGCATCTTCTCCTGCTTAGGCCTCTTTGCTGCGGCAATGCCGCTTTCTGCACATGAATTTACTGATCTCCAAGGGCGCAAGCTGGAGGCAGAGATTGTCAGCGCCGCCGCAGGTCAGGTGACTCTCAAGAGGACTGCGGATGGACGAGTCTTCGCCGTGCCCGCGACCACATTTTCCACAGCCGATCAGCAGTTCATCACTGAGTGGGCTGACAATAACACAAAGTACAGCTTTGAGGTAACTTACACCAAAAAGAAACTTAACGAGACACGCACGAAAAGTGGGCCGGTGACTTACGAGGACGAAACGTGGATCTACAAAATCAACATCAGAAACCGTCTGCCCACCACCGTTGGCGACCTGCGTGTCGATTATTGGTGCTTTAGGCGTGAAGACACCGGCAAAGGCAAGGGCTCTGCACGGATTGAAACTTCTGGCAGCAGCAGATTAGCCAGCGTCGTCGGTTCCGGGACAGCGACCGTGGACACCAAGGAGATCATTCTGCACAAGCAGGAGCTTAATGGTGGCTACTACTGGGCTAATGGAGACAGTTCCATTCAATCTGACGGCATGGGAGGGTTGGTCGTGCGCATCTTCGACCGCAAAGGACGTGAAGTTTACCAATGGTCCACCAAAGAGGATCTGATGGCCGCTGCCGTGGGCAAGACACAATCCAACGGCTCTCGTTCCCAATCCTCCAACAGTCCCAAATAGTTTGCTGGCATCCACGGGTTTGAGCGTTACGTAATGCGATGGCTGCGCCGGGCCGCAAACCCGGCACGCTTTGTGTTTTGGACCCCGTCAAGCGCACCCTCAAACCACGCGGCGCCAGAAAGGCTGCGAGCCGTTCACCGACACCCTCTTCCGGGCGTGCTCGGGGGGATGCACTCGCCTTGGTGGACCTGACGCTGAATGCCGCCGAGTTTCAGCGAAAGCTGGATCAGCCAGAGGTGACGCTGGACCACGTCACCCTACAGGCCTTTGGCTTTGCAGCGGCACTGCTGGTGCGGCATGCGGAGAAAAACCGGCCCGGCAGCCGGGTGTGGATTCTCTGCGCGGATGTCAAAACACAGGATCATGTGCATGCCGAGCTTGGTGTCTGGCAATGCCCGGCGCTGTATCTTCCACGCCTTGGTCAGCTCGTGAATGACGCCTTGGTGGACCCGGAACTTTTGGCAGAACGCGCAGGAGTGCTGGGCCGCATGACCGAGGGCGATTCGCCCGTCATGGTATTGTGCGCCGACAGCTTGGAAGAGCCTGCACCTGCGCTGGCGGAAATCTCCAGCCAGCGCCGAGTCCTCAAGGTGGGCGGCACCTTGAACGTGGAGGCGCTGCTGCGGGATCTGGCCGAGGCGGGTTATGAGCGAGTTCCGGTCGTCACAGAGCGCGGCCAGTTCGCCCGTCGTGGCGGCATCGTGGACTTCTTTTCCTGGCAGGCGGAGGAGCCGCTGCGGCTGGAATTTTTCGACGATGAGATCGAGTCCATCCGTGCCTTTGACCTGCACAACCAGTCTTCGGTCAAGCGGCTGGAAAGCGTGGGCGTCATCCTTCAGATGAGCGAGAATGCCGAGGAGGCCTCACGCGTGCGTGAGCACCTGCGCAAGGGCGACTTCGTCATTGCCATCGATTGTGAAGCACAAGCCCATGCCCACATCCTCAGCGGCGCTGCGCCAGTGGAGGGGCTGGAGGACTTTTCTGCGGCCATCCATGAGAACCCGCTTGGGGTCTTTGACGCGTCCGACTTCGTACTGCATGAGGCACGGCGGGAGCACTTTGCCCGGCAGATCCGTGAATGGCATGCGGCCGGGTGGCGCTCGGTCATTTTCTTTCACAATGAGGCCGAGCGTGAGCGCTTTGCCGAGCTGCAGGGCGGTCTGCCATCCTCGCTCGAAACCAAGCTCGGGCTGCTGTATCGCGGCTTCACTGTCCCTGCGGCAAAGCTGGCCGTGCTCACCGGTGCGGAGATTTTCGGCCGCCATCAGCACATCCGCCGTCTGCGCGGTTCCAAGCTGGATGAGGCCGAGGTGCTGCGCAAAGCACGCGATGTCATGCGCGATCTGCGCGAAGGCGACATCGTCGTGCATGCCGAGCACGGCGTGGCCCGCTTTGGCGGCATCGAGGTTCGTGACTCTGGCAAGCGCGAGGAGGTGCTGGTCCTGCATTATGCCGAGGGGGCCAAGCTCTTCGTCCCAGTGGCCCACACACATCTCGTCACCCGCTACGTGGGTGTAGGTGGCAAGGCTCCGGCTCTGAGCAAGCTCAGCGAGGCTCGCTGGCAGAAGACTCGCAAAAGCGCGGAAAAAAGCGTGGAGGACTTCGCCGCGCGCATGCTCAGCGTGGCAGCGGAGCGGCAGACGCTAAAGGCATTTTCACATCCGCCTGACACCAAATGGCAGATGGAGTTCGAGGAGTCGTTTTTATATCACGAGACTCCCGATCAGCTGCGCAGCGTGGAGGAGATCAAGCGGGACATGGAGTCTGCCAAGCCCATGGACCGACTGCTGTGCGCCGACGTGGGCTTTGGCAAGACTGAGGTGGCCATCCGCGCCGCTTTCAAGGCGGTGATGGGTGGGCGTCAGGTGGCCGTCCTTGTGCCCACCACAGTGCTGGCCCGCCAGCACTGGGAAAACATCCGCGAGCGCATGAGCGGCTTTCCAGTCACGGTGGAAATGCTCTGCCGCCTCACTCCTCCCGCCAAGGAGCGCGAAATTTTAAAGGGCATCTCAGATGGCACGGTGGACATCGTCGTGGGCACGCACCGGGTCATCTCCAAGGACGTGAAGTTCAAAAACCTTGGGCTCGCCGTGGTGGATGAGGAGCAGCGCTTCGGCGTGAAGCACAAGGAGAAGTTCAAGGACCTCTTCCGCCTCGTGGACGTGCTCACCCTGAGCGCCACGCCCATCCCACGCACGCTCTACCTCGCGCTCATGGGCATGCGCGACATGAGCACCATCGAGACCCCGCCGCCCAACAAGCAGGCGGTGCAGACCATGATCTGCCCCTACGACGAGCGCACCATCAAGCAGGCGGTGGATGCCGAGATCGAGCGCGGCGGTCAGGTTTTCTTCCTGCACAATCGCGTGATGACCATCGAAAAAGTGGCACAGCGCATCCGCGACCTCTGCCCCAAGGCCCGCGTCATCATCGGGCATGGCCAGATGGACAGCGAGTTGCTGGAGGACGTCATGCACACCTTCGTCGATGGCGGTGCCGATGTGCTGGTCTGCACCACCATCATCGAAAGCGGTGTCGATATTCCCAATGCCAACACCATCATCATCGACCGCGCAGACCGCTTCGGCCTGGCGGATCTCTATCAGCTTCGTGGGCGTGTGGGGCGCGGCGGTGTGCAGGCCCATGCCTACCTGCTGCTGCCACAGGATGCCGTGACCGCTGGCGATGCGCGCAAGCGCGTGAATGCCATCAAGCAGTACGCCGGCCTCGGCAGTGGCTTCAAAATCGCGCTGAGAGATCTGGAGATCCGCGGCGCAGGCAATCTCCTTGGAACCGAGCAGAGCGGCCACATCGCCGCCGTGGGCTTTGATCTCTACTGCCAGATGCTCAAGCAAAGCGTGGCGCGCATGCAGGGCCGCCGCGTGGCTCGCCCGGTCGAGGTCGGCCTGCGTTCGGACTTCCTCGTCATGAGCGAGGCCCAGATGACCCAGGCGGACAAAACAGCCACCCCTGCCTTCATCCCGGCCAGCTTCATCGAGGATCTCAAGCTCCGCATCACTGCCTACCGCCAGGTAGGCGAGATCATGACGCGCAAGGAGCTGGAAGACCTGGAGGAACAGTGGCGCGATCAGTATGGCGAGAAGCTGCCTCATGCCGTGCAGAACCTCCTCACCTGCGCCGCCATCCGCCTCGCGGCCGCACATGCAGGCATCGGCGATGTCGAAATCAAAGACCGCAAGCTCATGCTCAGCCGCAATGGCAAGTTCGTCATGATCCAGGGCAAATTCCCGCGTCTCAATTCCCGCGAGGGTCACAAACAGCTCGCCGAAGCTCTGGCCATGCTTCGCACACTTACATAGACAACGCTGTTTCCAGCAGCTTCCCCGCCGTTGCTTCCCCATGCTCATAATAGTGTTTGAGCCGTTTGGGAGCAAAGGGTGACGGGCGTGGATGCGTCGTCGTGATGAAGGTGAGTTTTTTTCCGTGCAGCCGCGCCAGCTCGATTCGGTCGGCCAGAAGCTGGCGGTTCATGGACTCATGTGTCGCTGCGATGGTGCCTAGCATACGATGCAGCGGCAGACGCGGCGGCCTGCCTTGTGGCTGTACGATGCGGTGCACAATGATGTGGTCGATGCCTTCGTCAGTAAACCATGGGTCGATGGGCGACTCGTGGGCCACGCCGCCGTCGGTGCACAAGCGACCTTCAAATTCCAATGGGGAGAAGAGCATCGGCACGCAGCAGCTGGCGGCCATCGCGGTCGCCAGATGGCCTGTTTGCGCAAAAATGGTTTCCTGGCTGACCAGATCGCTCAAGGCGATCATGAGCTTCGGATTGGAAAGCGACTCGATGGCACGCCTGCCGACGAGCGATTCAAAATGAGAGATGGCTCCCCGCGGATCAAAAAAGCCGGGGTGGCGAAAGAAAAAGCTCCCCACGATCTGATGCCAGATCCAGCGAGTACGCCTGGCAAAGGCAAGGTACATCCAAGGGCTCAGCACCGCTCGTTGGATGGCCTCCTGCTCCAGACCTGAGGCATACAGACCTGCGGCGATGGCCCCTGCCGAAGAGCCTGAGATTGCCACCGGTCGAATCCCTTGCGCATGCAGCCGCGCCATGAAACCAGCATGCGTGGCATAGCCCATGAACGAGGCCCCCAATGAGATGGCGATGCGTGGTGGGGAGCTCATGCGCACTGGGGTTGTGATGAAATATGGACGGTGTGCCTGACACGCAGAAACAACACTCCGCCGATGACTCCCCAGAAGAGATTAAAGATCCATCCGGCCAGGGAGGCGGAGACACCCACGGCTTCGGGCACATGGGCCAGACCTGCCAGCAGCGCCTCAAAGGTGCGCTCACGCACACCCAGCCCGGAGATGGAAACCGGCAGCGATGCCGCAGCATCCACCACAGGCATGGCCGTCAGTACATCCAGCACAGGTGCCGAGCCTCCCACCGCACGCAGTCCGCAGTAGAAGCTCATAAAAAACGCCGTGTGCATTCCGGTGGATACCACGGCGGCTGACAGCGTGCGCCGCCAGAGCAGGGCAAAGACATCGTGCACCTGCTCCGCGCGTGCCAGGATGCCAGCCAGCTTGGGGTGCCCCATGGTGCCTGGAAAAGTGCGCCTTCCCCAGGCCAGCAGGTTCGGTTTAAATGAGATCCAGCTGATGATCAGGCCCGCCAGCCCGCCGCCGACGTATGTGCCGTAACCTGTAAAGAGCATGCGCAGATCATAGCCCAGCTCGCTCCAGTGGGAGGCGCGCAGTAGCATGCAGGTGCCAAAAAGAAACGCCACGGAGATCAGGCCCGTAAGATGATCCAGCACCAGTGCCACGCTTACCGGCATGGTTTGTCCGGGCAGGCGCCGGGAGAGGGACATGATCTTGTACGTGTCTCCACCCACTACACCCACGGAGCTGATGTTGAAAAAGGCGCTGATGAGCTCCGTGTGCAGCACGATGCGGAAGGGCAGATCCGGCACCTGTCCGCGCAGGATGATGTGCCAGCGCATTGCTGCGAGAAAGAGTGCGAGAAACGCAACCGCGATCCCTGCCAGCGTCCATGGCCAGTTGGTCAGCAGGGCGCGCAGGCGTGGTACGATGTCTGCGATCAGGTCATGCTCCCGGAACAGCAGCGCCAGCAGCACGCCACTGATCAGCAGACGCAGGGAGATGGAGATGAGGCGTTTCAAAACGCAGGCCGGGCTGGAAAATCAGGCCGTCGCCTTCTGGTCCACAGCTTCGGCGATCGTATTGACACTGTGCAGGATGCGCTTGGCCTGGTCCTGGTCAGCCATTTTAAAGCCGAAGTGTTTTTCGATCATCACCACCAGCTGTAGGGCGTCCACCGAATCCAGGCCGACACCTGCAGGGCCAAAGAGGGGGGTGTCATCGCCAATTTCATCTGCTGTCATGTCGAGCATGAGTTCGCTGATCATCAGTTCTTTGAGGCGCTGGCGGGTCGGCATGCAGGGGATACGAGTCGTAGGGTGCAGAGGGTAGGCTAAAGGAGGCCTCCGTCAATTTTCAGGGTCGTGCCAGTGATATAGCTCGCATCCGTGCTGGCAAGGAAGAAAACCGCCGCAGCGATCTCCTCCGGCCTTGCAAAACGGCGCATCGGCAGCTGCATTTTCAGCGCTTTGAGGTGCTCTGGAGTCCATTCGGGTGGCAGGCCGCCCTCAATGTAGCCGGGGCAGATGGCATTCACGGTAATCCCCATGCGCGCAGATTCCTTCGCCAGGCTCTGCGTCAGTCCGATCACCCCGGCCTTCGCGGCGGAGTAGTTCGTCTGGCCTGCAGGGGATGAAATGGCGCTCAGGGAGGCGATGTTTACGATCCGCCCCTGCCGTTGCCGCATCATGGCGGGCAGCGCTGCCTGGCACCCGTGAAAGACGGCATTCAGGTTCGCATCCAGCACGCGGGACCATTGGTCCTGCGCCATGTTGGCCAGCAGGGCATCTTCGTGAAAGCCTGCATTGTTCACCAGCACGCTCAGCGGCCCGCCATGCGCCTCGATGTCCGCCACAGCGGCCTTCCAGGCATCGGGGGAGGTGACTTCGAGAGAAATCAAAGCCGTCCTGTCTGGAAGGCGTGCGGCAAGTTCTTCGGCCCTGTCCCGCCGCTCACGCACACCGAGAAACACGCGGCAGTCCCCCTCTCGTGCGAGGAAAAATTCGGCTATGGCCAGGCCCAGTGCACCATTGGCACCAGTGATCAAAATGCTGCGACTCATCGCAGAGCTTTGGAGTCCGCAGCAGCCAGTTGCAAGTCACTTCATCACCCCGCTCCAGACCTTCGGAGAGCGCACCCCTGGGCGTGCTTCGCCTCCAGGAATCACGATCTGCTTCTGCCAGGGCACGACGTTCGTCGTCACGAGGGAAAACGGCACCTCGCCCGCCTGGCTCCAGGTCTGGGTTTTGACATCAAAGGCTAGAATCGAGCGCGGGAAGCCCGGATGTTTCTCCTTGGGCTCAAAGTTCACATTGGCACCGTCATCACCACCAATCACGAGGATCTTGGAACCCATGACCGGCGCAGGAATCGGAGCCGCCACCGCCACGCGTGGCATATCGGGCAGCTTGGTCCATCCGGTGCCCTGCTGGTAGGCCCACGCATCATTCAACCATTCGCGCTCAGCCTTGCCGTCCTTGCCCGCGTGCAGGGCCGCACCGCTGAAAAGGTGGACCACGCCGTTCGCAGCCGCCATGCAGGCCAGGATGCGCGGTTTGCCGGGGCAGGGGGGCAGCTCCTGCCATTTGGCGTCGGCTTGTTTCAGATCCAGTGACCAGAAGGTGTTCATCGCCGTGGTGGCCGTGGGTGTTTCGATCCCCCCGCAGAGATAGATCACATCGTCGCTCGCGCATCCGCACATGAAGGCGCACGCTTTTGGCAGCGGCGGCAGTTGGGCGTTTTTCCCCACCCAGAACACCTCCCGAAAGTGCTCAGTCGCATTCCCACCGCCCAGGATGATCCAGCCTTGCGGGGTCGTGATGCTGACCCCATACCCGTTGGCTTTGGGCAGCTTGCCCGCCACACGCCAGGTGCCGTCCGGCTTGTCCAGGGCATAGACCGTGTCGTACCAGAGCTTGGTGCCGCCTTCCCATGGCATCTTGTCGCGGAAGTGGGTGCCACCGGCCACCATCAGCACGCCATCCACCACCCCGGCAAAGGATCCGGCAAATCCTCTTTCATCAGGCAGGGAGGGCAGGGGAGACCATTTTAAATCAGCGGCGGAGAGGGTGCATGCAAGGGACATGAGGCAGAGCAGCGGGCGAAGCATGGCCGGCATTAAACGCAGGTTTGATGATAGTTCCGGCATATTGAGTGCTTATTTTGGTTTCGATCATGCTCACTCTTTCTGGCAAATCCCACGGCAAATTTTGCGATGGCGTTTCGCGTCGCGACTTCCTGCGCATTGGTGGTCTGGCCATGGGCGGTTTGTCCCTGCCGGAGCTGCTGAAGGCAGAGGCCGAGGCGCGTACCGGGCGCAGCTTCAAGTCGGTGATCATGATCTATCTTTGCGGTGCTCCACCTCATCAGGACATGTATGACCTGAAGATGGACGCTCCGCTGGAAATCCGAGGTCCCTACAAGCCCATCAAGACCGCCGTCCCCGGCATTCACATTTCCGAGCACGCACCAAGGCTGGCCAAGATCATGGACAAGCTGGTGCCGATCCGCAGCATGTACGGCTCTCCAAATGGTGCTCACGACAGCTTCATCTGCTACACCGGCAAGCCCCCGCCTCCCAATGGCGGCGCCGCACCTGTGGGCCGCCTGTCCGATCCGCCCTCCTTCGGCTCTGTCATTTCCAGGCTCAAGGGGCAGGCGGATCCCGCGATGCCTGCATTCGTCGGTCTCGCTCCCAAGGCCGGTCATCCGCCCTACGGCTCTCCCGGACACCCTGGCTTCTGCGGCAACACCCACGCTGCCTTCCGCCCCAATGGCGCAGGCATGGACGATCTACAGCTCAACGGAATCACTCTGGACCGTCTGGAGGATCGCCGTTCGTTGCTCACCGGATTCGACTCCTTCCGTCGCGAGCTCGATGCCAGCGGCCTCGTCGGCAGCATGGATGCCTTCAATCAGCAGGCTCTCAATGTGCTGACTTCCAGCAAGCTCCTCACCGCACTCGATCTGACCAAGGAGAGTGTCAAAACCCGCGAACGTTACGGAAAGGGAGATCCCAAAAATTATGGCGACGGCGCTCCGCTCAATCTTGAGCATTTCCTCCTCGCCCGCCGCCTCGTCGAAGCCGGTGCCCGTGTGGTCACGCTGAACTTCGGTCGCTGGGATTTCCACGACAACAATTACCCGCAGCTCCTGCGCCACCTGCCGCTCTTCGATCAGGGCATGAGCGCCCTCGTGGAAGACCTGCACGAGCGTGGTCTCGACAAAGACGTGGCCGTTGTCGCCTGGGGCGAGTTTGGCCGCACCCCGATCGTAAACAAGGAGGGCGGTCGCGACCACTGGCCTCGCGTCGGCGGTGCCCTTCTGGCTGGTGGCGGACTGCGTACTGGTCAGGTCATCGGCGCTACCGACAAGCTCGGCGGCGAGCCCACCGAACGTCCTGTGCATTTCGGCGAAGTCTTTGCCACGCTCTACAAGCACATGGGCATCGACACGGTGAAAACCACCCTCAACGATCTCACCGGTCGTCCACAATATCTGGTCGATGGCTGGCAGCCGATGCCGGAGCTGATCTGATTCTTGCAGGCTGCTTGCCTGTGCTGTCAGCATGCGTTATGTTTGGAGCATGTATCCTGTCAAAACCACGATTCCTGAAGGGCTGGTTCTGAAAGACGGGGACGAAGCGGATCTTAGAGTGGTAATCCGTGACGGCGCGATCGTGGTGACTAAAATCCTCAGAAAAAAGTCTGCAGCAGAAACAACCGCGCCTGAGCACACCATCACGCTCGGCGTTTGGAACCGGAAATAGACCCTCATGGAAAGGCCCTAGCCCGACAGCGCGTATTTTGGCCCTGCATGTCTTGGTCGCATCCAGCATCCACCGTTTCCCGCCGCGAAGTGATTCAGGCTGGAGCAGTAGGATTGTTGGGGCTTGGCATGAACCACCTGAGTGCCCTTCACGCCATGACTGCGGCCACTCAGCCGCCGCGCGCAAAGTCGGTCATCTACATCTTCCTCTCCGGCGGCCTTGCGCAGCATGAGAGCTTCGACATGAAGCCCGATGCGCCCATGGAAATCCGCGGCGAGTTCAAGCCCATCCGCACCCGCACCCCAGGCCTGCACATCTGCGAGCATCTGCCCGGTCTGGCGCGCATTTCGGAAAAGTGGTCCCTCGTGCGTTCTCTCACGCATGGCAGCAGCGATCACTCGCTCGGTCACCACATCATGCTCACAGGCCGCAGCGATGCGCCGCTGGGCTTTGATCCCTCCAAGCCGAAAAAGTCCGACCACCCCAGCATGGCGGCGCTCGCCACTGCCCTGCTGCCCAAGCGTAAGGATAACCTGCCGCCCGCCATCGTTCTGCCTGACAAGCTCGTGCATCGCGAAGGCCGCACTCTTGCGGGGCAGTTTGCCGGCACTCTCGGTGCACAGCACGAGCCCTGGTTTTTGGAGATGTCGCCCTATCACCCCAAGCACTACGGGGCCTATCCGAAATATCTCTTTCACCACGAGCGTGGTTTTGAAACAGATCCTTCTCTGCGCTTTCAGGCTCCGCATCTCTCGCTGCCGCAGGGCCTCACGCTGGACCGCGTGATGGACCGCGTTTCACTCCGCAATGCCCTGGAGCAGCAGACTGAAAATCTCACCGCTCTGGCCGGAGATGAGGCCTTCGATTCCACCCGCCAGGCAGCCATCGGCCTGCTCAGCAACCGCAAGGTGCATGACGCCTTCAGTTTGGCGAAAGTGGACCCCAAAATGCTGGACCGCTACGGCCGTCACAGCTTCGGCTGGTCTTTGCTCATGGCCCGCAGGCTGGTGGAAAGCGGTGTCCGCATGGTGCAGGTGAATCTGGGCAACAACGAAACCTGGGACACGCATCAGGCCGCCTGGGGCAATCTGAAAAACTACCTTCTGCCGCCGATGGATCAGGCCGTGAGTGCCCTGCTGGAAGATCTCGATGCCAGCGGGCAGTTGGACGAGACCCTCGTCATCATGGGCGGCGAATTCGGCCGCACCCCCAAGATTAAGAGCATCTCAGCCAAGGCCCTGCCCGGACGTGACCACTGGGGCCACGCCCAGAGCATCCTGCTCGCCGGTGGTGGTATCAAGGGAGGCCGGGTCATCGGAGAAACCGACAAGATCGGCGGTTATCCAGTCAGCGATGCCCAGACGCCTGAAAACCTCGCGGCCACCATCTACGAGGCGCTGGGCCTGCCGCGCGAGACCATTTGGAACGACTTCACCGGCAGGCCGCACACCTTGTACATGGGCTCGCCCATTGGCGGGTTGACGTAACCCTCATTTGCCTTTCCGCTCCGTCTTCGCTGTTACGTCTTTTCCATCGGAAGTGATCTCAATGTTCCCATGCCACGCGGTTACAAACACCTGCGTTCCCAGCGGCTCAAACTGCTTGGTCAGCTTCTCGCCTGGCGACGGCACTTCGCTTCCAGCGTAGAAATCCAGGCATGAGGCAATGGCATACTTGGGGTTCGTCGCCGCTGCAAACTCGGGATGCGTGTTGA
Organism: Prosthecobacter vanneervenii; assembly: GCF_014203095.1. Taxonomy (NCBI): domain Bacteria; kingdom Pseudomonadati; phylum Verrucomicrobiota; class Verrucomicrobiia; order Verrucomicrobiales; family Verrucomicrobiaceae; genus Prosthecobacter; species Prosthecobacter vanneervenii. Next base: position 26,480 of record NZ_JACHIG010000008.1, on the reverse strand, counting down.
AGCCGTGGTGTGGCGCTGTGACGACGGCCGCTTTCAGCCTCTCGGCAGGATTCTTTTCCAGTACGTATCGCTGTCCCGTGCCGTAAGCGTCTCCAGGGAAAAAGAGGACGTTTTGGCCGTGCTGCATGCGCAGAAAGAGCGAGTTCGTGTTCAGCAGGCCGTGTTCGGTTATCTTGGCGGGATCCGTGTCCACGTTGTGCATCGTTTTCGGCGGCGAGAGCACCTCGACGGTCAGATCTGGGTCAAAGTCGAGTTTGTCGCCCTCGGTGGCGGCGATGTATATCGCGCCACGCTCCTGCGCATGCTGGCGCACGCGGTTGTAGGCCAAGGTGAAGCCTCGGGCGGAATAGCCGGTGTCTACAAAGGTCTTCACCGGCAGGTGATCCAGCAGCCACATCGCGCCGCCGTAGTGATCACCATGCGGGTGGCTGATGGCGATGCCGTCGAGCTGTGTGATGCCGCGTGCTTTGAGAAAGGGCTCAATGGTGTCGCGTCCGGCATCATATGGCTCCGATTGCGGCCCGGTGTCGATCATCCACGTCCTCCCGCCCGGTGTCTGCACCACTACCGCCAGCCCGTGTTTGGGCATGTTCAGGTAGGTGATGATAAGCTTGCCATCGGCGGCTTGAGCCCATGTCGCAAACAGCAGCCAGAGGAAGGTGAAGAGTTTCATGCGCGTTTGAGCTTGTCCCAGCCTTGGGCCGGCTGTCGAGGCAAATCCCGCCACTCCGGCACCTGCGCAATGGTATGCTCCATCAAATCGGCGCATTGTTCGGCGATGATCACCAGCGTGTTCCGCATGCCTGCGCTCTCGGCCATTTCATTCATTGCTTCAAACTCAAGCCCGCCGCTCACACGTTTCGCCTCCTCGCTGTCGCGTTGAACCACACGCAGCACATCCTCGGTGTGGTGCGGCAGCCAGCGGCGGTTCTCAGCCAGCACAGCGGCCAGCAGCGGCTGCAGCTCCGGCTTCCACCCTGCATCAAACACCTCCGCCAGCTTGCCGCGCTTTGCGTCCACACGCATGTAGTGTGGCTGGATCGTCTCCACCGGCGTGGCCGCCATGTCGCGGAAGGTCTTGACCCAGTCGATGCCCAGCTCTCCTCCAATCGTATGATAGGTAAACTGATCCTGCACGATGCGGTTTCTGGGAGTGTAAACGCCATCCAGCAAATGCATGCGGATGCCGGGCTGGATGGACTTGATCAGCGAATCCCCGACCATGTGCACCATCCAGCCCAGCGCATACGCCAGCCCTCGCTCGGAGCTCATCTCATCGCGAATCGCCAGCGCGCAGTAGTCCGCCAGATGGTCCCACGGCACGCGCAGCGGCATGTCCTCCTTGCTCCAGCCAAACACCAGATGCGCACGGCCATAAAACAGCTCATGAATCTCCTTGGGCCGGTATTTCCGTCCGTCATGCTCCAATGTCCACGGCTTCACGGCACCACCCGTGATCGGGCTCTTGTCCAGAGGCACGGTGCCAAATCCCACCTCGCGTCCAGTGTCCGCACAGACAGCCTCAGGCATCACCTGGATGTCACAGCCGAGATACGCACCACACAGAAAACTCGGCAGATGACGTTCGATCAGTGGTGTGACGGCCAGCCCCCTGCCTTTGGCTGCCTTCAGCGCCAGGATGCCGTACATCGTGTGTCCAATCAGTCCGCTCATGCCTGTCTCTCAACGCCGGATCAGCAAGAGAGCTGTCATCGCCTCCGTAGGTTTACAGCACTCAACCAACCATGCTCTCCATCCACTCCCATTCCGGCGGCGGCTACTGCGATGGCGTGTCGCGTCGAAATTTCCTCAAAATCGGCGGTCTGGCCATGGGTGGGATTTCCCTGAACGATGTCCTGCATGCGGAGGCCGTGCAGAAAACTGGCCGCTCGCACAAGGCGGTGATCATGATCTTCCTGCCCGGCGGCCCTTCTCATCAGGACATGTTTGACATGAAGCCGGACGCGCCGGGCGAGGTTCGCGGCGAGTTCAAGCCCATCTCCACCAACGTCCCCGGCATCCAGATTTGCGAGCACCTGCCTCGTCTGGCCAAAATGATGGACAAGTGCACGCTCATCCGCTCGCTGGCGGACTGCGACTCGCGCCATGACGCCTTTCAGTGCCTCACCGGCCGCAGCACCAAGCAGCAGCCTCCGGGCGGCTGGCCCTCGATGGGGGCTGTCGTTTCCCGCCTGCAAGGTGTCACAAATCCAGCCATGCCGCCGTTTGTCGGTCTGTCACCCAAGATGGGCCACATGGAGTGGGCACGCACCGGAGAGCCGGGTTTCCTCGGCGTTGCGCACGCGCCCTTCCAGCCCAATCGCGGCGGCGGCACGGAGGACATGTCTCTGCACGGCATCACCCTGGATCGCCTGCGTGATCGCAAGACGCTGCTTTCCAGCTTCGACACCTTCCGCCGCGACATTGATGCGACTGGTCTCATGGGCGGCGTGGATGTCTTCAATGAGCAGGCGCTCAATGTGCTGGCCAGCCCCCGTCTGCTTGAGGCGCTCGATCTCAGCCGTGAGGACCCGCGCATCGTCGAGCGCTACGGCAAAGGCGAAAACCGCAACCGCGATGACGGCGGCCCGCGCCTGCCCGAGCACTTTCTCGCCGCGCGTCGTCTTGTCGAGGCCGGCGCTCGTGTCGTCACGCTCGCCTTCAGCCGCTGGGACTACCACTCCAACAACTTCGGCCAGTTGCGCGAGGATCTGCCGCTGCTCGACAGCGGACTCACCGCGCTCATCTCGGACCTGCACGAGCGTGGCCTCGACCAGGATGTCTCCGTGGTCGTGTGGGGAGAGTTTGGCCGCACTCCGATCATCAATAACAAAGGCGGTCGCGACCACTGGCCGCGCGTCGCTTCAGCGCTCCTGGCATGCGGTGGCATGCGCCATGGGCAGGTCATTGGCGCCACGGACAAGCTCGCTGGCGAGCCCACCGAGCGGCCCGTCGCCTTTGGTGAGGTCTTCGCTACCCTCTATCACCAGATGGGCATTGATGTCACCAAGGCCACGCTGACTGACCTCACCGGCCGGCCTCAGTACCTCGTGGATGGGCACCTGCCCATGCCTGAGCTCGTGTGATCCAGCCCGCCGAAACGGTTGGGATGGCAAAGAGACATATTTTGGCACGACAAAATGTGTCCCCAGCTCCCGTAGGTTCCCTCTGTCATGAATCTGCCCCGTCTCACCCTCATCGCCGCCTTGTCTGCCGCCGCGCCCTCTTTCGCAGCGGACGCCCCTCGGCCGTTGAACTTTGCCAACGACATCGTGCCCATTCTCACCAAGGGCAGTTGCAACTCTGGCGGTTGCCACGGCAAGTCCGGTGGGCAGAATGGTTTCAAGCTCTCTCTACTCGGCTTCGAGCCCCAGGAAGATTACGAGCACATCGTCAAAGAGGCGCGTGGTCGCCGCGTCTTTCCCGCAGCGGCGGAGCAGAGCCTGCTCCTGACCAAGGGCACCGCCCAGCTCCCGCATGGTGGTGGCAAAAAGCTCGACCCTAATTCCGAAGATTACGCCGATCTGGCACGCTGGATCCGCGAGGGCATGCCCTACGGCAAAGACACCGACCCCAAGATGGCCAGCATCAGCGTCGAGCCAGCCAAGCTCACCATGCCGCTCAAAGGTGCGCAGCAGCTCAAAGTCACCGCCCATTACACCGATGGCAGCACACGCGATGTCACCAAGCGCGCTCTTTATGAAGCCAATGAGAAAGCCATGGCTGAAACCAACGAAACCGGCCGCGTGCAGCTTTTTGACCTGCCCGGTGACGTTGCTGTGATGGTGCGCTATCAGGGCAAGGTGGCCACCTTCCGCGCCACCGTGCCGCTCGGCGCTCCTGTGGAAAAACTTCCCGCCTCTCGCGGTTTTGTCGACGACCTGGTTTTTGCCAAGCTGAAGACCATCGGCATGCCGCCTTCTGATATCGCTGACGACGGCACCTTCATCCGCCGCGTCACCCTCGACATCGCCGGCCGCCTCCCCACAGCGGCTGAGATGAAGGACTTCATCGCCTCCAAGGACGCCGGCAAGCGCAGCGCTCTCGTCGACCGCCTGCTGGACAGTCCCGAATACGCCGAATACTTCGCCAACAAATGGAGTGCCCTCCTCCGCAATCAGCGCACTCAGCCCATCTTTGCCCGCGGCAGTTACCTCTTTTATTCCTGGATTCGCGACAGCATTGCCGACAACAAACCCTACGATCAGTTCGTTCGTGAAGTCGTCGCTGCAGCTGGAGACATCGACCAAAATCCTCCCGTCGCCTGGTATCGTCAGGTAAAGGAGATGAAGCAGCAGATGGAGGACGTCGCGCAGCTCTTCCTCGGCACCCGCATGCAGTGCGCGCAGTGCCACCATCACCCCTTTGAGAAGTGGAGCCAGCAGGACTACTACGGCTTCGCCGCCTTCTTCAGCAATGTCAGCCGCAAACCTTCGACGTTTGTGGGCGAGGAGATGATCTTTAGCAAACGTGGCGTGGCGCAGACCACCAACATCCGCACCAAGGAGGCCGTGACTCCCACCAGCCTCGGCGGGCAGGCCCTCAAGCTCAAGCCTGAGCAGGATCCCCGGCTGGCTCTGGCCGACTGGATGAGCAGCAAGGACAACCCCTTCTTTGCCCACACGCTGGTCAATCGCTACTGGAAGCACTTTTTCAACCGCGGCCTCGTCGAGCCTGAGGACGACATGCGCGAGACCAACCCTCCAGTGAATCCTGAACTGCTCAGCGCTCTCGCGACTGACTTCGTAAAGAGCGGCTACGATTTGAAGCACCTCATCCGCACCATCACCAATTCCACCACCTACCAGCTCAGCGCCGTCCCAAACGCCCACAACGCCAAGGACCGCCAGAACTTCAGCCGCTACTACCCCAAGCGCCTGAACGCCGAAGTGCTCTACGACTCCGTCAACACACTGCTCGATGTGGAGAGCAACTTTGCCGGTCAGGCTCCTGGCACGCGTGCCGTCGCGCTGCCGGACAACAGCTACAATCAGAGCACTTACTTCCTCAGTGTCTTTGGCCGGCCCGACTCCTCCAGCGCCTGCGAGTGCGAACGCACCCAGGAGGCCAGCCTCGCGCAGAGCCTCCACCTGCTGAACGCCGCAGAGATCCAAACCCAGCTCTCCCGTGGCAATGGCCGCGCCGATTCGCTCACCAAAGACACACGTCCTGACGACGACAAAATCTCCGACCTCTACCACATCGCCCTCAGCCGCGATCCCAACGCCGCCGAGATCAAATTTGCCCGCACTCATCTCGACAAGAAAACCACAGGCAAAACCGGCGACGAAGCCTTCAAGGGCAAAAAAGAAGCCTATGAGGACATCCTCTGGGCGCTGCTGAACACCAAGGAGTTCCTGTTCAATCACTAAGCGCCCTCGTCATGCCTCTTCCCAAATTTCAGTTTTCAGTTCTCCGTTTCCAATTTTCAGTCCTGCTGGCATTCGCCTCTCCGGCCTTCTCCCAGGCCACCTTTCCGTCTCCTACGCTCACCAGTATCTCTTCCCTGGGCGGAAAGCCAGGTTCCACAGTCGAAATCACCATCAAAGGTGCGGATCTCGAAGGACCTCAATTTCTGCTGCTGAATGAGCACCTCATCCCGCTGAAAAGCACCAAGCCAAATCTTTTCACCCTGGCCCTGCCTGCGGATCTCAAGCCCGCCCTCTACGACTGCCGCTTCGTCGGCCGCTATGGCGTCTCCAATCCGCGGGTGTTTGAAATCAGTGCGCTCGATGCCGTCACCTCTCCCGGCACCAACATCAAGCCCGACAAGGCAGTCAAAGTGGCACTTAATTCCGTTATCGAAGGCAGCTTCAAATCCTCCTCGCCACACTGGTTCACCCTGGATTTGAAAAAAGGGCAGCACCTCACAGCCACCTTTGACGGGCGGCGTTTTGACACTCGCACAGAGCTGATGGGCATGCTCACAGCTCCCACCGGGCGTGAGCTGGCGCACATGCGTGGCGGCGTTCTGCATTTCACCGCGCAGGCAGATGGCACCTACCGCCTGCGTTTCAATGAGCTCATGTATCGCTCCGGCGACGACTACGGTTATCGCATCACGCTCACTTCGGCTGCGCCGCCTGCGGTCGCAGTCAAACCAGCGGCAGTGCGGCCCATTCAAATCGGGCAGACAATCCGTGATTCCTTCCTCCCGCACGGCTTGGCCCAGACCTTCGACCTTGCCTTCAAGGCAGGTGAAAAATTCATCATCGAGGTGCACTCCCACCAGCTCGGCCATGCCACCGACCCCCATCTGGTCATCGAAAATCTCTCCAAGGATGCCGAGGGCAAGGAAACGCTCAAAGCACAGGCCGAGGTCGCAGATGCGCCAGCCATCATCCCTGCGCCCACCATCAATCTCCCCAGCCGCGACCCCTCCTATGCCTATGAGGCGAAGGCAGATGGCATCTTCCGCATCACTCTCAGCGACAACTTCCAGACCACGCTGCCGTTCGAGCTTCGTGTCTTGAAAGAGGCTCCAAAGCCAGCGCCGCTCATCGCGCTGAATGCCATTCTTCCCGGAGCCAAAACCAAAGGCGGTGAAATCGGCAGCAGCAATGTCCTGCGTAGTGGCATCGCCGCTTTGGAAATCATCGCCCCCAATCGCAATGCTCTCAGCGACCCCATCGAGCTGAAAGCCGACAAGCTGCCCCCCGGCCTCACCTGCCTGGGTGGTTTCATCGGCAAAGGCCAGTCACTCGGCTACATCGCCTTCCAGGCCACCGCAGACGCTCCATCAGGAGCTGTTGCTCTCACCAGCATTCCGCAGAGCCGCTACGTCATGTTTGCCGTGCCGGATGCCGCCCGGGAAAATATCCTCTACCGAACCGCCGGTTCACCAGCTTTGGGAGTCAGCACTCAGGCAGCTCCCGCACTCGTGCAGACGGAGAAGAATGACATCTACGAAGTCGCTGCAGACGCCAAGCTCGAAATCACCCTCAAAGTCACGCGTCACGCTGATTTCACCGACGCGCTGAAACTCAAAGTCCTCGGCCTCATCGACCCCGCCAAAGCCCCCGAAGCCGACATCCCTGCCAAAGCTGCCGCAGGCAAGCTCACGCTGGACATGAAAGCTCTCAAGCTCGCCCCCGGAGACTACGGCTGCATCCTGCAAGGCCCCGCCAAAATGAAGTACCGTCGCGGTCTCGAAGAACTCACATCTGCCGAAGCCGACGCCAAAAAAGCGGCGGAAGCGCAGACCGCTGCCAAGAAGCAGCTCGACACCGCCAAAACCGACACCACACCCGGCAAAGACGCACTCATTAAAACTGCCACCGAGGCACTCAAGAAAGCCGACACCGCCAAGGCTGCTGCCGACAAGCTCGTCAAAGATCTCACCGCCAAGGCCGCGCCCAAAGAGGCCACCTTCATCGTCTGTTCCAACCCCATCCGCATCCGCGTGAAGGAGGTCGCCAAAAAATGAGATTCGTCGTCCCATTCGTCATTGCTTCGCTTCGCTCACCCCTCCGGGGCAGCATCCGCTTCGCGGTGCTGGCTGTCTCGCTTTGCTCGGCTTTGCATTCGTCATTCGTCGTCGCGGCGGCTCCCGCCACCATCGACTACGACCAGCAGGTTCGTCCCTTCCTGAAGGACAACTGCATCGCCTGCCATAATAAGACCACCACCAAAGGCGGGCTTAACATGGAGACGCCCGAACTCATGGTGAAGGGCGGCGAGAGCGACAAAGGCATCGTTCCCGGCAAGGGGGCAGACAGCATCATCTATCAGGCCGCCGCACACTCCTGGGACTCCGAGATGCCGCCCAAGGGCAACAAAGTTGGTGCCGTGAATCTCACTCCGGCCCAGCTCGCTTTGCTCAAGACCTGGATCGATCAAGGCGCCAAGGCTTCGCCGAAAAAAGTGCAGGTCATCGCCTGGGAGCCGCTCCCAGCCGGATTGCAGCCCATCTATGCTGTCGCCGTCGCACCCCAGGGAGATTTTGCCGCCGCAGCGCGTGCCAATCAGATCAGCATCTACCACCTGCCCACACAAAGCCTCGTCACCAAGCTCACCGATGAGGCTCTCCTGAAATCCGGCCTCTACAAGCAGCCTGGCGTTGCCCACCGCGATCTGGTGCAGTCCGTGGCCTTCAGTCCTGATGGCACACGCCTGGCCACCGGCAGCTTCCGCGAGGTCAAGCTCTGGAAGCGCACCATCCCAGCCTCTCCCGCGCTCGCACCATCCACCAAGTTCACCGCCACTCAGGAGGCTGACAATTCCATCAAGCTGACCGAGACAGCCGGCGGCAAGCTGGTCGCTCACATCAAGTCCGACCTCGCAGCCGAGCAGGCGCTGGCTCAGCGCGATCTCTCCTCCGTCCGTGCGGCACTTGAGGTGACGTATCAAAACGAGGCCATCAAAAAAGCCGAAGCCGACGCCACCGAACAGGCCAACCGGCTCAAGAAAGCCAACGAACTCGCAGAGCTTGCCAAAAAGGCCCTCGAAGAAAAAAAGAAAGACATCAAGCCCAAGGAGGACGCCAAGACCGCTGCTGAGAAAGCCGCCGCAGAGCTGGCTGCACAGGTGGCCAAAGTCCCTGCCGACAAGCCGGATGCAGCCCTTGCCAAAAAGAACACCGAGGCTCAGGAGAAAGCCACCAAAGCAGCCTCCGACCTCAAGCTGGCCCAGGAGGCCCTGACCCGGGCCGAAGCCGCCATTACGGACACAGCCAATGAAATCACCCTCGTCACCGAAAATGAAAAGAAGGCCAAGCAGGCTGTGGTCGATGCCAAGGCACGCCTTGAGGTGGTGAAGAAGGAGGCCGAGAAGGCCAAGACAGAGCGCGATCTCCTCGCCAAAACGCCCGCAGCTTTGAAGAAGGCCAAGGCACTGCAGTTCTCGGCCAATGGTCTTGAACTCATCGCCGAGCAGGAGGGCGGCCCGCCGCTGGCCTGGAGCACCGTGAATGGCAGGCCCATCGTCCCCGGCAGCACCGCAGCCACCTGGTCCCTTGAGCGCGTGATAGGCACTGGCGATGGCAGGTCTGAGATCACCGACCGCGCCAACAGCCTCGCCTTCAGCCCCGATGGCAAAATGCTCGCCATCGGCAGCGGCGAGCCTTCCCGCAGCGGCGACATCACTTTGTGGGAAGTCGCCACCGGCAAGCTTCAAAAGACCTACGCAGAGCGCCATCTCGACAGCGTCTTCGCGCTCGATTTCTCTCCCGATGGCAAAATGCTCGCTTCAGGTGGTGCAGACAAAGCCCTGCGCATTACTGATCTGAGCACCGGAAAAGTGGTCAAGGTCTTCGAAGGCCACACCCACCACGTGCTCGGCGTCTCATGGCGTGCAGACGGTCGTTTGCTCGCCAGCAGCGGCGCGGACAATGTCGTCAAAGTCTGGGACTGGACTACCGGCGATCGTCGCAAGAGCGTCGATGGCTGGGACAAGGAAGTCACCGGCATCCACTACCTCGGAGCCGCAGACCAGATCGCCACCAGCGCCGGAGACAGCAAGCTTCGCCTTATCACCAGCGACGGTGGCGAGGTGAAAAAGATCACCGGCATCACCTCGTTCCTGCAATCTCTCGCCACCAGCAAATTCGGCGATGTGGTGCTAGGCGGCGACCAGGACGGCAACCTCCGCGCCTGGGACGTCGCCACCGCAAAAGAGATTGCCATGTTCAAGCCCTGACCGTAGGAGCGCGGAATTCATTCCGCAGCACTCCACCAGCGAGAGGTGTTGCCGCATTGCCATCCCGCCATCCATGAGCATGAAAACATTTCTATTCACCACCCTGCTGCTGGCACCGCTGGCAGCATCGTCCGCCGACTCCGCCACACCGCGCAACGATGCCGCATGGCTGCGCGAAAACGGACAGATGATCTTCCACGACGCCTTCGAGCGTGAAGAAGACGGAAATCTCGCCAAGGCCATTGGCAACGGCTGGAACAGCGCCACCGCAGACCGCGTGCCCCAGATCAAGATGGCCGATCTCGACGGCGGCATCTTGAAAATCGCCAGCGCTACCAAGGAAGCAAAGCACGCAGCACATATCCACCATGAGGCCGGATTCACCGATGGCGGTGCCGTGGTGCGCTTCCGCTTTCCCGGCCTCAATCCCGCCGAATCACTCCAGCTTGGCTTTGTGGATCGCGAGCTGAAAGGCGTCCACGCCGGACATCTCTGCTACGGCATCCTCAGCCAGAGCAGCATCACCCTCATCGACCACAAGACCGGTGTCATGAATCTGGAGATCCGCAAAAAGCGGGAGGAAGCCCAGGCAAAGAAGGAAAAGCTGCCTGCGGATCTCGAAGCATTGCTCAAAACCAAACAAGTCGTCATTCCATGGAAAGCCGACCACGAATGGCACGAACTCGTTCTCGTCACCGAAGGAGACGAAATGCGGCTCAGCATCGATGGCAAAGTCCTTGCCAGTCATCACTCCGAAGGCTTTGCCCATCCCATGAAACGCTGGTTCAGCTTCCTCGTGCCCAGCACAGTCTGGATCGACGATGTGAAAATCTGGAAAGTGAAGTGATCCGCTCATGAAGCCCGCCCATCTTGCCATCGCTGCCCTCCTGCTCACGATCACATTCGCATGGCGCGCCATCGCCGTGGAACCCGCTGCGGAACGTCTCGTCGTCCTCACCTTCGACGACTCCGTCGCCAGTCACGCCACCTTTGTCGCCCCTCTGCTGAAAAAACACGGTTTCGGTGCCACCTTCTTCATCACCGAAGGCTTTGAGTTCCTCGTGGACAAGGAACACTACATGACCTGGGGGCAGATCAAAGCCCTCGACAATGACGGTTTCGAAATCGGCAACCACACCCGCAAGCACGCCGGCGTCGCCAAACAAAAGCCTGAGCAACTCGCGGCAGACGTGGAGTTCATTGAGCAGCAGTGCGCCACCTACGGCATCCCCAAACCGGTCAGCTTCTGCTATCCCGGCTACCAGACCAGTGAGCCCGCAGTAAAACTCCTTCGCGAGCGTGGCTACCAGTTTGCCCGCGCTGGTGGTGCCAGAGCCTACGATCCCGCCACTGACGATCCCCTCACCATGCCCCAGGCATTCGACGGCAAACCCGACAGCACACTCGAGCAGTTCAAAGCCGCCGTCGCGCAGGCAAAGGATGGCAAAATCGCCGTCATGACCTTCCACGGCGTTCCCGACATCAAGCACCCCTGGGTCAACACCGACCCCGCCAAATTCGAAGCCTACATGCAGCACCTCAAGGAGTCCGGCTGCAAAGTCATCGCCATGCGCGATCTGGCCAAAGTTGCTCAGTTGCGCCGCAACTGAGGCTTAAGCTCAGCTATCTGTTTCCACTATATTATGAAACTCATCGTTCTCTCATTCCTGGCTTTGGCCGCCACCGCTCTCGCTCAAAACGTAAAATTAAACATCCCCTACGCCGAATACGGCCACGCACGGCACGTGCTCGACATCTACTCCCCGGCAAACGCAAAAAACCTCCCCGTCGTCTTCTGGATCCACGGCGGTGGCTGGCAGCAGGGAAGCAAAGAAGATGTCAAGCTCAAGCCCCAATGGTTCATGGACAAAGGCTTCGTCTTCGTCTCCACCAACTACCGCCTCCTTCCCGAAGTGGACATGGGCACGCTCACGCGTGACGTCGCCAATGCCTTCGGCTGGATGGAAAAACACATCGCTGAATACGGCGGCGATCCAAAACGCGTGCTCGTGGGCGGCCACTCCGCTGGTGCCGAACTCGCCGCGCTCATCTGCACCGACGACCGCTATCTGAAGGCCGAAGGCACCACCTTCGACTGCCTCATCGGCTGCGTTCCTGTGGATGGAGACACCTACGACGTCCCCGCCATCATCGAGACAGCCGAGACCCGCCTTCGTGTCCACCACCTTCCACCTCGCGTGAACGGCCATCGCGAAAAATTCGGCGGCACTCCCGAGAAGCATATCGACTTCTCCGCCGTCACCCACATCGCCAAAGGCAAGAGCATCCCGCCCTTCCTTATCCTGCACGTCTCTGCCCATCCAGACACCAGCGCCCAGGCCGCCCGCTTGGGGAATAGTCTAAAGGAAGCCGGCATACCTACCACCGTTTTCGGAGCCAAGGACACCAGTCACGTAAAACTCAACGACGACCTCGGCCTCCCAAATGATCCTGCCACAAAAGCCCTGGATACATTTGTGAACAGCCTGCTGAAAAAGTAACGCCAATGGCCGATTCGGCCAAAATCATGTCTGCATCATACGGAGGCCCGTGGTTGTATAAGCAGGTTAGCCAACCGTGCCCCAACCACCATGAAACTCCTCTGCGCCCTCCTGCTCGTTGCGCCGCTGCTTCACGCTGAATCGATCTTTGACGGCAATACGCTCGCACACTGGTCCGGCAAAGCCGAGCACTGGCGTGTGGAAGACAGAGCCATCACCGGCGAGATTCCCTCGGGCCAGCAGCTCAAAAGCAACGAATGGATCTTCTGGGACGGCGAGGTGCACGATTTCGATCTCACCGTCGAGTTCCGCATCACTGGCGGTCCCAGCGCAAACTCCGGCATCCAGTACCGCTGCCAGCAGAGCCCCGATGGTCACGCCAGCGGCTATCAGGCCGATCTTGATCAAGGCGCCGTCTGGCTTGGCCGCATCTACGATGAGCACGGCCGCGCCCTGCTCGTAGAGCGCGGCTCACGCGTCAGCATCGCCCCCGATGGCCGCCGCTGGGCCGATGTCTTCGCCGAGCCCAAGAGCCTCACCAGCGTCATCAAAGCTGGCGACTGGAACAAATACCAGATCACCGCCACCGCCTCCCACGTGGAGGTCCGGGTGAACGACATCCTCATGAGCGTGCTTGATGACCACGAGGCCAAAACCGCCGAGTGGAGCGGCAAAATCGCCTTCCAGCTCCACAGCGGCCCCGGCCCTGCCAAAGTGCAGTTCCGCAACATCCAGCTCACCCACCTCGGCAAAACCACCATGCCGCTCCGAAGTGATGCAGGCACTCCTGCCCGCAATCTTAGCACCACCGACGTCCCCTCCATCCCGCCACCTACCGAGCTCAACCTCGGCTTCGAAACCGGCACCCTCGCAGGCTGGAAGGCCGAAGGCGACGCTTGGGAAAAGCAGCCCGTCGAAGGCGACACCGTCGCCATCCGCAAACGTGGCAACTCCCAGCACGCGGGCAAGTTCTGGCTCGGCGGCTACGAGCGCAGCGGAGACAAAGGCACCGGCACTCTTACTTCCGCGAGCTTCGTCGCCACTCACCCCTGGGCCAGCTTCCTTCTCGGAGCCGCACCGGATGCCAACACCGAGCGCGTCGAGATCATCGAGGAAGCCACCGGCAAAATCATCCAGAGCAGCAGCGCCGCCCAGCAGGAAAACATGAAGCGCGTCGCCGTTAATTTGGAAGCAGTCGTCGGCAAACGCATCTTCATCCGCATCGTCGATCAATCCAAATCCGGCTGGGGACACGTGAATTTCGACGACTTCGTCTTCCACGCTCAAAAGCCCACCTTCGCCGTGGCTTCCTTCAGCGTCAGCTCAGACCGCAATAAACGTGGCGATGAAAGCCCCGTTCTCTGGCACCTCCTGCCCAATACCGCTAAACCATCGCCCGTTAAAAACGAAGCCGCACAAAAACTCGTCGCTGGTATGAAATTGCAGGACGGCTTCCAGGTCGAGCTCATCGCCGCCGAGCCCGATGTGCGCCAGCCCATCGCCTTCTGCTTCGATGAGCGCGGCCGCATGTGGGTGGCAGAAGCCTTTAGTTATCCCAACCGTCAGCCGGAAGGGCAGGGGAAAGATCGCATCAGCATCTTCGAAGACACCGATGGCGACGGCTCCTTCGAAACCAAAAAAGTCTTCTGCGAAGGCCTCAATCTCGTCAGCGGCATCGAAGTCGGATTCGGCGGCGTATGGGTCGGCGCAGCCCCTTATCTGCTCTTCATTCCCCGAAACGGCGACAAGACCCTGCCCAGTAACCGGGCCATTCCTGGCCCGAGTGGCTCGGTTGCACAAGTCCCCAGCCTACCCTTCACTGCCCACATCCTCCTCGATGGCTGGGGCTACCAGGACACTCACGAAACGCTCAACAGCTTCACCTGGGGCCCCGACGGCTGGCTCTACGGCAATCAAGGCGTCTTCACTCAGTCCCACATCGGCAAGCCCGGCACACCCGATGACAAGCGTACCACGCTCAACGCAGGTGTCTGGCGCTACCACCCCGTGCGGCACGTCTTCGAAATCTTCTGCAGCGGTGGCAGCAACCAGTGGGGCCTCGACTACAACAGCAACGGCCACTTCTTCATGACCCACTGCCGCAGCTTCTGGGGCAAAGGCGGCACCACCCATGCCATCCGCAACGGCCACTTTTGGAATCAGGCCAACAGCAAATACGCCCCCTTCATCTCCGCCACCGCACCAGACTTCGCACCCGATCTCCAAAACTACCTCCCCGCCTCCGCCCGTTATGACAGCGGCGAAGGCGGCGCAGGCAAACCCGGCACCACAGCCGTTTATGGCGGCCATTCGCACGTCGGCACCATAATCTACAACGGCGACAACTGGCCCGCCATCTATCGCGACCACCTCTTCACCCACAATCTCCACGGCCATCAGATCAATCAGCAGCACATGGTCCGCACCGGCAGCGGCTACGAAACCTTCCACGCCGGCTACGATCTCCTCTACAGCCCCGCCCCCGACTACATCCCCGTCGATCTCCAGACCGGCCCCGACGGCGCCGTCTATGTCATCGACTGGACCGACACGCAGCACTGCCACAACCCCGAAGACGAAAAATGGGACCGCTCCAACGGCCGCATCTACCGCATCTCCTGGAAGGAAACCTACAAGCCGGTGAAGGTGGATTTGGAAAGAATGAGCGGTTCGCAGCTTGTGGAATTGCAACTGATAGGAACCGATTGGGAGGCACGAATGGCTCGCAAAAGGCTTCAGGAAACACCGGCTGCAGATGTAACCAAAATTTATGACTTAGAGTACAAGGGCGATCTTTTTTGGCTGCGTGCATTGTGGACGCTCGCATCTCAAAACCAGTTTGATGCGCCGATAGCACAGCAAGGCGTGGAGCATCCTAACGACATCGTTCGCTCCTGGGCCATCCAGCTCGCCACCGAAGAAGCCGGCAAACCCAAGCTCAGCGCCACCACTCTCCTCAAGCTCGCCCAAACCGATCCCTCACCCACCGTCCGCCTCGCTCTCGCCTCCGCACTTCCAAATCTAGCCCCCCAGACTGTCTGGGAAGTTTCCTCCGCACTCGCCATGCACGCCGAGGACAAAGACGACCGCTTCCTCCCCAAGATGATCTGGTTCGGCCTCGCCCGCGTGATCGCAGAAGATTGGCCCCGCGGCCTCGCACTCGCAGCGAAAACACCCCTCCCATCCCTGGCCGATTCCATCCGTTGGTACGCTGCCACCACTCCCGCAGGGCGCGAGGCCTTGATTCCCACCATCCAGACCGAGCGTGATCTCAAAATCCTTGCCTTCGGCATGAAGGACGAAGCGAAGGCCGCGATGCCCAAAGCTTGGCCGCAACTGCAAGCCAAGTTCCCCGGCGCCACCGCCGATCAGCTCTCCGCTCTCTTTGGAGATAAAACCGTCCTCGCGAAGATGCGCGGCATCCTCGCCGATGCCTCTCAGCCGCTCCCGCAGCGTCGTAGTGCCTTCGATCTCCTCAAACGCGTTAGCGATCCCGAAGCCACCCCCATCTTCGCAACCTTGCTCGATCACCCCGACTTCACCAGCGCAGTCATCCCTCTTCTCTCTCGCTCCAGCGATCCCGTCACAGCCACTGCCCTCATCAGCCGCTTCCCCAAACTCAACGACACAGATCGCGCCGCCGCCCTCGGCACCCTCACTAGCCGTGCCGAACTTGCCCAGCCTCTGCTTGCCGCCGTCAAAGCAGGCACCTTCGACAAAAAATACCTCAGCTCCCTGCAAATCCGCCAGATGCGCAGCCTGAACAACACCGAGATCAACTCCCTCCTCGATGTCACCTGGGGCAAAGTGAACGAATCAAACGAAGCCGCCAAAGCCAGCATCGCCAAATTAAAGAAGGCCTATCAATCAGCCCCTCTCTGGGCCTTCAACGCAAAGTCAGGCGAAGAAACTTTCAAGCAGGTCTGCGCCATCTGCCACGCCATGGGTGGAGTCGGCGGCAAACTCGGTCCCGATCTAGCCGGTTCCTGGCGCAATGGCCTCGACTACTTCCTCGAAAACATCATCGACCCCAACGCTGTCGTCGGAGACAACTTCCAGCTCCACGTCCTCACCAAAAAAGACGGCAGCGTCGTATCTGGCGTCATCGAGCAGGAAACCGCCACCGCCATCACAGCCCGCACCGTCACAGACTCCGTTATCATCTCCAAGGCCGATCTCAAAAGCCGCCAGAAAATGCCCGTCTCCCTCATGCCCCCCGGCCTCCTCGAATCCATGCCCGAACGCAAGGCCCTGGAGCTGCTCAAGTATCTCCTGAGCAAACGGGACTGATCGCTCAGTCAGATTTTCTCCCGGCTGCATTAGAAGTGAACCAATGTCACTCCAAAGCTGGATTGGCATATCCACACTGCTCAGTGCGTATGTCTCCGATCATGAATCCTGTTCTCCCGATCCTGGCCTTCGCCTTCGCATCCTTTCTACAGACGTCGGCACAGACACCAGAATGGAAAGCAGCAGCCGCCAGGACGATCATCACACCCACAGATCCGATGTATCTCGCCGGTTTCGCAAACCGCGAGGTGCCAGCCGAAGGCACGGCGATGGAACTCCACGCAAAGGCGCTCGCGCTCCAGGACGCGCAGGGGCAGCGCTTTGTCATGGTCACCCTCGATCTCGTCGAGGTGACAGCCCAGCTCCGTGCCGCCGTGGCTGAGGCCGTGAAGACCAAGTTCAGTCTGCCGGAGAAGGCGCTTCTTTTGAATTGCTCGCACACACATTGCGGTCCGGAGCTGCGCTACACGGAGCTGGAATTCATGAGCTTCACCGATCCCCTCCGCAAGGAGCGCTGCCTGCGCTACAACGCATGGCTCAAGGACAAAATCGTCGGCATCGTCGGTGATGCCTTGCAGCAGCTGGAGCCCGCGACGGTCAGTTATGGCCACGCACGTTGCGGCTTTGCCATGAACCGCAGACTGAAAAACGACAAGCCTTCGGGCGAACCCTTCTTGAACAGCCCGAATCCCGAGGGCGTGGTGGATCATGATGTGCCCGTGCTCACGGTTCAAACGGCCGCTGGAAAGCTGAGCGCCATCGTCTTTGGCTACGCCTGCCACAACACATCCATGAGCATTAAGCAATGGCACGGTGACTATGCAGGTCATGCGCAGCAGTTTATCGAAGAGGCGCATCCAGGCGCGATCGCATTATTCATGATGGGCTGCGGTGGTGATCAGAACGCGTATCCCCGTTTCAGTCCCATCTTCAGCCTCCGCCACGGCCAGAGCCTCGCCACAGCGGTGGAGGCCGCGCTGGATGCAAAACCGAAACCGATCCATGGCCCGCTGCGCATTGACTGGCAGACCACGCGACTCGACTACCAGTCCATTCCTACGGCAGCCCAGATCGAAAAACGGCTGAGCACAGGCGAAGGCTATGAAAAAAGCTACGAGATCTATCAGCGCAAGTGGGATGAAAAGCGCTTGTATGCGATCAAGCACACCGGCCTGCGCGACCACTACGACTGCCCGCTTCAAGTGGTGCACTTTGGCCATGATCTCACCTTCGTGGCGCTCAGCGGTGAGACCTGCGTGGACTATTCCCTGCGCCTGAAGCGCGAATTCACTGGGCCGGGGGCCTTGTGGGTCGCAGGCTACAGCAACGACATCCTCGCCTACATTCCGAGCAGGCGCGTTCTGCTGGAAGGTGGCTATGAGGCCTTTCGTTCGCTGATGTACTGGTCCAACCCCCTGCACCCTGATAAGTTCGCGGACACCCTTGAGGAACGCATCATCTCCACGGCGCAGAAGATGATGAAATAAAGGTTCGCCTCGGCAGGCGACGATCAGGCCTTCGCTACAAATACTTTCTTGCGTCTGCGCCGCATTTTTCGTCATGCTGTGCGCATGATTCGTTTTCTCCTTGTTCTCAGTCTCTGCGTGGCCGCCACCCTCCACGCCGAGGAAAAGCGCCCCAACATCCTCTGGCTCATCGCCGAGGACTTTGGTCCTCATCTAGGCTGTTACGGTGCCAAGGAAGTCTCCACGCCCGTGCTGGATGCTCTCGCCGCCAAAGGCATGCGCTTCACCCGCTACTACACCACGGCCCCCGTCTGTTCCGCCAGCCGCTCCGCCTTCAATACCGGCATGTATCAGACCACCATCGGCGCGCACAATCACCGCTCCCATCGCGATGACGGCTTCACCCTGCCCGCAGGCGTGAAGGTCATCAGCGAGCGCATGCGCGAGGCTGGCTACTTCACCGCCAATGTCAAAGACCTGCCACCCGAAGCAGGCTTCAAGGGCAGCGGCAAGACCGACTGGAATTTCCAAGGGCCCGCCAAGCCCTTCGACTCCGCCAATTGGGACGACCTCAAGCAGCACCAGCCTTTCTACGCGCAGCTCAATTTTCAGGAAACCCACCGCACCTTCCACGCCCCACCCCACGCCGACCCTGCCAAGGTGGAAATCCCGCCCTACTACCCCGATTACGAAATCACCCGAAAAGACATGGCGCAGTACCTCGACGCCGCCACCGAGCTGGACCGCAAGATCGGCAAAGTCATGGAACTCCTGAAACGCGACGGCCTCATGGAAAACACCGTGATCTGCTTCATGGGCGACCACGGTGCCGCCCACGTCCGCGCCAAGCAGTTCTGCTACGAGGAAGGGCTCCACACCCCGCTCATCCTCAGCTGGCCCTCCGCTTTGAATCCGCCCGCTGGATACGAAGCAGGAAAAGTCAGCGACCGCCTCCTCTTGTCCATCGACCTCACCGCCACCACCCTCGGATGGGCGGGTATCGCCAAACCCGAGGGCATGCAGGGCAGGGTGTTCATGGGCGCAAATGCAGAGCCGCCTCGCGAGTACGTCTTTGGCGCGCGCGATCGCTGCGACGAGACCGTATTCCGCTTCCGCACCGTGCGCGATGCGCGCTACCGTTACATCCGCAACTTCACCCCCGACCGCCCCTTCCTCCAGCACAATGCCTACAAGGAGAAGCAGTATCCCGTGTGGAACCTCATCAAGGAACTCGCCGCTCAGGACAAGCTGACCCCTGCCCAGGCCTCTCTTGCCGCCCCCACCATGCCGGAAGAAGAGCTCTATGATCTGCAGGAAGACCCCCATGAGATCCACAACCTCGCCAAATCAAACAGCCCCGAGCACCGTGCTGCCCGCGAGCGCCTAAGTTCAGTCCTCAGTGAATGGATCGAGCGCACCAATGACCAGGGAAGAATCCCCGAGCCTGAAGAGGTGGCCAAAAACGAAGGCCGTACCAAGGAGGCGCCTCCGGAGAAGAAAGGAAAGCCAAAGAAGAAAAAGGACTGAATGCGGAATTCAGAATGACGAACGCCCCGGCTCTGCCATGCTGCGCGCCGTGAAGCTGCTCCCCAACCACCGTGCGCATGACGCACAGCACCTCATCCAGCGTTGGCGCATGCTCGCGCGCAGCGCGGGCTGCCTTGTGAAGATCCTTTGCGTGGTGAAGGACATTCCCGTTATCGTTCTCGAATCAAAGGCCGCGCAGGCAGGAGAGCCAGCCATCTATCTCTCCACCGGTGTTCATGGCGACGAGGCCGGCTCTGCCTGGGGCCTGCTCACTTGGGCGGAAAAGCATGTCGCCACCATCAAGACCGGCTCATTCTTGATCGCTCCCTGCCTCAATCCAGTAGGCCTCATTTTAAACACGCGTATCGATCATCGCGGATTCGACATCAACCGCCGCTTCCACATGGCCGACGATGAAATCTGCGGCCCCTGGCAGCAGTGGGTCACCGGCCGTGCCCTGCGCTTCGGCCTCTGCCTTCATGAAGACTACGATGCCCAGGGCATCTATCTCTATGAGCTCAATCAAGCTCGCCAGACAATTGGCCATCAGATCATCGAGCGTTGCGCACGCGTCATCAGTCCTGATCCACGCAAAAGCATCGAGGGCACCCGTGCCGACAGGGGTGTCATTCGCCGCCGCACTCTACCCACCCATCTTCCCGGCATGCCCGAGGCCGTGGAGCTTCACGTGCGCGGCTGTCCGGTCACCCTCACCTTCGAGTCCCCCTCGGAGTTTGCCCTCGACAAGCGTGTGCAGGTTCAGGTGCGCTTCGTGGAGGCGGCGCTGGACATTTTAGCCTGAGGCCATGCACATCCCTCTGCTCCAGCGACTTTTGCTGCTGACGCTTCTTGTCGTCATCAGCAGTTGCGCCTCGGTGAAAAAAATCACCTCAGGCCGCGGTGCCCTCAACACGGAAAACTGGGTCAGCTACGATGGCAAGACCATGCCATGGAAAGCCTGGCCCGTTCCTGCAGGCACCAAACCTCGCGGCGTGGTCATCGCAGTGCACGGCCTCAGCGGGGCCAAGTCAGACTTCTGGTATCTCGGAGAGCAGCTTCCCCTGCGCGGCTACACCGTGTACTCCTACGATCTGCGCGGGCAGGGAAATGACCCCGTCATCGCTGAGCGGGGAGACATCCAGAGCGCCCAAATCTGGCAGAAAGACCTCGCCACCTTCCATGCGCTCATCAAGCGCAGGCACCCGCGCACCCCGGTCTTTTGGTATGGCGAGAGCCTCGGCAGCCTCATCGCTTTGCACACCGCCGCAGATCTTCTCGGCAACTGGTCCGATCCCGATGGCATCATTCTCGCCTCGCCTGTGGCCGGGCTTCGCATGACGCTCACCGGTTTCCAGCGCTTTGTTCTCGAAACTGCCGCCCGGCTTGCCCCGCGCTCGCGCTACACCCTCGGAGAGCTGGCGGGTGTGGACGAGTCCAAGATCCAGGTCACCTCACACTCTACCCATGGTGGTCAGATGGCCGTCACACCCCATCACGTCAGCGCCTTCTCCCTGCGCCTGCTTTCCGCCATCGGCGGCATGCTGGATGCCAACACAGACTCAGCCCACCGTCTGAAGATGCCCGTATTGTTTGTCGCCTCACCTAATGATGTGATGTCTTCCGCAGACCAGATTCAGGGGCTCTTCGCGCAGATGCGCAGCCGCGACAAAAAGCTCCTCTGGTACACTCGTTCCTACCATCTCCTGCTGCACGATGTTCAGCGCGAGGAGGTCGTGCATGATGTGACCCGCTGGCTCGACCACCATCTTGAGGACTAAACCATCGCCGCAGAATTTTCATGACGCTCGAAACCGCCATCCTCGACGCGCTTGCCCGCAGTGAGCTGCCGCTAAAAGCAGCTGAAATCGCCAAGCTCATCAAGCCCACGCTCGGCAAAGCCGCCTCCCCCAAAGCCGTGGCAGCCGCACTTGACGCTCTGGCCTCCACGGGCCCGCTTACTCGCATCCTCGCTGGTACGGCCGCCAAGCCGCAGCCTTTTTTCACTCCTCAAAGTCCTGAGGCAGCCACCGCCGCCTACTTGAAAAGCTGGGTGCAGGCATCTGCCAAAGAGCAGTCAGCTGCAAAGCTCCAGACTAAGCTGCCCTTAACACTTCGACCCTTCTTTGAGACCGCCCTGGCTCAGCTCGTTTCTTCAGGAGAAGCATTCTTGCAGTCTGGTGCCAAAAGGCTGGTTTACGCACACAGGCCGCGCCCAACGCAGGCTCTCACGACAGCCCAGCGCACCGCTTTGCAGAAAATCCTCCTGATAGTAAATGGCGCACGCTCTCAGCCTGCATCGTTGGAGGAGTTGCTCGCCTGGCTCGATCAGGAGCCGTCCTCCCCGCCTGCTCCTCCCTCCACCTCAGTCATCGCGCCATCAGAGGTCGAGCTCCAGGCTTGGTACGAGCTCGACCGCATCCGCTCTTCCACCATGATGATCCCCATACCCAGCACCTTCGCCCGTTACCAGACCTGGGCTGCGGAACGTGGCGGCATGCCTGATATTCAGCTTTTCCGAAGGTTTATCGAGAAGCTTTACAATGACGGTCGCCTCCTGTTAGAACCCTGTGAACGACCGCAAGACCTCCCGGAACATGAACGCGCCCTGCTTGTTCCGATGTCTCTCGGTCCTCCCGGCTACTCCTGGTGCTGGCTCTCCTGATCCAGCCCTTTTTCCTCCCGAATCTTAAACCGACTCCCGAGACCATGTCCCCGTATGCTGCTCTAAATCCCTTCACATCCACCAGTGTGGGCGAAAACGACTTGTGGAACGCCGCCGCTTTTGTGGACGTGCCCTACATCCATTCAGTGCCGTTTGGCGCGCTCCGTGTGGTGGTGGATCAGGTGCGCGCCCAGCATCGCAGCCAGGTGCGCTTTGTGCGTGGAGCCGGTGGTTCTGGGAAGTCGCACCTCTTTTCGCGTCTGCGTCATGAGTGTGCAGACAGCATCTTTTACGCCTATGCGCCCAATCCGCCGCTGCAGCCCGAGGCCCTGGAAAACTTCATCCTCTCCCGTTTCGTCAGCAGCCTGCGCCATCCCGCCCGTAGCAAGGAGGGCAAAGAGACCCCCTACAGCCAGTTGCGCTTGCTCGCCTATGCCCTGCTCAAGCCCGTCGTAGAGCAGGACTTCACCTTTCCCCAGCTTCATGACGCTTGGGCGGAGATCAGCTTGGAGACACGCAAGGAGATGATCCATCAAGCCGTCCAGCTCCTGGAGGCCGAGCATCCCATGGTCCCTCGCAGTGTTCTGCGTTGCCTGCTCAATATCCTCAGAGACGACAAGGAGCACCTCGCCGCCCAGTGGCTCTCCGGCGCCGCTTACCTCACTGAGGCCGAGCTGAAATACCTCGGCGTCGTCGAGCCTCTCGCTCGCTCAGAGATGGGCATCGTCATCCAGCTTTTTGGAAAACTCGCCTCGCAGGCTGGCGCACCCGTTGTGCTCGTCCTCGACCAGCTAGACCTCGTCATCACCCAGCCGCAGCTCGATGAAATGCAGCGCCTGCTCTTTGCTCTCATCGACCAGAGTCAGAACTGGGTCGTTCTCATCGGGCTCGTGGCCGAGCGCTATGCCGCTTGGGACGCCTCACTCACTCAGGCTCTGCGTGGCCGTGTGGGCGTACCAGACACCAATGCCCCGCTCGGCTTCCGCCTGCCGGTCATCGACATGCTGCCCATCGCCAATGAGCAGAAGCGTCTGCTTCTCAATTGTCGCCTCGACAGCCCCGCTCTCGCGGCTCAGCGCCAGAAAGATGGCATCACTTCCGCCATTCATCCTTTGCAGGAGGAAGACATCGCCCGTCTCACCGCAGGCGGGGCCATCTTCCCGCGCCATCTGCTCGCCGCAGCGGCAGAGTTGTACGCCATGCGCACATCGTCTTCGGCGCTGCCGCCAGAGATTGTGGCCGCAGTCAGTGCGCAGCCCGTTGTTCCGCCACCCATGCCGCCCCCTGTGCCACAGCAGGTCATTCCCGTTCAGGTCCCGGTACCAGCGGCAGTCGCAGTGCCCGTGGCCGCCATTCCACTGGACGAGGTCAAACCCGCTGCGGTTGCCTCAGCCATTCCCGCGCCATCCGTGGCACAGCCACCGCCTCCACCATCTGGCCTTGCCGTTCCTTCTCTGCCACGTCAGAGCCTCGCGGAGAAAGTGGACTCCCTTTTCCAGGAAGCCGTCACAGCTGCAAAGTCCGAAGCAGATGCCCCCAGCGCCATCGACCTCGGCGAGCGCACCCGCGATCTCATCCAGCTCATGGTTGCTCCGCCAGTCACCATCAGCGAGGGCGACATCCGCAAAACCTATGACAACTTCGACGGCTCCGACCGCTGGTTCGAGTGGGGCGGCAGCAAGGTCCGCGTCGTCACCAGCAATTCCATGCGTGGCAGCTTCATCGCTGTGCTAGAGCGGCTCAAGGAATCTGCGGGCGACACACTGCTGCTGCGCAATGACATCGCACCTGTCTCCGGTCAGCTCACCATGGAGCTGCTCAATGCCTTCAAGGCAAAGAACACCTTCCATCATATCCCCGCTTCGGAGGCCGCGGTGCTCTCGGCGCTCGGTCGCATGCTCGCCGCTCAGCGGGAGGGCTCCTACGACCAGCTCGCCACCGAGCCGCCTGCCTCCAGGGACAACGTGCTCGCCGCCCTGCGCGGACACCCCCTGCTTCGCGGGCTCAGACTCTGGGACATGATTCAGAAAGCGCATGCTCCCAAGGCCGCTCCGCCAGGGCCTCCTCCCACCTCCGTGCTCTCCTCCATCATCCGGCAGCCCGCATCCGTCGCCGCCGTAGCTCCAGTGCCCCAGCCACCTCCCATGCCAGCTGTGACACCACCTGCTTTCCCTGTGGCCAAGCCTGCGCCCCCGCCCATGCCCGCAGGTGTGGTCAAGCCCGTGGCCAAACCACCAGGAATGCCCATGGCAAAGCCCGTTGCAAAGCCGCCGGCACCTCCTGTGGCCAAGCCCCCCGCAGCCGTCGCACGCCCTCCCATGGCCAAGCTCCCGCCTCCTTCGCAGGGCACGGCAGCCTGAGTCAGTTTGCATGCTTTTGCGGCTACAAAGCCATGGTGCGCTACGTTAATCGCGCACCATGAAGGCTTTTATCGTCACATTGCTCTGCACGTTTGCGCTCCAGATGCTCGCGGCCGAGGCCAAGCGACCCAACATCCTCTTCATCTACGCCGACGATCAATCCACCAAAACGGTGGGCTGCTATCCCGGCTCTTGGCCCTGGGTCAAGACGCCCAACATCGATGCCCTCGCCAGCAACGGCGTGCGCTTCCACGCCGCCTACCTCGGCTCTTGGTGCATGCCCTCCCGCGCCACCATGCTCACCGGGCGCTTCCCGCATGGCATCGAGTCCATGTCCATGGAGGGCAAATACCCCGGCAGCACCTACGATCCCAAGCAATGCCCCTTCATCCCCGCAGAGATGCGCAGGCAGGGTTACCACACAGCGCAGATCGGCAAATGGCACACCGGCACCGACACCGGCTGGGGCCGCGACTGGGACCACCAGATCGTCTGGAATCGTCCCCTCCATCCCGAAAACGCAGGTGCCTACTACGAAACGCAGATCATGAGCGTGGACGGCAAGGAGCAGACCATCGAAGGCTATCCGGCAGACAACTACACCCAGTGGTCCCTCGATTACATCCGTGGCAAAAACCGCGATACTGCCAAGCCCTGGTACCTCTGGGTCTGCTACGGCAGTGTCCACGGCCCCTCCATCCCCGCCAAACGCCACAAGGGTGCTTATAAAAATGCCGAGGTCCCAGTCCCCGCCGACATCTTTCCCCCACGCGCAGACAAGCCCGGCTACCTCAATAAAACGCAGGCATGGACCAAAGGCCCCGATGGCCACCCCATGGCCGGAAAAGGCGGCGAAGCCTTTGGCGAAAGCAAACGGGGCAAACGCTTCGACGACTGGGTCCGCCAAGTCAACGAATGCGTCCCCGCCATCGATGAAGGCGTCGGCCAGCTCATCGCCGCGCTCAAAGAATCAGGGCAGTACGACAACACCCTCATCATCTACACCGCCGACCAGGGCTTCTCCATGGGAGAGCACGGTTTCCGCACCAAGCTAGCGCCGTATGACGCCAATTACCGCTCTCCGCTCATCATCAGCATGCCCTCGCGTTTCCCCACTGGCAAAGTCTGCGCCGCCTCCGTCAATGCTCCCGATCTCGCTGCCACCTTCCTCTCCATCACCGGCGTCAAAGTCCCCTGGCAGACCCACGGCCGCGATCTGATCCCCCTTCTCGAAAAACCCGAAACCGCATGGCCGCACCCCTGCTACTACGAGCACATGGGCAACGAATACGGCTCCAAAGTCAGCCAGACCATTCTTACAGGCGCCAAGCAGGACAACCACCAAGGTGTCCCCCTCTACAGCGCCGTCGTGCAGGGTCAGTTCAAGCTCGTCCACTACCTCGACGGCGTGTCTGGCGAAGAACTTTACGATCTCAAAAACGACCCCGAAGAACTCAAAAACCTCATCAATGATCCTTCTCAAGTCAGCCGCATCAGTGAACTTCGCACCGCAATGAAGGCTGAGCTCAAACGCACAGAGTCCGGCTTCACCGACTTCGTCAAATAAGCGTTGCCCCACACTGGAATGTAGGATGGGTGTGGCGACAGCCCGCCCGTCCATCAGCGTGTGGCAAACACCCTGCCCCTCAGTCATCCCAGCGTGAAGTGGTCCGCACTCTCCGAGTGCGGTTCTGGAAAGTCGCCCCCGCAGCAAACCAGCTCAAACCCATAGCTGCACACCACACTCTGCGAAATACGGTTCTATTCTCTTCGCCCCCCAAACTCTCACCAGCCCCAACGGGCTGAGGATTTAGGGTGACAGACATAAAATCCGAGGCAGCAAACCCAGCGCTCTGCCGCACCACGGCGGGTTCCAGCAGCGTCTGCACCGGGTTCCGCCGCGTGCTTTTGCCGCGGACATCCATGCGCACATGATATGATCTTAGGTCGTGTTTGAAAACCTGTCGATTGGCAAATTGGGTGCATCGAGGCAAGAAGACATGTCGATGAAAACCCAACGCTTTGCATGGTGGGAGCC